>NZ_CP019630.1:2472500-2828750 GCF_001999245.1 Roseibium algicola | reverse complement strand
CGCGTGTTCCGGCATCACCACCGTGTTCGACGCGCTGCGCGTCGGCATGGATGAAGACGCGGACCTTGGCTATTCGGATATGCGCGCGCTTGCGGATGCCATTGAAACCGGCCAGCGGGAAAACCGCCTGCGCGCAGACCATTTCATCCACCTGCGCTGCGAAGTGTCTGCACCCGACGTGCTCAGCGCCTTCAAGGTGTTCGAGGACGACGACAGCATCCGCCTGATCTCGCTGATGGACCACACCCCCGGCCAGCGCCAGTTCGTGTCGATGGATGCCTACAAGATCTATTATCAGGGCAAGAAGGGCTTCACCGACGCCCAGATGGACGATTTCATCCGCAAGCGCCAGGCGCGCGCCAGCAGTCTTGCTCCTGAAAACCGCAAGCATCTCTCGGCCATCGCCCAATCGCGCGGCATCGCCATCGCCAGCCACGACGACGCCACCACCGCCCATGTGGACGAAGCGATTTCACTGCAGACGAAAATCGCCGAGTTTCCGACCACGCTGGAAGCCGCCAAGGCATCTCACGAAGCCGGTATGGCTGTTCTGATGGGGGCGCCGAACGTCGTGCGCGGCGGATCCCATTCCGGCAATATCTCGGCGAAGGCGCTTGCCGAAGCGGGCGTTCTGGATGTGCTCTCCTCTGACTATGTGCCGATTTCGCTGCTGCAGGCTGCGTTCCAGCTGGCAGCAGAGGTCGAGGCGATTGCCCTGCCACAGGCAGTCGCCATGGTCACGGCGACGCCCGCGAAGGCCATTGGCCTGCAAGACCGGGGCACCCTGGAACCCGGCCTCAGGGCCGATCTCATCCAGGTGAAAATGGTTGGTGACATCCCGATCGTGCGCGGCGTCTGGCGCGAGGGCAAACGGGTTGCCTGAGGCTGCATCAGACATGACAGAAAAACTCGGCCCCGGCCGCATGGTGCTCGTGGTCGGCCCGAGCGGAGCCGGCAAGGACACATTGATGGCCGCGCTCAAGGCCCGTCTGGCGGGCCGGACGGACGTCAGCTTCGCCCGGAGAGCGATCACCCGGCAGGCTGATGTCGAGGCTGAGGATCACGACACGCTTTCGCGCGCCGAATTCGATCAGCTGAAAGCTGCCGGAAAGATTGCCCTGTGCTGGGAGGCCCACGGGCTCGGCTACGTCATCCCGCAAAGCTACGACCGGGCAATCGAAGCGGGCGCAACCGTGATTGCCAATGGCTCGCGCAAGGTATTGAAGCACGCAGAGGACAAGTACCGAAACGCCAGCGTTCTGCTGATCACCGCGCCGGTCGAAGTCCTTGCCGAACGCCTCGCCGCACGTGGCCGCGAAAGCAGACAGGAAATAGAGGAACGGCTGCGCCGTGCCGACCTTGAACCGGAAAACGTCGCCAATCTGATCCGCATCGAAAACACCGGCACGGTGGAGGATGCGGTCGACAGGATGGTCGCCGCACTCGGCCTTTGACCTCAACCGTACCCGTCTCTAATCCGCAAACGCGCTCTGAACGGCCTGACTGAAAATCAGGGCCCTGGCATCCAGTGCGTCCTGATGATCACCGTCGAACGCGTGAACCATGGTGCGGAACTGTTTTGCTTCTTCGCCCAGTTCGGGCTCCCCGACCGCCCGGCGGAGATGGATCAGGGCGTGTTCGTGCCTGACCACAAGGTCTGCCAGATGGAGGGCGGAACCGATCATGTAGGCCCGATACTGCAGGCGTTTGACATGATCGAGCCTGTGAACATCCGGTTCCTGCAAAAGCTGCCAGAATCCGATGACATTCCTGCAAGCGGTGCGCATCAGGCGACCGCATTTCTCTTCGTCTGACCGGGACATGCTTGCCTCGCAAGATTCGCCTCGACCACTCAAGCGTAGCGCTACACCCGGAAACTGCAATGAACCAGAAGAGTCATGATGCGTCATTACACGCCCAGATTCATTGATTTCGAAATTATTGTTTTTGGACAAAGCCTTGTGCGGTGGACTGCGGCCGGAAAACCTTCATTTTGAGGCCAGAAAATACAACCACAGGGTAGAACTTTGGTTCACATCCGGGTCAACGGGCGCCCGCAGCGATCGCCTGATTGATTTTCAAACCCGCATTCACGGCGTGATAGATCGGGAAAGGTGTGCGCTGTGACAGGTCGATGTCCCGCCTCAGCCACTCCTGCTCTTCCAGAACACCAAGGGACTTCGACAGGGCCCGGTCCGTCACCGGTCCGAGGTCTGACTTGATCGCCGAAAACCGGCTTGGCGCCCCGGTTACTGCCAGGATAGGCACCGTCCAG
Organism: Roseibium algicola; assembly: GCF_001999245.1. Taxonomy (NCBI): domain Bacteria; kingdom Pseudomonadati; phylum Pseudomonadota; class Alphaproteobacteria; order Hyphomicrobiales; family Stappiaceae; genus Roseibium; species Roseibium algicola. The sequence goes on along the minus strand of NZ_CP019630.1, from coordinate 2,826,475 downwards.
CTGCGTCGCAGTACCGAAAAGGCATCCTCGTTCGGAACGATCTCCTCGATCCGGCTCGCCATGGCAGCAACAGCCTTGCCTTTGTCCGTCAGCCGAAACTCGGGCCGCAGGGGATGGCCGTGGCCGGGGTTCCGCTCCAGCAGTCCAAGCTGGAACAGATGTTCAAGGCTTGCTGCAAAAGAACTGCGACTCGCCCCTGTCGCCGCGATCAGCGGGGCTTGCCGACCGGAAACACCTGCATGCAACTGAGCCAGAATTTTCAGCGACCAGGCTTTGGATGTGAGGTTGACAAGAAGCTGCATATTCATATTTTATAGCTACTATACTTTTGATACATAGGAAAGTCTCATGCCTGTCGTTTCTCTGGATAATACGATCACTCTCGCCCTCTCCGTTCGCGACAGGCATGCAAGTGCCGACTGGTACGCGCAAAAACTCGGATTCGAGTTGCTCTATCATATGGACGAAGCTGGTTGGAGCGAGTTGGCAACCCGAACCGAAGGCGTGACCCTGGGACTGGGCGAACAATCCGAACCCACGCCCGGAAACACGGTTCCCGTCTTCGGCGTGGCCGATATCGCAGGTGCCCGCAGTGCGCTGGAAGAGGCCGGTGTCAAATTCGACGGAGCGACGGAGACCATCGAAGGCATGGTCAGCACCGCAACCTTCTACGATCCGGATGGCAACGCGCTCATGCTTGCTCAGGACCTGTCCAAATAGGCGGCTCACAAGGAACGCCCCCCGAAGAACATCGGCACATCCGGCCGGGCGACCGACCGGATGCTGTCTGCAGCGGGTTTTCGCAAACATCCAAGGCACGAAATTACGATCTGACAGGCAACCGGCGACAGAAATACGTCATGCTTCCCAGAGGAAGCTGACGAATGACGCAAAGGAATAGTCGACACAAAATCTTTGCATTGCCAGAATAGTCGACTACTCTCTTATTCTTGATCTCATTCTGAAAATCGAGTTCTGCGGCATGCCTGCGACATTGTTTGAAAAGTACGGCGGCTTCGGGTCGGTGAGCCGCATCGTAATGACCTTTTACGACAAGGTTCTCGATTCCGACGAGATCGGTGACTTTTTCGACGACGTCGACATGACCCGCCTGATCGATCATCAGACCAAGTTTATCTCCTATCTGTTGGGCGGGCCGGTCAGCTACTCGGAAGAGCGGCTGAGACGGACCCATGCCACCCTTGACCTGAAAAACGAGGACTTTGACGAAGTTGCACGTCTCCTGCGCGAGACGCTGGTGGAACACAAGTTCGACCCTGCAGACATCAAGTCCGTGATGTCGGCAATCGAAGCGCGACGTTCCGCCATCCTTTCGACCGGTGCGACATGAGCATCACCGCCATCAACCAGCAGCTCTTGCGTGCGATCGGGGTCGGCATTGCCGTCGTCAACAGCAAGGACCTCCAGTTCCTGTTCCAGAACGCTCCGTTTTCCGATTGGTTCGGCAAGCCGGAAGCCGTCACCACGCTTGCCGATCTGCTGCCGGATATCGACATCGAACAGCTTCGTGAAGCAATCAAAGAGCAGGGACGCTTTTCCGGAGAAGTCTCCGTCAAGCTCAAGCGCCGGACCCTGGTTATCGCCCTGACCGTTTCGCCAGCTGAAGAACAGGACTTCCTCGTCGTTGAGTGCCAGAACATCACGCGGATCCGCGAACTGGAGTCGATGATCGACAGTTACTCCTCCATGGTAGAGCGGAATACGCGCGAACTGGAACGCGAGAAGGAACGTGTCGAGCGTTTGCTGCTCAACCTGATGCCGCGTTCGGTCTACGAGGAGTTCAAGACCTTCGGTGTCGTCACGCCGCAGCTTTACGAGAGCGTTTCCGTGGTCATGCTCGACTTCGTGGACTTCACGAAATTCTCCGCAGAGCACGACCCGACGGTGACGCTTGGAGAACTGAACGACATCTTTACCGCATTCGACCGTATCGCCGAGCAATTCGGTTGTGAGCGCATAAAGACCATCGGCGATGCCTATCTTGCCGTTTCAGGCATGCCCGAGCCCTCACCGGATCACATGCGCGCTGTTGCCAACTGCGCCGTCCGCTTCATTCGTTACCTGGAGCGCCGAAACCAGAGCCATCAACACAAGTGGCGGGCGCGTGTCGGACTGGGTACGGGATCGGCAGTCGGTTCCGTCGTCGGAATCCAGAAGTACGTTTATGACGTCTTCGGCTCGGCAGTGAACCTTGCCGCACGACTGCAGGAATTCGCCAATCCCATGTGCGTCGTTGCACCGGATGCCATGAAGGAATTCCTGGTGGATGAGTTTCACCTGGAAGACCTTGGCAAACGCGAGATCCGCAGCTTCGGAGAAATGCGGCTGATGCGGGTCAGCCCCGGCGTCGAACTGGCCCATCGGGCGCGGCAGTTCTGACCGGACAACAAGTCCGCTGCCAGATCACTCGCACTGCCGAAACCTGCCCGCTCAGTCCCACGACAAAAGCAAAGGTGCGGCCCCGAAACGCAGCACCATTGCGCCAATGTGCTGTCAGTTCTTGTTTTTCTTCTTGTTTCCGAACACGTTGCCCAAAAGGCCGGAAGGCAGGCCGAAGCCTTCTTCTACCGCTTTCAGAACTTCCTCGTCATCGACCTCGCCGTCCAGAACCTTCTGAACGTCGATCTGGGTCTTGCCGCCGGTCGCCTGGTTGATGACCTTGTTCGCCTGGTCAACCAGCTCCTGGGACGGTTCCTTCTTTCCCTGAAGAATGGAGATCAGCTCACCGCCGGTCTGCTGCAGTTGCTTGTAGGCTGCCTCCGGGTTTTCCAGAATACCCTTGATGTCCGGATAGATCCGCGGATCGTTCCACGGACCTTCGATCACGATGGGCACACCTAGGCCGGCCAGCTTCTTGTCTTCGCCCTTCCGCCGAGGCTGCGGGGCCTGGCCTTCCAGCGTCGGCACGATCTTCGGCTCCACACGCCAGGAAAGTCGCTGCGCCGGCATGTCCGTCGTGCCCTTGCCGGTCATGCGAACCAGCGGCCCGATCAGCGACAGATCGTCGGTCTTGGCAATGCCGTTCTGGATCTGGAACGTTGACCCGAGCGAGCTGAAATCGGTCTTGGCCGACGGATTGGCCTGCCATCCGAGCAACGTCTCCACCGACAGGCCACGCACTATCTGCGGCACGTTGATGCCCTTGATCGCGCCGTCGGCGAACGTGTAGTTGGCTGTCCCGTTCAGGGCCTGCACCAATGCCTGTTCGCTGCCGCCTTTGGAGGTAACATCCAGGTTGATGTTGGCCTTGCCTTCGATCCAGCTGAAATCGGCTGCATCACGCAGCAACGGATAGGCATTGAGGTTGGCGAGAGCAAATTTCGCGGCAACTTGAGGTGTTGCGGACGCCCCGTTGAGCGTAACCGTACCGGTGCCGGAGCCGCCGTAAAGTGCCAGCTTTTCCAGGTTCGCAGTCAGCACACCGTTCTTGATGGTGGTCGACAGGGCGCTCTGGTCGATCTTGATCTTGTCCCAGCGGATTTCGCTGGTGGTCAGCTTGAAGTCCGCGTCGATCGCATTGAGGCCGGAGAAATCTATCGGCTCTGTACTCCAGCCACCTGCCCCACCGCGTTTGCCGCCGCCAGCCGAGGAATTTCCGGACGCCTGGCCAGAACCGCCACCACCGCCGCTGCCTGCACCCGAAGACGATGCGCCGCCGAGATAGGGGTCGAGCACAAGTTCCCGCAGATCCAGCCGCGCCGTAACGCTTGGCTTGCCACCAAGGACGATCCGTCCGTTGGCTTCACCCGACGTATCGTCCAGCGTGAACCGTGTTTCCTCGAATGAAATCGTCTCGCCTGCAACGCCGAAGATACCCGAAGCCTTGAAGCGCTTCAGACCGCCACCGCTGCCAAGCGGTTTGCCGAGCCACGCCATGAGCCCGCGCAGGTCGGCAGTATCGACGCTGACCGCACCATCAAGCGCACCGTCACGCGAAGCCCGACCATTGAAGCCGGCGCTCACGCGATTGCCTTTCACGCTCACGGAAACCGGCGCAGCTCCCCCCGCCAGCAGGCGAGCGGTATCGCCTTCGCCGGTCAGGCTGAACGCTTCGCCGCGCCAGGACAAGGCACCGCTGAGCGATATCGGGTTTTCCAGTCCCTGCAGATCGATATCCATGGCAAGGTTCGTCAGGCGGTCCGCTTCCGGATCGCCGCCGACCGCCGAAGCAAGCCCAAGTCCGCCAATCTCGCCCTCGGCGATACGTACGGACCCCGTGATATCAAGACCGGCAAGCAGTTCTTCCCCTGTCTGCCCAACGGTTGCAAAGGCAAGGTCGAGGCTGAGTTTGCCGCTTGCAGGCAAATCCCTGCCCGCCAGCTGCAGGAGATCGGCAATCGAACCGTCTTTCAGCACCAGCCGGCCGGAGACTTCAGGAACGCTCCCCGACAGATCCGCGTCCGCCGCACCGCCAAGAGACAGTTGGCCAAGCGTGATGTCGAGATCAGCCAGCGACAGCATGGCCTCGGTGCCTGCAACCTTGGCCGACACGGCAAAAGCACCCGGATCGGCGGCAAGGTCCTGCCCGGCCAGCGCTGCAAGCGCTTTCAGGGAAGGACCGGCTGCAGAAAGGGCCAATTCGGCGCGCATCGGATCGAGGCCGGATTGACCGGTGACGGAGACGCTGTTTTCACCGCTGGAAATTTTCAGGTCCACCGGAACCTGCTCCCCGCCCATGAGAGCGAGCGGGTTGGTCAGGGATCCTGCGACGGCGACCGGCATTTCGCGGAACGTGAAACTGGATGTCAGATCCACCTCACCCGACAGGCTGGGCGCCTGCAGGCTGAGATCAAGGTTGGAGATACGAACCGGCTCGGCAGCATCCGGCGCCTTGTAGGTCACCGTGCCACCAGTGATCTGCAGGCTGTCGACACCAATGCTCTTGAGATAGCCCTCGGGAGCTGCGGCTGTTTCTGCCGGCTCTGCTTCAGACGCAGGCGCTGGCGTGGCTTCCGCCACCGCATCGGTTTCAGCGTCGCCGGTTTCAGCCTCGATCAAGTCGCCAATGTCGCTGATGTCGCGGCGGGGCTCCCAGCTCGTGGTGCCGTTCGGGCCGATTTCCAGATAGATGTCCGGCTTGTCCAGGGCAATTCCGGTCACCTGGATATTGCCGGAAACCAGACCACCCCAGGCGAGCCCAAATTCGACACGCTCGGCCTTGGCAAACTCGATTCCGTCGGCACCGGCCTCGCCGGCAAGGCCGATATCTTCCGCGACCAGCGAAAATCCGGGAAACAGCGACAAGGACACAGGTCCGTCCAGGCGCACGCGCCAGCCAAAGCGCTTGTCCACCTGCTCAACTACCTGACGCTTGATTTCGTCCTTGGGCAGGAACAGCGGCACCACCAGAATGATGGTTACCAGCATGAACAGCAGACTGCCCAGTCCGATCAAAAGCCGACGCATTTAGTGTCTCCCCGTCGCGAATCGGTCCCCAATGTAGACCAATCGGGCCGGAACGTCCCCAAGCAGAAGCAACCGCTTTCGCAGGAAAGGAGACAGAACGATCAAATACCGGCACATCGGTCTACAACACCGCATACCGCCCCTGGGACCGGCATACGATCCCGATCACTGTGCCAGCCGATTTTGACAAAAGCAGGAAGTCTGCCGAATTTGCCCCCGGTTGGCACCATTCAGGCTGAAAACAGCCTGAATGGTGCAGGATCCGGCCGTCCGATGCTCTGTCTCAGGACAGGGCAAACATGTGATTGTCCCAGGAAATGCCCGGTGGGCGAGCCAGAATTTCCGCCGGCTGGGCAGGATCCTCAACAAGAGACAATGCCCCGTTGCCGTCAGATATCAGAAAGCTGCCCTGATCGATCGGCGCAACGCCGCATCCGTCGGCAATGGCCTCGGCACCCAGGAATGCGCCGGTATCGGCCTTCCAGAACAACGTCTGCCCACCCCTTGGAGCGGACGTTGCAATCACCTCACCGCTTGCGTTTGCGGTCACCGAGCCGATGTAGTTCTGAAGGCCTGACGCGATACCTGTCGGAATTTCCGTCAAGATGGGGGCTTCGTCCCGCGAAAACACGCCAACCAGAGGCGGCAGGTCTGTTTCCGGCCCCTCGAACTGACCGCCGACCCACGCCCGCCCTTGTCCGTCCAGCGCCATATGCCGGAGCGACAGCTGGTGCAGGGAAGCGTCCAAAGCGTGGCTGGCATGAAGATCACCGGTTTCCCGGTCCAGGAACACCACGGTCGGCGCCATGGTGTCGAGATTGAGCTTTTCCCGCCCCTTGTCCGGATGGGTCATGATGCCGCCATTGGCAACGACAAGCGTGCGCCCGTCCGGCGCGAGCAGCAAGTCATGCGGACCGATGCCATGGGTCTCGATCTCGCCGATCCGCTGAACCTGACGGCCACTCATGTCGTAAACACCAATCACGCCACGGGCTACGGCATAGTCGTTTTCGACCGCATAGAGCAGTCTGCCATCAGCGGAAAAACAGCCATGTCCATAGTAATGGCGGCCAGGTTCCGCCGTGAGAACCTCCGGCTCCACATCCTGATATGGCCGAACCACGACAGCGAAAGTGCCGGGCCGGCGGGCGAAGGCCACAAATCTGGTCTTGTCGGGAGAAACCGCGACGCCGTGGCCCCGTCCCGGCAGACCGATCCTGGCCAGAACCTGTCCAAGGTCGTCGACAACACCGACTCCATAATCGCCGTTTTCAAGCTTGTAGGCGCTCACGAACAGTGGCACGCCGTCGGAAGCTTCCCGGTTCAGAAGGCTTGCCGCCAGCGTCGAGCCGGAAAATGCCGGCAAGGCGGCAAGGCCGCCGAGTGCTGCCAGAAAACCACGCCGGGAAAGGGGCTTAGTCACCATCGAGCGCATTAAAACCTCCAGCAAGTTCCAGGGCACCTGCAAGTTCAAGGGCAATCGTGTCGCGAAGCGATTTCAGCGTGATCGCCAGCACAACCATCTTGTCGTAGGCATCGCCTTCTTCGAAGGACTGGCGCAAGGGCGGATCCAGGGTCCCCAAAAGAGTGACAGCATTGCCAAACTCGAAGTCGAGCGTGTCGTAAATCCAGGTGAAATCGTCCGGCGTCAGGTCCTTCAGGTCCAGGGAAGCAATGGCCTTCTGAATGCCGAGCAGTTCGCCGTTGAGATAGACCACACTGTTGCCGGAGCGCGAGAACGGAAAGCGCGTCGCCCTGGCCTTGTCCTTGCCGGTTCCCAACGCCGGAAGTACATCCTGATCTCGCGCGATGATCAGCCCCGTGACCAGCGCGTTGAACACGCTTTCCAACGCTTCCTTCGACGTATGGAACCGCTCGTTGCCGCCTTCGGCTGTCAAGAGCACCTCGCTGTATCCGTCAGGATCCTGCCAGCCGGTAGCGATTTCGCTGGCCATGGCCGCAAGGTTTTCCGAAATTGCCAGAGCATAACCGCAGCTGAAGTCCTTGCCGTCGTCCGCCTGCCCAAGCCGAACCGCACTGTCCTTGTCGAAAGCAAGCAATTCCAGTGCTGTCAGCCCCTGAACCGCGACGCTCTTGTCCTTGAGCGTCGCCGCAGACAAGGCGTCCTTGTCTTCAGAAGCGAGAAGCTTGCGGATCTGGCGTTGCGTGATGCCACGCGGATCGGGCAGGAAGGCCAGCCGACTGAGGCGATCGTTGTCGATCAACGGGCCAAACCGCAAGAAATGCACATGGGAGAAATCCCGAACAGTGTCTGAAAAGGCCGTCCTGAACCCCTCGACCGATGCTTCGTCCGCATTTGCGCAGACCGCTCGAACAGCGTCCGGCAGATTTGCAGAGGTTTCGGCAAACGCACCGGTTGCCGGTTGGATATAGGCCTCGATCAGATTGTCGAGTTTCGGCTCGTAGTCCGTGGCGAACGCGGGCTGGGCGATAACGGCTCCGGAAACGAGAGCGGCAAATAGCAAACAGCGCATCAAAGGGACTCCAGAAAACGTATAAGCGATTGTCGGTCGGCGGGCGGAAGCGCAACCACAGCGTCGCGCGCCTGTCGGGCTTCGCCGTCGTGCCACAGGACCGCTTCCAGCAGATTGCGTGCACGGCCGTCGTGCAGGAACCGGGTGTGATTGTTGACAGTCTCGGTCAGGCCAATGCCCCATAGCGGCGGCGTACGCCACTCCTGTCCACTGGCGTCACCCACCGGGCGATTGTCAGCAAGGGCTTCCCCCATGTCATGTAACAGGAAATCCGAATAAGGCCAGATCAACTGGAACCTGTGCGCCGGATTTTCCGCCTTTCGACTGGTCACGAATTTCGGTTGGTGGCAGGCCGGACAGCCCGACTGGTAGAAAACCTGCTTGCCTTTCAGCACCGCGGGATCATCCACGTCGCGGCGCATCGGCACCGCCAGGTTTTCCGAATAGAAAGTGACGAGATCCATGACCGGGTCCGGAGCTTCCGAGACACCAAGGTTTGCCTGTTCGCCATGAGGCAAGGCGCGGCAAGCTGTCTGCGCCTTGGTGCAGTCGCCGTAATTGTCCGGCATCTCGGGTGTCGAAATGCCGATATCGCCGGCAAACGCTGCTGCGGACTGGGCACGGATCGAGGGTTTGGAAGCCTTCCAGCCGAAACGGCCAAGCGTTAACGCACCCGTCGCGGGGTCACGAACCCGGCTGACCTTGCCGGAAATTCCATCACTGTCGATGTCGTCGGGGTCCGCAAGCGCTTCAATGTCGCCGGGATGAATGGCCTGTACCAGACCGAGGCCGATCATGGGCGGAGCCGCGCGGGCAGAAATCATGGTGTCGGGGTGCATGTCGCCATATCCAAGATCTCGGATCCTGTAGACGGGCTTCTGCAACACAGCCTTTTCCCCACCGTCCAGCGGAACCTCGATCTCCTCCACATCGATATCGAAGCGTCCTTCACCGGGCAGACCTGGCACAGCAAAAGTCTGGAACTGACCGCCGTAGGTCGGCTCCGGCACCAGCAGGATATCCTTGTCGGCAAGTGCCTGACGCTGCGCCTCGGACTGAGGCGGGATGGACAGGCGAAGGAACATGGAAACCGCGTCTTCACCCACCCGCGGCGGTCGGCCCCGGCCATCCTTCAAGTGACACCCCTGACAGGAGCGCGCGTTATAGAGCGGCCCCAGGCCATCCGATGCCTGTGTCGACGAGGGAGAAGACGCCCAGAGTTTCTTGAAAAGCCCGTTGCCTACCTTGAAGGTGGCCTGTTCTTCGAAGGTCAGATTGGCATTGGAGTGGGAATAGGCATCCCGGTTGATCCGCTTTCGGGACGTCCCGGCCCCGCCCTGCATGATTTCAAAGGCTTCAGCGGCTTCGAAATCGGCCGGCGGCTGCAGAACCTTCGCGGCCTTGACCCTGTCCTTGGCCGACAGATCATCCCGGTGAGACAGCGTATCATCTGAAAGAGCGGTTCCTGCCGCCAGGCAGAAACACAAAAAGACGCCCGTCATGGCGCCCGGTCTGGGGACCAGTCTCATATTCGCATCCTGACTGTAATCCGCGAGCCCCAATTCGCGGACAAGCCGTCAGGCGGCCGATGCCGCCTGACGATCTGTTCGATTATTCGAAAACGGCGCCCGGGTTGTCTAGGCTGTCGGAACCTTCAAACGCAATATCGTCGAGTTCAAGCACCTTGACGACCCGCTCGATGGAAGCCGTCTGGTCAACCAGTGCATCGACAGCGGCCTGCACGACGGCGTTGCCCTCGTCATTGCCTTCGCCGATCATCTGGTCGTAGGCTTCGCCGCTTTCGGCCCGGGCCTTCATGGCTTCGAAAGCCGCCAGCGTGGCGTCGAGCTTCGTCTTCATTTCTTCTGCCAGCGCCGGGTCCTTTTCCGCCACCAGATCGGCCAGGGAAGCACCGGAAACATCGTTGCCGACCGGGCTCTTGTACGACCCGAAATAGACGTTCCGGATACCGACCACGTCGTTGTAGTGCGACATGTGGGTGTTGTCGGAGAAGCAGTCATGCTCTTCTTCCGGATCATGCAGCATAAGGCCAAGCTTGATGCGCTCACCGGCCAGTTCGCCATAGGAAAGAGATCCCATGCCGGTCAGGATGGTAGCAAGACCACCGGCCTCGCCCTTGCCGGCCAGTTCTTCGCGCGCAGCCCCGTCAGGAGCCCAGGCATTGGCCATTTCTTCAAGATCCGTAATCAGAAGATCGGTTGCGGCCTGCAGATACTGAATGCGGCGCTCGCAATTGCCACCGGTGCAGTTTGCCGGATCAAAGTCGGTGGCTGGGCGGTTGCCGGCACCGGCTTCGGTGCCGTTGAGGTCCTGACCCCACAGCAGAAATTCGATGGCGTGATAGCCGGTGGCGACATTTGTTTCCACTTCGCCAGCCTCCTGAAGGGATTCAGCAAGCAGGGCCGGCGTGATTTCGGTGGCATCGATGGTTTCGCCACCGACCTTGAGTGACGGATTCGCGATCACGTTGGCGACGTAGAGATCGTTTTCTTCCGATTCATCACCGTAGGACGCGTCAACATAGTCGATCAGGCCTTCGTCGAGCGGCCATGCATTCACCTTGCCTTCCCAATCGTCGACAATGGCGTTGCCGAAACGGTACGCCTCTGTCTGCTGGTAAGGGTCGCGTGCTTCCTTCCAGGCGGTGCGCGCGGCTTCCAGGTTTGCTTCGGTCGGCTCAGTTACGAGCTTGTCGATCGCGGTCTTGAGCGTCTTGGCCGTTGCGAGCGAGTCCGCATATTTCGCCTGGGCGATGTCGCCGTAGGTCGACAGAACGTCGGAAGGTGCTGCAGCCAGGGCCGGTGTGACGAAAAGGGCAGAAGCGGCCAGAAGGCCAAGCTTGAAAGTATTCATTGATCCATCCCGTAATATGTGTCGCCCGCAGTGCGCGTGGACCGTCTCTGGGCGAAACCTGAATGATTTTGTGGCGCGGAAACACGCGCCGCAGGGAGAGGGAAACCATTTCATGAGGCAGGAAGTCAAGTTATAATTCCAAAAAAATCAATAGTTTAGAACAGTTCCAAAAAGTTGACTTATAAATGCCGGATTTGATTCCCATCTCAAAGTCTTAAAGCCGACATCAACCCTTTGATGGTAAAGAGGGAATGGTATAGCAATAAAAGCCGGCCTGTTTGGGGGGCCAGGCAACAGGAACGACAGACATGCTCAATGCGCTGAAAAGTTTTGTTCGGGAGCTGACCTTTGGTGACAGCGGAGAAAAGACCTTCGCCGAAGACGACAAGCGCCTGGCTGCGGCGGCTCTCTTGTTTCACCTGATCGATATCGACGGTGTGATCGAGGAAAGCGAAAGCTCGAAGCTGCGGGAAATCCTGCGCAAGCACTATGACCTGACGGACAAGGAAACCACCGAACTGATCGCCGCCGCCAAGCAGCGCGACGAGGAAGCGGTCGATCTGTACGGCTTCACATCGGTGCTGAAGCGCACAACCGACGAGGAAGAGCGCCTCGCGATCGTCGAGATGATGTGGGAAATCGTCTATGCCGACGGCCACGTGCACGAGTTCGAGGACAACACAATCTGGCGGGTTGCCGAACTTCTCGGGGTCTCCACACGCGATCGCATGACCCTGCGCCACAAGGTTGCCCAGACTGCCCCGGAGACCGACGAACTGGACTGATCGCCCACGCGATAATCAGCCGGGACGCGTATTTATGCAGGATGAAGTGGCAACGGGACTCGATTTTCGTGCCGACCTCCCTCATATTAAGTCCATGCTTTTTCAGTCCGATCCCGTGAAGAACCGACCGAAAGTCCTGATTGTCCTGCATCAGGAGCATTCCTCGCCCGGACGAGTGGGCCTTGAGCTTGTAAAGCGCGGCTTCGCGCTGGACATCCGCAAGCCTCGGTTCGGCGACCTTCTCCCTGACACCATGGAAAACCATGCCGGCGCCGTCATTTTCGGCGGCCCGATGAGCACCAACGATCCCGATGCCTTCATTCAAAAGGAAATCGACTGGATCGGTGTTCCGCTTGCCGAGGAAAAACCCTTTCTCGGCATCTGCCTTGGTGCGCAGATGATGGTCAAGCATATGGGCGGCACAGTTACGGGCCATCATGAGAGCCTGGTTGAGATCGGCTATTATCCGCTGCAGCCGACCGAGGCAGGCAAATCCCTGATGGACTGGCCGAAAAAGGTCTATCAATGGCATCGGGAAGGGTTCGACCTGCCCCGCGGCGCCGATCTGCTGGCCTCCGGACCGACTTATCCGAACCAGGCGATCCGCGTCGGGTCTTGCGGCTACGGCATCCAGTTTCACCCGGAACTGACCCACCAGATGATGGTCCGCTGGACGACCAAGGGTGCCCCGCGCATGGAGCTGCCCGGCGCCCAGCAACGCCGCGACCATTTTGCCGGACGCTTCGTTTACGATCCCGCTGTTCGGAAATGGCTCGACCGTTTTCTGGACCTCTGGATCGGCACGGCCGCCGCCCCGGTTTGCCACGGCATGCTGAAGGCAGCGGAATAACCGGCGTATCAGACCCGATACCCCGGCAAGACATTGCTTTAACGAGACCCTGAACTGCCTCCACCGTCATTCCGGACAAGCAAGGCGAAGCCGTGCGCAGATCCGGAACGACAGTGGCTGGGGCTCAGGCGCCTCGAATTCTGCAACAATTGTCACCGGGCTCCCCTTGCGCGTCTCACCTCCGGTGACAGACGAAAGAGTAACAAAAGTCGCCCCAGATAATCCCGAACGGCTTTTGAAATGAGTGTCGCAAGCACCCAATCTTTTAATGACGCCGATTGCGCAACGCTTGCGAATAAGGCTGTCTATGCGGCGAAACAGAAACCACCGGGACACCACGATGACTGTCTTTGTCGCCCTGCTCCGCGCCGTGAATGTCGGCGGAACCGGAAAGCTGCCGATGGCGGATCTTCGGTCCATGGCTGAGGACATCGGCCTTCAAGCTGTTGCCACCTATATACAGAGCGGAAATCTTGTCTTCACGTCAGATCTGGAAGCCGAGGACGTTCTGTGCCGACTCACCGAAGTCCTCACGGCTTATTTCGGCAAGACGCCGGGCGTCATGCTTCGGACCATCCCGGAACTCGAAACTCTTTGCGCGCAAATGCCGTTTCCGGACGCCCCGCCAAACCGCGTACTGGTGAACTTTCTGCCGGAGGCTGCTCCCTCCGATGCCCTCGAGGCGATGGTAGCACCCGATGGCGAAGAGGCCGTCGTCCTTGGACGTGAAATCGTCGTCCGTTACCCTGACGGCTCTGGTCCCTCCAAATTGAAGTTCCCGGCCCTGAAACCCGGCACCGCCAGAAACCTCAACACTGTCCGCAAGCTGCTGGAAATGGCCCGGGAACGAGGCTGACCAGGAAGACAATCCGCCTCTCGTCCACCGTCATTCCGGACAAGTGCAGCGAGGCTGCACGCAGATCTGGAAACCAGATGTCAGCGTGAGCGCAGCGAACACTCAAGCTGGAAGAAAGACGCGCTTGAAGCGCGAATGATATCTGGCTCCTGGATCTGCACGCGGCACCGCCGCGCTTGTCCGGAATGACGAGCTAAGTGGACACAAAAAGGCCGCCCGGAATGGATCCGGACGGCCTTTGGTTGATGCTGTCGCCAGCATCTTAGCTTTCGAAGACCACCAGAAGGTCCTTGGCGTCGATCTGCGAACCTGGTGAGACCAGGACTTCCTTGACCTTGCCGTCGCGTTCGGCGTGGAGTGCGGTTTCCATTTTCATGGCTTCGATGGAGACCAGCACATCACCGGCGGTGACATCCTGACCGGCGGTGATCGCCACCGTGGAAATGACGCCCGGCATCGGTGCTCCGACATGCGCCGCGTTGCCGTCCTCGGCCTTGCGCATTGCGGCAGCTCCGGTGGCGCCATGGGCGCGGTCCGGAACCTTGACGTTGCGCGGCTGGCCGTTGAGCTCGAAGAAGACCTTCTTCTCGCCCTTCTCGTCGGTCTCGCCGATCGCCTGGCAGCGGATCACCAGCGTCTTGCCGGCTTCCAGATCGACGGAGATCTCGTCACCCGGTTCCAGGCCGTAGAAATAGACCGGGGTCGGCAGGACGGACGTCGGACCATATTGCTGCTGGGCCTTGTCGAAGTCGGTGAACACCTTCGGGTACATCAGATAGGAGGCAAGCTCGGTGTTGCTGATGCCGTGGCCGGTCTTGTCGGAAACAGTCTTTCGCTCCGCATCCAGATCAGCATCCTTCAGGAGCGACCCCGGCCGCACGGTGATCGGGGTTTCGCCCTTCAGAACCTTCTTCTGAAGCGCTTCCGGCCATCCACCCGGAGACTGGCCGAGGTCACCGTGCAGCATCTTGACGACGCTGTCGGGGAACGCGACGTCCTTCGCCGGATCCTCGACCTCCGCAACGCTCAGCCCCTGGCTGACCATCATCAGCGCCATGTCGCCGACGACCTTGGAAGACGGGGTCACCTTGACGATGTCACCAAACATCATGTTGACGTCGGCATAGGCCTGCGCCACTTCGTGCCAGCGGGTTTCCAGGCCAAGCGAACGGGCCTGTTCCTTGAGGTTGGTGAACTGGCCGCCCGGCATTTCGTGCAGGTAGACTTCCGATGCCCCGAAGCGCAGGTCGCTTTCGAAGGCACGATATTGGGTCCGCACCGCTTCCCAGTAGAACGAGATCTGGCGGATCGTCTTGGCGTCGAGGCCGGTATCACGGTCGGAACCGCGCAGGGCTTCCACGATGGAGCCAAGGCACGGCTGGGAGGTCAGGCCGGACAGCGCGTCCATGGCTGCGTCCACCGCGTCGGCGCCCGCTTCGACCGCTGCCAGAACAGTGGCCGCGGCGATGCCGGAAGTGTCGTGCGTGTGGAAATGGATCGGCAGGCCGACTTCCTGTTTCAGCGTCCGGATCAGGACCTTGGCTGCTTCCGGCTTCAACAGGCCGGCCATGTCCTTGAGACCCAGGATGTGTGCGCCGGCTGCTTCCAGTTCCTTGGCAAGGCCGACATAGTATTTCAGGTCGTATTTCGGCCGGGCACTGTCCAGCATGTCGCCGGTATAGCAGAGCACGCCTTCGCACAGCTTGCCTGCTTCCTGGACCGCGTCCATGGAAACACGCATGTTCTCCACCCAGTTGAGGCAGTCGAACACGCGGAAGAGGTCAATGCCGTTTTCAGCGGCTTCCGCCACGAAATACTTGACCACATTGTCCGGATAGTTGGTGTAACCGACACCGTTGGAGCCGCGCAGCAGCATCTGCAACAGGATATTCGGCGCCTTTTCGCGGATCTTGTGCAGGCGTTCCCACGGGCTTTCGGTCAGGAAACGCATGGCAACGTCGAAGGTCGCGCCACCCCAGCATTCCAGCGAGAACAGGCTCGGCAGACCGGCTGCATAGGCATCCGCGATGTTGACGATATCGTGGGTCCGCATGCGGGTTGCCAGCAACGACTGGTGCGCATCGCGCATGGTCGTGTCGGTCACCAGCGTCCGCTTCTGGTCCTTCATCCAGTCGGCAAAACCCTTCGGACCCAATTCGTCCAGCAACTGGCGTGTGCCGGAGGGCTTGGCATCGCCGAAGTTCGGGATGACGGGCGCGGCCACATCCTTCGGCGGACGTGCGCGGCTCTTGGTTTCCGGATGACCGTTCACCGAAACGTCGGCGATATAGGTCAGGAGCTTGGTTGCGCGGTCCTGACGCTTGGTCTGCTCGAACAGGGCCGGCGTCTCGTCGATGAACCGGGTCGTGTAGTTGTTGGCCTTGAAGTCGGCATGGCTGATGATGTTCTCCAGGAACACCAGGTTTGTCGCCACACCGCGGATACGGAATTCGCGCAGGGCGCGGTCCATGCGCTTGCGGGCGTCTTCCGCCGTCGGGGCCCAGGCCGTGACCTTTTCAAGAAGCGGATCGTAGAAACGGGTGATGACCGCACCGGAATACGCCGTGCCGCCGTCCAGACGGATGCCGAAGCCCGTCGCCCCGCGATAGGCGGTGATGCGCCCGTAATCCGGAATGAAGTTCTGCTCCGGATCTTCCGTCGTGATGCGGCACTGCAGGGCATGGCCGTTGAGACGGATCTTGTCCTGGGAGGGAACGCCGCTTTCCGGCGTGCCGATCTTCTCGCCTTCGCAGATCTTGATCTGTGCCTGGACGATGTCGATGCCGGTGACCTCTTCCGTCACCGTGTGTTCCACCTGGACGCGCGGGTTCACTTCAATGAAGTAGATGGCACCGGTGTCGGCATCCATCAGGAACTCGACCGTGCCGGCGCCGCGGTAATTCACGGCCCGGCCGATCTTCAGACCATATTCACAGAGCTCGGCCCGCTTTTCGGCCGAAAGATACGGCGCCGGAGCGCGCTCGACCACCTTCTGGTGGCGGCGCTGGATGGAACAGTCGCGCTCGAACAGATGAACCACGTTCTCGCCGTCGCCCAGGATCTGAACTTCAACGTGGCGCGCCCGCTGGACCAGTTTCTCCAGATAGATCTCGTCCTTGCCGAATGCCGCCATGGCTTCGCGCTTGGCCGCCAGAACTTCTTTGGCCAGGGTCGCTTCGTCCGGAATGACGCGCATGCCGCGGCCACCACCGCCCCAGGAGGCCTTCAGCATGACCGGGTAGCCGATCTCGGCGGCCTGGCGCTTGATTTCGTCCATGTCGTCCGGCAGCGGATCCGTTGCCGGCATCACCGGCACACCCGCCTCGATGGCCAGATTGCGCGCGGCCACCTTGTTGCCCAGGCGGCGCATGGTTTCGGACTTCGGTCCAATGAAGGTGATGCCGGCTTGTTCGCAGGCATCCACGAATTCCGGGCTTTCGGACAGAAGGCCGTAACCGGGGTGAATGGCGTCTGCACCGGAGAGTTTGGCAACGCGGATAATCTCGTCGATGGAGAGGTACGCCTCGATCGGCCCGAGCCCCTTGCCGACCTGATACGCTTCGTCGGACTTGAACCGGTGCAATGCCAGTTTGTCCTGCTCGGCATAGATCGCAACGGTCTTCATGCCCAGCTCGTTGGCGGCACGGAACACCCGGATCGCGATTTCAGATCGGTTAGCAACGAGAATTTTTGTTATCGCCAAACGCCTTCTCCCCCTAATTTTACGCAAAACGAAAAGCCAGTTTCGGCAAGATTTCTACTTTGGTCGGAGGCGCTTGAAAAGGGGCAGAAGCTATGTCCTTTTTTTAACTTGGAAAATAATTTTGCGTCTGCGCCCGTAACTGTAGGAAAACGAACACTAATTCGATTGAACCCCAGATCCTCCCGGACTTTTTGAAAAAGGTGCAGCGCAGCAATTTTCAGATCGGGACAGGCACCGAAACCGCAAAAACCGGCTTGCGTGGCTGCTGACCATTTCGGGACACATTCCTGTCTGCAAGACAAATTCACCCTCAGGACGGCCCAACTGCGTAGACACCGCTCCATCGGAAACCCACTAGATCTTGTGAGAACAAATCCGCAACCTTTATGAATCAGCGATTCGTCCAAGATTCGTTCACCCTGTGTCCCCGGGTAAACGGCATTCTCCCTCCGGCGATGATACGCGTTTATAGAAAATTAATCATTGACAGAGATTCGGAGCAAATCAGCCACAACCGCGCAAAACGACACAACCTCTTGACCAGATTCAGGATTTTGTGGCTCTACCCACCTCGCAAACCACATGTCGTAGGGAACAAATCCTGAATCGTCCGGAGTCGCCGATTCGGTTTCGGTTTGTTCCAGAGTCGTTCTCCACAACATATTTCAACCGTCAAAAACCTGACCGGCTGGCCAAAAGAATAAGGACATGCCCGCCCCGGCTGTGCTAGACACGCGACACCAGATATAGGCGCCATCCGTTTGCGCCGATCCGAAGAAAGCCGATCACAAGCCTCCCCATGCCCCGTCCCCAAACCCTGCCGCTGCCGCCGTCTGCCCGGTCCCGCACTGTGACGGCCGTGCTCGGACCGACCAATACCGGCAAGACCCACCTCGCCATTGAACGCATGCTGGCCCAGCCTTCTGGGCTGATAGGGCTGCCGCTGCGCCTGCTCGCGCGTGAAGTCTATAACCGTGTTGCCGACCGCGCAGGTCCGGAAGCGGTGGCGCTGGTCACCGGCGAAGAAAAGATCGTCCCGAAGAACCCGCGGTTCTGGGTCTCGACGGTTGAGGCCATGCCGCTGGACCTGAAGACGGATTTCGTCGCCATCGACGAAGTACAGCTGGCGGGCAACCTCGATCGCGGTCATGTCTTCACCGACCGCATCCTGAATGTTCGCGGTCAATCCGAAACGCTCCTGCTGGGTGCGGCGACCGCACGCCCGCTGCTGGAAAAACTGCTGCCGGGCATCAATGTGGTCACGCGGCCGCGCATGTCCGTGCTGGAATATGCGGGCTCCAAGAAGGTCTCGCGCCTGCCGGCCCGTTCGGCCATCGTCGCCTTCTCGTCAGACGAAGTTTATTCCATTGCAGAGCTCATCCGTCGCCAACGCGGCGGGGCGGCCGTGGTGCTCGGCTCGCTAAGCCCGCGCACGCGCAACGCACAAGTGGAACTGTTCCAGAACGGCGATGTCGATCACTTGGTCGCGACCGACGCCATCGGCATGGGGCTGAACCTCGATGTCCATCACATCGCCTTTGCAGGTAACCGCAAATATGACGGCTACCAGTACCGCCAGCTGACCGCCTCGGAGATGGGGCAGATCGCCGGACGGGCTGGCCGCCACACCAAGGATGGCACCTTTGGCGTGACCGGACGGGTCGATCCGCTGGACGACGACCTGGTCGAACAGATCGAAAGCCACCACTTCGACAGCCTGAAAGTGCTGCAATGGCGCAACAGTGCGCTGGATTTTTCGTCGGCAAACGCCTTGCGCTCAAGCCTCGACATGGTGCCGCGCGAAGAGGGTCTCGCAAGGGCACCCATTGGCGACGACATCACCGCTCTTGAACATTTATTGCGCGATCCCGCAATATCCGGCATGGCAAAGGGCGGAAATGCGGTCGAATTGTTATGGGACGTGTGTCAGGTCCCCGACTATCGTAAGATCGCCCCGGCGAACCACGCAGAGTTGCTCAACACCATTTACACCCACCTGATGCAGGACAATGCGATTGCCGATGACTGGTTCTCGCGTCAATTGGCCTTCGCAGACCGGACAGATGGTGATATCGACACTCTCGCAAACCGGATTGCACATATCCGGACCTGGACCTATGTCGCCAACCGTCCCGACTGGCTGGCCGATCCGGCCCACTGGCAGGGCGAGACGCGCGACATAGAAGACAAACTATCTGACGCCCTTCACGAGCGGCTGACGCAGCGGTTCGTGGATCGGCGTACAAGTGTATTGATGCGACGTTTGAGAGAGAACGCAATGCTGGAAGCGGAAATTACATCGAGCGGCGATGTGCTCGTGGAAGGTCAGCACATCGGGAATCTGCTTGGCTTCCGGTTTGCCCCTGACGCGGCAGCTGAAGGACCGGACGGCAAGACCGTGCGTGCCGCAGCCCAAAAGGCCCTGACCACTGAAATCGAATCCCGTGCGGACAAGCTCGGCAAGTCCGAGAACTCCGATTTCGTGCTGACATCCGAAGCCGTGATCCGCTGGCGCGGGGAACCCGTGGCCAAGCTCGTCGCCGGAGAAGAGGTGCTGACACCGGTCGTGCTGCTGCTGGCCGACGAACATCTGACCGGCCCGGCACGCGACAATGTACAGGCGCGGCTTGATCTGTGGGTCAAGGCACAGATCGACACCCTGCTGAAACCGCTTGTCGACCTGAAGGCCGGCGAAGGCCTGGAAGGTCTTGCCCGCGGCATCGCGTTCCGCATCGTTGAAGGCCTCGGGATCCTGGAACGCCAGGAAGCGGCAGACGAGATCCGCCAGCTCGACCAGGACATGCGCGCCAGCCTGCGCAAGCACGGCATCCGCTTTGGTGCCTACACCGTGTTCGTGCCCGCCCTGCTGAAGCCTGCGCCGAGCCAGCTGCTGGCACAGCTCTGGGCCTTGAAGCACGGCTCGCTGGACATGAACGGCATGGCCGAACTGCCACAGCTGTCTGCATCCGGCCGCACGTCCATCCCGGTTGATGAAACCATCGACAAGGCGCTTTACAAGGTTGTCGGTTTCCGCGTCTGTGGCCCGCGTGCTGTTCGCGTCGACATTCTGGAACGTCTGGCTGACCTGATCCGTCCGCTGATCGCCTGGAAGCCGCTTGATGCGGAAGTCAGCCCGCCGGAAGGCGCGGTCGCAACCGGAGGCGGCTTCACCGTCACCGTTGCCATGACATCGCTGCTCGGCTGTGCCGGCGAGGACTTCTCCGCCGTGCTGAAATCCCTCGGCTACCGGTCCGAGACCAAGGAAGTGCAGCGCCCTGTTGCGGCCAAACCGGCAACGGAAGCACCGGCAGAGGCGCCGGTGGCGGAAACTGCTGCGACCGAAGCGGACACTCCCGCCGAAGCAACCGCAACGGAAGCACCGGCTACGGAAGAGACGGCTACGGAAGAGACGGCCGAAGCCGTGTCCGCCGAAGCCGCTTCTGAACCGGCCACTGCCGAAGCTGAAGCGGTGTCCGAACCGGCGGAAGCCCCCGCCGAAGCTGCAGCATCAGCCGAAGGCGCAGCCGTTGAAACCGCTGAAACCGCCGCCGTGGAAGCAACGCCGGATGCACAGACGGAAGGCGAAACCGCTGCTGCTGAGATCACTGCTGGTGAAGCCGAACTGGAAACGGTGACCATCGAGATCTGGCGTCCGGGCCGGCACGACCGCCGTCCACGCGGCCGTCAGGACCAGCGCCGTGGCGGCGACAACCGCCGGGGCCAGGGCCAAGGTCAGGGTGCCAAAGGTGGTCAGGGCGAGAAGCGTCACGGCAAGGGCGGACCGAAAGGCGAAGGCCGCGGCCGTGGTGGTCATGGCGGCCAGAAGGGCTTTGACGGCGGCAACCGTCGCGACAAGGCCCCAAGGGACAAGCCGATCGATCCGAACTCGCCCTTCGCGGCCCTGATGGCCTTGAAGGCGAATATGGACAGCAAGGACAAGAAGTAATTCCTGCGCCTGAAAACAATGCTGCCGCCGGCAGCCTGCGCATCGACAAGTGGCTCTGGTACGCCAGGGTCACCAAATCCCGCTCTCTTGCCCAGAAGCTGGCGACATCCGGTCATGTCCGGGTGAACAAGGACAAGATCGATTCCGCCAGCAAGACTGTCCGAACCGGCGACGTTCTGACCATCGGCCTGGATCGCCGTATCCTCGTCCTCAAGATCCTTGCCCTGGGCACCAGGCGCGGTCCCTATGAAGAGGCTCGCAAGCTTTACGAGGATCTGTCGCCGCCTCCCCCGCCGAAGGATGCCCCGCCGCCACCTGCGCCTGCACAGCGCGAGGCTGGTGCCGGTCGCCCGACCAAGCGCGAGCGGCGGAAAATCGACGCGTTCCGCGGCGGCGATTGACGCTGTTTCCTGACAAAGCCCGGAAAACAGAAAAACTTTCTCTTTCAGGCCCGGACTGCGTCATCCAGAGCGCTTGCGCCCGTTTGACAAAAACGATACCCAACATCTGCACCAGACGTTATACGTGCGCCTTCTTTGCGAGAGCGGCACGAAACTGACCGCCAGGGCCTTGCGCAAATCGGCTGCAGGCTGCCCGGCGCCGAATGAGGATAGCGATGACCTACGTCGTCACGGACAATTGCATCAAATGCAAATACACCGACTGTGTTGAAGTCTGCCCGGTGGACTGTTTCTACGAGGGTGAGAATTTCCTCGTCATCAATCCGGACGAATGTATCGACTGCGGCGTCTGCGAGCCGGAATGCCCGGCGGAGGCGATTTTGCCTGACACGGAGCCCGGCCTCGAGAAATGGATCGAGGTCAACGCCGAATACTCTGAGAAGTGGCCGAACATCACTGAGAAAAAAGAACCGTTGCCGGACGCTGAAGAGTTTGACGGCAAGGAAAACAAGTTCGAAAAGTATTTTTCGCCGAATCCTGCGTCCTGATTCGCGAAAACTGCTTGTGCGGCAGACTGCCGCAAGACAAACAAGAACTGCTTAAAACGGCGATTCTTCCATCTTTTTCAGGTACCTGCCCGTGGCGACCGGGCGGGGCCCTTGTGGTGTTTTGGCACCATTAAAGCTCAGTACTTTAATTTTCCACAAAAGTGTGGTACACATGGAAGATAGTCGCCAACCACGAGAACAACCCCCAAAACGGAGTCTTTGAAAACTGTCCCGGGTATCAACAACCGGACAGATCAAGCTCCCGGCAGCTCATGTGACTGATCAAGGTTCTAAAGTGGAAAACGTCGACTGACCAGCCCTGACACGCCGCATATCAACAGGCGTTCCATTACGGATCGCTCTGCGGGGTTCGTGTCGCACAAGAACAGGGGACCGCACCGCGGTCCGTCATCGGTCCGAACCCGGACCGCCAACTGCGCAGGAGAGAATACGAGTATGGCAACGAACACCAAAAAGACCGCGCAGCGCCAAGGTTTCAAGACGGGCGAGTACATTGTTTATCCGGCGCATGGCGTCGGCCAGATTACCGCCATTGAAGAGCAGAACGTTGCAGGTCACTCTTTGGAGTTGCTCGTTATCGTTTTTGAACAGGACAAGATGACCCTTCGTGTCCCGGTGGCAAAGATTGCCTCCGTCGGCATGCGCAAGCTTGGCGACCCTGCGGCCGTCAAGAAGGCTCTCGAGACCGTTCGTGGCCGCCCGCGCGTTAAGCGGACGATGTGGAGCCGCCGCGCTCAGGAATATGAAGCCAAGATCAACTCCGGCGACCTGATCGCGATTTCTGAAGTGGTTCGCGATCTTTTCCGCTCTGAAAACCAGCCGGAACAGTCCTACTCTGAACGCCAGCTCTACGAAGCTGCGCTCGACCGTATGGCCCGCGAAATCGCGGCAGTGAACAAATGTTCCGAAACCGAAGCGGTCAAGCAGATCGAACAGAACCTGGCAAAATCTCCGAGCCGCATCAAAGCCGCTGAGGAAGCTGCAGCGGAAGACGACGAGGACAAGGAAGAAGCCGCTTGATCCAAGCGGATTTTCCGAACGCGAAAATCGACGAGGGCCTGGAGAAATCCGGGCCCTTATTCGTTTTGGCACCACCACCTCGCGCGCTGTTCACGCGAAAGTGCACAAAAACTGCCCCAACGGTAGCGATAAGTGATCTAACCTACGCTTCGGTACGTATTTCCCCCGATAACATATCGGAGCGTCGATCATGTCCCAGAGCGAGAAACGTCAACTGGTAAGGGCCGCGATGAAAGCCCCCTACCTCACGCGCGAAGAGGAACTGGAGCTTGCGATCCGCTGGCGACATAACCGGGATGAGAAAGCGCTTGAGAAATTGTCGCTCTCGCACATGCGCCTGGTCATTGCCGTTGCCTCACGCTTCCGCAACTTCGGGCTGTCGCTTGGCGATCTGATCCAGGAGGGCCATGTAGGTCTGCTCGAGGCCGCCGCCCGGTTCGAACCGGAACGGGAAGTGCGCTTTTCCACCTATGCGACGTGGTGGATCCGCGCTTCCATCCAGGACTATATCCTGCGCAACTGGTCGATCGTTCGCGGCGGCACCTCTTCTTCCCAGAAGGCCTTGTTCTTCAACCTTCGGCGCCTGCGCGCCAAGCTCTCCGGCAATCAGACTCCTCTGACCGACAGCGAGCTTCACCAGAAGATCGCCGACGCAATCGGCGTCAAGCAGTCCGATGTCGCCCTCATGAATGCGCGGCTGTCCGGCCCTGATACGTCCCTGAACGCTCCTGTGACCGACAGCGAAGGCTCCAGCGCGGACCGTCAGGACTTCCTTGTGTCCGATGCCCCGTTGCCGGACGAGATCGTGACCGTCAACATCGATGCCGAACGCCGCCGGCGCTGGCTGTCCTCCGCCCTGGAGGTTCTCAGCGAGCGCGAATTGAAGATCGTGCGTGAAAGACGCCTGTCGGAAGAGGGCGCCACGCTGGAATCGCTTGGCGTGAAACTCGGCATTTCCAAGGAACGCGTGCGGCAGATTGAAAGCCGGGCCATGGAAAAACTGAAATCCGCCCTGCTGGCAGCACAGCCGGACAGGGCCGCCTACAGCACCTGACCTCTATCTCCTCCAAGTAACTCTGACGGGCGGACCTTCCGGTCCGCCTTTTTTTGAGCAGCGTCAGTTTTCAGCCAGACAAATGCCGGAGCCGAACCGGGAGAAAAACCATCAGTCGACGATCAGCTTGATCGCCGTGCCTGTCGGGATCGCCTGATCGGCGTTCAGATCGTTCAGGATGGAGAAGAATTCCAGCCGCCGTGAAGGCTCGACACCGCTCATGCCGATCGCCAGTTTCCGCGGTGTGTCGCCCGGCTTGGAGGTGACGACCTTGATCCGGAGCGAGCGCAGGCGGGCACGCTCGGTCGGCGACAGCTGCTGGAAGCTTTCCACCGTCTGGTGGAAATCCCGGTCGAACGTTTCATTGGGCGAGCGGCTGGCAAAGATGAAGCGATACCCTGTTTTGCCGATCCGGATCACTGCAATGCGGAAGGACCAGCCCTGGGTGATGGCCGCCCCGGTGACCGCCGGCAGGCCGTTGATCGTCGTTTCGCGGACGCTTTCGGGCAGCAGGCCGTTGATCCAGCCGGAGTTCATGTAATCACGCAGGCCGGAATAGCTGCTGACATCTGCACCGTCGAACCGGATCGCCGTGCCGTCGCCATTGCTGGCCAGAACCGCTTCGGGCGTGTTTTCCAGAATGTAGCCGGAAGGCACGGTGTAGCTGATGCCGAGCGCCTTGTGCAGGAACGAACGTCCACGGACGAACCCTTCAAGCGGATCGTCGCCGAACAGCATGCCGTCGATCTGGCTGAGATAGCGGGTGCGGTCACGCTCGCCGATGCCCGGTGCACCGATCTGCCGGGCCGCGCGGATGGCGATCTGCAAGCGCTCCGGCGTGGAAGGGTGGGAAGACAGGAAGTCTGGCGCGGTCGAACCCGACTTGTCGGCGGACTGGTAGCGGGCAAAGGCTGCCATGGACCGCAGGAACCGTGCAGCGGCATAGGGGTCGAAACCGGCCCTTGCGAGGGTCTTCACACCGATATCGTCGGCTTCAAGCTCCTGCACCTGGCTGAAGCGGGCAAAGGAAAGCTGCGACGAGATGATCGCCTTGCGGGCTTCCTCGCTGTCCTGCACCACGTCGGTCAGGATCTTGTTGGCAAGCTGCTTGGCTTCGGCGCGTTGCTGGCGCTTGATTGCGTGGTTCGCCGTCACATGCGCCATCTCGTGCGCCAGCACGGCGGCAACTTCCGACGTGTCGTTGGCAAGGGCGAGCAGGCCGCGCGTGACATAAAGATAGCCGCCCGGCAAGGCGAAAGCGTTGATGGCCGGCGAATTCAAAATGGTGATCTTGTAGCTCTGCGAAGGGTCTTCCGATGCCGCCACCAGCCGGCCGACAACGCTCGCAACAGCCCGCTCCGCCCCGGCGTCCTTGTAGACACCGCCATAGGTGGCCACCACACGCGGATGCTCACGCTCGCCGATATCGGCCGCAAGGTTGGGACGCAATGTACCGGGCGTTACCGTGCCAACGGTCGGTCCGTCACCCAGCAGCTGGCAGGAGGCCACCAGAAGCGCGGAACCGCCTGCAACAAGGTTGCGCAGCCAGGTCCGGCGCAGGCCGCGCCGCGCGGGCAAACATGCCGGCTGACGGAAATCAGTTGCTGCTTTGGCCGTCACGTCCTGCCCTTTTGTCATTCAGTACCACCAGTTGCTCCGGATGGCGGAGCACCATAGACGGTCCGTCCCTTTCCTGAACGGAGCCGCGTATTTCGACAACCTGCCCTTCCAGGGCATCCAGCGTCCAGCCGGATCGCCCGAGGGCCGTGTTGACGTCGTCCTCAGCTGAAGCCTTCAGCGTGACCGTGAAATCTGTTTTCCAGTATTTTCCGAAGTTCAGATAACGGGTGCTGCGCGTTTTTCCAAGGGAAACAATACGTCCTCTTGCAATAACATAGTGCCCGGAAGCGTCGCTGAAAGACTTTGGCGCGGCTGCGGAATAGACAAGACGCGGCGATGTCTCGCCCCAAAGGCCCGCTCGTGCCAGGCTTGCCTGCGTTTCCGCGGCCCGCAAGGCGTCTGCACACTCAGCTCCGGCATGACCCGGAGCAAAAATGGCAACGCCTGCCTTCAAAAGTTGCTCCTGCAGAAGCGCGGAATGGCCATCATCCGAAACGAACACCCAGCCGGGCGTTAGCCCCCAGCGGTTTTCCGGTCCAGCCGCGACTGCGGCCAGCTCCAGATCAGGCCGACTTTCCAGATAGGTTTGCAAGGTGTTCCGGCGGGCATCTTCGCCGCCCGCCTGTCCTGACGCCTGCACCGGCATCTCGATATCGCTCGCAAGGAAGCGGTCTCCGGCGGCGGACACGAACAAGGCTTCACTGCTGTCGAAGGTCACCTGAACGGTTTGTTCCCGCACCCCGGCGCAAACATCGGCAGCCTCGGGTATTTCCGGGCGCTCCACCGGCGCGCGCTCGTCAGCGGCTACGGCCTGGGTCAGCAGAACCGCAACGCAGCCGGCAAGCAACGGTGCGGCAGCCGTGCGCAGGGTTTTCACCCGCCCGGCTTTTCTCCATCCCGTTTTCTGTCGCCGTTGTGGCACGTCCGCTTCCTTCACCTTGTTGCGCAACCCTTTTCCGGAACGCTTCCTGCAGGCAGGCAGCGCAAGGCACACGTCACCCGACAACATGCATGGCATCGGGCAAGGCTGAGAAAGCGGTCACGATGATCCAAACTGCTAAGCAGCGAATAAGGCAAGTCCAAGACACGCCAGTAAAACGGCAGTAAAAATGAGGACAACGCGGGAGCAGCCCCAAGGTGCGTCAGCATCCCCCTCGCCGCGCACCGGCGTCCTCGACAAACAATCCCCATCGGCAGCTACAGTCTGTTGCAGCCAGGGGTCGCCACGGACGTCAAATCATGCTAATCGACCGCATAAAGGCCCCGTAGCTCAGCAGGATAGAGCATCAGATTCCTAATCTGAGGGTCGCGCGTTCGAATCGCGCCGGGGTCACCAGTTTTCTCAACATTTCAAAAAATCTGGAAGATCCAGAAAGCTCGAAACAGAACCTGTTTCCGATGGGCGAGATTATGTCTCGCATCGCTTAAAGATGCGCTCGGCTCGGTATGGAAGCTGGCGACTGCGAGGTCTATTGGCAGGCCATTTAGCCTGCTGAGGCGTTGATGATCGAAACAGAACGCTCTGAGTTTACTGAATGTGACTTTGAAGAGCTTGCCCCACGCCTTGCGGAAGAAATCGCAAAGGCCATCTCAACGAAACCCGCAAGCAATCCGGAGATCAGGGCACGCGCCCTTCAGATCTATCTCGGCAGAAAGGCGGAAGAAAGCTACGCGCAGGGTATGCAGCCGAAGCAGGTTTCATAAAACAAGTCTGAGCGCGCAGGCAACGGGCGCCTGCGCCGAACGTTTGTCGGTTGCCTTACGGCGTGACTGGCGTGTGCAGCGTCGTGACAGGGATGCCGGTGGCGACGGAGCCGTCGGTCAGGGCATGGCTGGGGTTGGCGGCCTTGGTGGCGGCGACACCGGCGAGGATCATGGCGACGACGGCGATGCTCCAGAATTTCATGGCACTGCTCCCTATGGTGAAGAGCGCTCCTGCCACGCAGGCGCAAGCTCTGTTCAGACCTGTACGCCCGGCCAGGGGTGACCGGGCGTACAAAAGCCGACCTTTTCAAACAGATGGCGCATCCGGTGACCGTCTCGGCAGACGTGGGAGGCAAATTCGCCACGATTCGAACTTCGACTTTCGTCTATATTAGACTTTAGGATGAGATTGAACAATGCCGTGGAGTTACTTATTCGGCAAGTATTTGACATGGCTTGGCTTTCAGGCTTGGCGCGACGGAAATCGCCTTCCAGCTTCGCATGGATAAGGACAGCCATCCCTGAAAAGGGGCGTTATGCGCTGCGCGGCTTGCGCCTTTGCGCCGCCAGTTCCCGCGTATAGGCCGACAGGGCGTCCAGATGCTGAGCGGCACCGGCGCTGTCGCGCGCGGCCAGCGCATCGGCCAGGGCCTGATGCAGGTCGGCGATCCGTTCGCGGTCGCGCAGGCGGTAGACCAGCATGTTCATGAGTGGCTGCATCGCCTCGAAGGCGGCCGACAACTGGAAAACCAGGATCGGGTTGTCCGTTGCCCGCGCCACGGCCGAATGAAAGGCGACGTCCGACGCGCAAAAGTCCTCGTCGCTTGTGTCACGGTTTCTCTGCCGGGAAATTTCGCGTGCAAGTTCGGCCAGCTGGTCGTCGGTGCGTTTTTCCGCCGCCAGGGGCAGCGCGGCAGCTTCCAGCGCAAAGCGGGCCTCGATGGCGTCTTCCAGTGGAATGTCGTTCATGCCGATCAGGAGCCGCGTGGTCGTCATCAGGTTGTCCTGAGCTTCGGCCCAGGTCATGCGATTGACGAAAGCCCCACCGGAAGAACCCCGCTCGCTGCGGATAAGGTTCTGGGCGGCAAGCCGTTTCAAGGCCTCGCGAACAGTCGACCGCGACACACCGAAGCGCTCCGCCAGATCGGCTTCGCTCGGCAGGCGCTCCTCACCGGCAAGGCGACCTTCGAGAATGGCATTGCGGATGGCATTGGCGATCTGGACCGAAAGGCCCTCTTTTTGAATCGTGTTGAATTCAATCGCCAAAAGAACCTCCGAATTTTCGCCTGAACCCCGGCAAACCTAAAGAGACGACCCGACACGGTCAAACAAATTGTTTAAATGTCTGACAATTAAATGTTTGACTTTTAGAGACCGCCCCCGCAGCCTAGGAGAAAATTTATCGGGAGGATCGGGTGGACACCGTTGCGCGGCTCATGCCTGGCCACAGAGCGTTCTGGCTGACCTTTTATGCCGCCATTCTGGTGGCCTGGGCCATCCTGTTCGCCATGCAGGCAGGCGGCCTGAGGGAAACCACGGACTGGCAGCTTACCGGGCTACCCATGGGGCAGCCGCTGGAGGCATTCCTGTCCCTGTGCTCGGCAACAGCCGCCAATGCCGGCTTCGGGGTCGCCGCCCTGATGTGGGCCCTGATGGCCCTGGCGATGATGGCACCAACAGCCTTTCCAGCTTTTCGCACCTATGCGCAGCTGACACAGACAGCCGCCGCAGGCATCTTGCCGCTGGCCGCGCTTGTGGGTGGGTATCTGGCTGTCTGGCTCGGATTTTCGCTTCTGGCCGGTTCTCTTCAGGTCTGGCTGGCGGAACAAAGCCTGCTCGATCCATTCGGCAAATCTGTTTCCAACCCGTTGAACGCAGCCCTGCTGCTGCTGGCGGGGGCTTATCAGTTCAGCCGCCTCAAGCAGGCCTGCCTCAGCTCCTGCCGGAACCCGTTGACCTTTTTCTTCAGCCATTGGCAGCCGGGGGCCCGGGGCGGGCTTTCGCTTGGCCTCAGGCTTGGCGCCGTCTGCCTTGGCTGCTGCTGGGCCTTGATGCTGCTCGCGTTTGTCGCCGGGACCATGAATCTCGCCTTCATGGGAGGCGCCATGGTGCTGATGACACTGGAAAAACTTCCCGATATCGGCGCGAAACTTACCGCGCCGGTCGGCGTTTTCCTCATTCTGGCCGGACTGGTCGTTCTGGTTCTGCCGTTATTACTAATAACCATATAGGGAGAAAATCATGTCCGGCTGGGCCATCAGAGGAGAACTGATCCTCAACTGCAATTGCACCGTCTTCTGCCCCTGCGTGGTGTCGCTCGGCAAGCACCCGCCCACAGAGGGTTACTGCCAGGCCTGGGCGGGTGTGCGCATTGACGAAGGCCACTATGAGGGCGAGGACCTCTCCGGCCTCAATGTCGGCCTCGTCCTGGAAATTCCGGGCCTGATGGCCCGCGGCAACTGGAAGGCCGCCGCCTATATCGACGAGCGCGCCAGCGAAGCGGCCTATGACGGATTGATCAAGATCTTCTCCGGCCAGGCCAAGGGCACCACCGGCCTGTTCCGGGTTTTGGTCAGCGAGTTTCTGGGCGCCGAACGTGCCCCCGTATCCTACACCAACGAAGGCAAGAAACGCCGCCTGATCGTCGGCAAGGCGATCAAGGGCGAGGTGGAGCCTGTGCGCGGCGCCAATCCGGACGAGGATATCGTCGTCAAGAACACCGAATACTGGATGGGTTCGGACATCACGGTCGCCACCGCCACGCAAGGCCGCGTGCGCGCTTACGGCAGGGTCTGGGATTTTGACGGCAGAAGTGCTGAAATCTGCCAGATCGACTGGTCCGGCCCGGCGGCGGAAGCCGCCGCCTGAAACCGAAGAGAAAAGGGAACAGCTCATGACCTTCAAGGCACTGATTGTCGACAAGGACGAAGACGGCAAAACCCACGCCTCGATTGAGAACATCGACGTGAGCCGGTTGCCGGAAGCCGATGTCACCGTTGCCGTCGAATATTCCACGCTCAACTACAAGGACGGCCTGTGCCTTGGCCCGGGAGGGGGACTGGTTCGAAACTATCCGCATGTGCCCGGCATCGACTTTGCCGGAACCGTCGAAGAAAGCTCCGACGACTGGTACAAGCCGGGCGACAAGGTGGTGCTGACCGGCTGGCGCGTCGGCGAAGCCTGGTGGGGCGGCTACGCCCAGAAGGCACGGGTAAAGGGCGAGTGGCTCGTCCCATTGCCGGAAGGCCTGACCACGCGCAACGCCATGGCCATCGGCACAGCCGGCTTCACGGCCATGCTTGCGGTCATGGCGCTTGAGGAGCACGGGTTGAAGCCTGAAAGCGGGCCGGTGCTGGTCACCGGTGCCGCTGGCGGCGTCGGCTCCGTCGCAACCGCCATTCTGGCCAATCTCGGCTACGAGGTTGCCGCCGTCACCGGACGCGAGAGCACCTGGGATTATCTGAAGTCTCTTGGCGCCGCCCGCGTGGTGCCCCGCGATGACGTTGCCGAAACGGTCAAGCGCCCCCTCGAAAGCGAAACCTGGGCGGGCTGTATCGATGCTGTCGGCGGTCCGATGCTCGCACGGGTTCTCGGCCAGATGAAATACGGCGCATCCGTTGCAGCCGTCGGCCTTGCAGGCGGCGCCAATCTGCCGGCAACCGTCATCCCGTTCCTGCTGCGCGGCGTCAACCTGCTGGGCATCGACAGCGTTATGAAGCCTTATGACGGCCGCCTGAAAGCCTGGGAACGGCTGGCGAAAGACCTGCCGATGGACAAGCTGGAAGCGATGATCCACCCGGCGACCCTTGAAGACCTGCCGGCGCTTGGTGCCGACATCCTGAAAGGCCAGGTCAAGGGCCGTGTCGTCGTCGACGTGAATGCCTGAGACAATTCCTTGCCCGGGTGGACAATGCGTCTGCCCGGGCGAATTTCGTCATGGAAATGAATGCAGATCTTCAGGCAGCCGCAGCTTTTTCCTGTGAGCGCATGAAGTCGCGATAAGGCACCGGCCTGTAGCCGAAAAGCAGGTAATCGACCTTGTAGTGGTCGATCAGGGCCACATAGAGATCTTCCGCAATATCGACCACTTCAGTTTGCGGGTTCGCGTTTTCCCGTGGCAACGGCTTCTGGATATCGAGATCCTGCGCGAGCTGGGAAAGATCCATGTTCTCGAACCGGATCAGATAATCCGGCGCCTTGTTCGAATGCATGTGCATCGTGTACTTGAACTGCGGCGGCACCACGAAGATCTGTTCGTTGAACATTTTCCGGAAGAAGGTCAGCGGGTCCCAGGTTGGCAGGTCAGGATACCGGCTGCGGAAGCTTCCGACATATTTTTCCCGGGTCATGAACCTGTACCCGGACAAGGCCCGGTCGATCGGATCTCGTACAGCAACAATAACCCTGTAGTCATTCCAGCATTCTACAGGCGTATTTGTCGTCGGGAATCCGTGATTCCAGACTTCGTCAAAGCCAAGCCAATCTCTCAGGCTCGTACCAGCTACTTTGGGATTGTGTACAAAAACAATCTTTCGATCGTGGCATATGTTGGGATTCATATCCAAGGTTGTCCGAATTATTGTTCCGTAGCTTCAAAACAACATATTCACGACCTGATTCTCAAGAAAGAAATGTATTACGGGACAAAGTTTTACACTAAATAACACGTAAAGATTGAATATGGCGCCTTTCTTAGTGAAATAGCCTTAAATGAATAAACTTAATCGTATACATCAGTTTATAAATTCAGAAACACGATCAAAAATCATGAATATTTGAATTTATAAATATTCCTGGAGGTGAAAAATCTTCTTCATTTCAATAAATTGAATAAATAAACCAAAAAAGAACGGAGCCTCTGACGTATAATCAGTTCCCGGAACGTCCGAACTCTGTCTTCAGAAAATCGATCATCACCCGCACCTTGAGTGGCAGATAGGCCCTGCTCGGATAAAGGATCCATGCGGCGGTTTCAAAGTTCGCCGGAGCACACGTGTGGTCGGGAAAGAGATCGACCAGCCTGCCGTCCTTCAGGTCGCTCGCAATCAGCCAGTCGGCCAGCAATGCCGGACCAAGGCCAAGCCTGGCTGCTTCGCGTAGCGCAAGCGCGCTTGAAATTGTCGTTCTGCCGGACACTTCCACATCGAAGGGCGCGTCATCCCCAAGCCTGAAGCGCCAGGCATTGCGAAAATCCGGCAATGCAAAACACAGGCAATTTCGGGCAGACAGGTCACCCGGCGCCTCCGGACGCCCTTCCCTTTCAAGGTAGTCCTGCGAGGCCACCACCCGGTAATGGGTTTGCAGCAGCTTTGTGGAAATGAGATCGCCTTTCGGCGCCGCAGCCAGGCGGATAGCAAGGTCCAGTCCTTCGGCCAGAAGATCGAGATTGCTGTCGGAGGGAAAAAGCTCGACCGAGATATCCGGGTACCGGTCGTGAAACACCGGCAGAAGCGGGACGATTCCTTCCAGCACGAAGGCAACCGACGCCGTCATGCGCAAGGTTCCCCGTGGCTGCTGGCTTCTGGCGGCAATGTCCTCGTTCGCCGCCTCGATCTCCTCCACAAGCGGCGCAACCCGCTGGAGATAGGCTTCGCCCGCCTCCGTCAGCGACAGCTTGCGTGTGCTGCGCTGGAAAAGCCGCTGACCAAGCTCCCGCTCGATTGCAGAAACCGTCCGGGACACATTCGAGGCATCGAGATCCAGCGCCCGCGCGGCAGCTGCCAGGCTGCCAAGGTCGCGGACGAGCAGAATTGTCTTGAGGGCTTGCAGATCCATTCATGCAGAATAAGCACGAATATCCTGCGAGCCACAGTGTTTTTCCTCCACATGCGCAGAAATAACCTCCGGTCATCATCCAACCAGGAGATACCCGCATGACACTGCTTCTGCGCATCAATTCCAGTTCCCGCCAGACCGGCTCGCACTCCACCGCCATTGCCGATCATTTCGAGGCAAGCTACCGCCGCAAACATCCCGACTGCCGCGTCATCACGCGAAATGTTGCCGATGGCTCCATCCCGATCATCGGCCAGAAGACCATCGAAGGTTTCTATACCGAGCCCGCCTCCATGACCGCAGACCTGAAGGAAGCGACAGCCCTTTCCGACAAATTGATCGCCGAACTTCAGGAAGCCGACACCCTGCTGATTGCCGCGCCGATCTACAATTTCGCAGTTCCCGCGGCTCTCAAGGCCTGGATCGACCAGATCGTTCGTGTCGGGCACACATTTTCGTTTGACGGCAACAGCTTTCAGGGACTTGCAAAAACCCGGCGCGCGGTGGTGATTTCCGCCTATGGGGCCGAAGGCTATCTTGACGGCCAACCCTTTGCCGCGGCCAACTTCGTGCAGCCTTACCTCAAGTTCCTGTTGTCGTTCCTGGGCGTTGAGGATATCCGCTTCATTGCCGTGCAAGGCACCGTCGCCGATCCTGAAAAGGTCTCTGCCAGCCTTCTGGCCGCCCGGCAGGAATGCGATCTGGCTGCCTGATCGGCCTTGCTGGCGCACACCGGTCTCCGCGGCCACTGCTTTTGCCGCGGAGGACCGTGCCGCAGATCTGGCCGAAACCGCCAAAAAAGGCGCGCAAACCGGTTGCATTCCAAGGAAAGCTCCCATATAAGCGCCCGGTCCAGAGTCGTCCGGCTCGTCGTGGACTGGTTTTCTGTGTTCTTGCGCAGACCGTTTTCGACAACCGAGGGCATGCCGTGTCGGCTCTGAATGCACCAACAAAAGAGTATCCGTTCTGAACGGATGCACCAAGGAAAGGATGCAAAATGCCCAAGCTGAAAACGAAGTCCGGCGCCAAAAAGCGCTTTAAAGTGACCGCGACCGGCAAGGTGAAGACCGCGCAGGCCGGCAAGCGTCATGGCATGATCAAGCGCACGAACAAGTTCATCCGCAACGCCCGTGGCACCACCACGCTGAGCGACCAGGATGCAAAGATCGTGAAGCAGTTCCTGCCCTACGCATAAAGCCAGCCCCGAAGGAGATCACCTAAATGTCACGCGTCAAACGGGGCGTTACCGCCCACGCTCGCCACAAAAAAGTAATCAAGGCAGCAAAAGGCTATTACGGCCGCCGCAAGAATACCATCCGCGTTGCCAAGCAGGCCGTCGAGAAAGCCGGCCAGTACGCTTATCGCGACCGCAAGGCCAAGAAGCGCAACTTCCGTTCGCTCTGGATCCAGCGCATTAATGCGGCAACCCGCCAGCACGGCATGACCTATGGCCGCTTCATCGACGGTCTGAACAAGGCCGGCATCGAAGTCGACCGCAAGGTTCTGTCCGACCTCGCCATCAACCAGCCGGATGCCTTCAAGGCCCTGGTTGATCAGGCTCAGGGCGCCCTGGCCGCTTAAGGCAGGCTTCCCGATCCGATTTGAAAAACGCGGTTCATTCGAGCCGCGTTTTTTGTTGTCTGGTGGCTGCCTATCAACCCGGCAATTCAAAGCTGCATTTTCAAGCACCTCTCTTTTTTATTGCAAACCCCGGAAATTGAAGCCTACCCTTCCGGTTCCGATGAGGCTGACCCTTCGTCAGCCTTGCGGAAAACAAGGAGGGTTGGATCCATGCAGCTTGTCGAGGCGTTCTTCGCCCTAATCGGCGACCTGACCTGGGGGTGGGCACTCATCCCGTTTCTCGTCGTCATTGGCATCTTCTTCACGGTCGTTACCGGTTTCGTTCAGCTACGCTTCTTCCTGCGTATGTTCCGCGTATTGTCTTCCAAGAACCAGTCGGGTGATCCCAACGCCATCTCTGCCCGCGAAGCCCTGCTTCTGTCAGTCGGCGGCCGGGTTGGTGGCGGCAATATCGCCGGCGTCGCCGTGGCAATCACGCTCGGTGGTCCCGGTGCGGTCTTCTGGATGTGGGCCGTTGCCCTTGTCGGCATGGCAACCAGCCTGATCGAGTGTTCGCTCGCCCAACTCTACAAGCGCTCCACGGGTGACGGTACCTATCGTGGCGGACCCGCCCGCACCATCATCCATGGCCTAGGCGCCGATTACCGCTGGCTTGCGGTGCTTTATGCACTCTGCCTCATGGCCTCCTTCGCCTTCGGCTTCAACGCCTTCCAGGGCAACACCGTGGCGGGCGCCGCGGAAGAAAGCCTCGGCATCGGCCGTCTGTGGACGGGCATAGGCCTGACTGTGCTGACCGGCCTGATCGTCTTTGGCGGCATCCACCGCATTGCAAAGGCAGCGGATGTCATCGTGCCGATCATGGCCGTCGGCTATATCGGCATGGCACTGGTGATCATCCTTCTCAACATCACCGAGGTGCCCGGCGTCATCTATTCCATCGTTCTCAACGCATTCGGGCTGGAAGAGGTGGTCGGCGGCGGCATGGGCGCAGCCCTTGCGCAAGGCCTGCGCCGCGGGCTGTTCTCCAACGAGGCCGGCCTCGGCTCGGCTCCCAACGTTGCCGCCACGGCGGAAGTCCGGCACCCGATCAGCCAGGGCATCACCCAGTCCTTTTCGGTCTTCATCGACACGATGATCATCTGCACCTGTACGGCGCTGATCATCCTGCTCGGCGATGTCTATGCGCCGGGTGCAGAAGGCGTTGACGGCGTCGTCCTGACCCAGCAATCGCTTGCCTCCCACCTCGGTGGCTGGACGAGCTATTTCCTGAC
This sequence comes from Roseibium algicola, assembly GCF_001999245.1. Taxonomy (NCBI): domain Bacteria; kingdom Pseudomonadati; phylum Pseudomonadota; class Alphaproteobacteria; order Hyphomicrobiales; family Stappiaceae; genus Roseibium; species Roseibium algicola. The sequence continues at coordinate 2,790,544 of NZ_CP019630.1, read as the reverse complement.
CGGCGCAGTGCTGCTCTTCGCGTTCAGCTCCATCATCTACAACTACTACCTCGGCGAAAACGCCCTCAGTTCGATGACATCCAGCACCATGGCCCTGCACGTTCTCAGGGTCGCCGTGATGGGCGTCGTGTTCCTGGGGGCGACGGCACCGAATGCAACCTCGGTGTTCTTCTTCTCCGATCCGCTGATGGGCGTCCTGGCTGTCGTCAACCTACTGGCTCTGATGATGCTGTTCCCGACGGCAAAGCGGATCCTGGACGACTTCAAGAGCCAGCTTCGGGAAGGTGTCGCCCGACCGGTGCTGAACCCTGACAACTTCGCGGATCTCGACATCGACCGCAGCGCCTGGACCGGCAAGGCGCCGGACTGACGGTCTCAAAGACGATCACTTGCACTGGCGCGGCCTCTTGGTCGCGCCAGTCTGCCTGCGCCGGGGCCTGCCAGCACTTTTCTTTTGAAGCCCGGTGTGGTCCTGTTCCCGTGTCGGTTCCGTCAGCAAACGCGAGGCAGCAGGTTGCCCCTGACAGCGAAACAACATGGCGTCATGAAGGGCATGATCGCGGCGGTAATCGTCGCGGCCACCGGGCTTGGCCTTGGCGCCGTTCAGTATCCGCAGGACTGGCTGCCGGACGGCTCGCCGCAAGCGCGCCTTACGCTGGCAGCCCAATGTCTGCTGGCCGGCGCTTTCTGGCTGCTTTTGTCGATAGGCCTTCTGGCGCGGCATCGCTTTTTCACACCGGAGGATATCGACGGCAGCGGACTGACCTCAGGCACCGAAAAGGCCAAGCTGTTGCAGGCCGTGCTCCAGAACACGCTGGAACAGAACACGCTGGCCGCCCTTACCTACATCGCATTCGCAGCACTTGCCCCGGCCGGGTATCTCGGCGCTTTGCCTGCCGCCGCACTCCTGTTCTGGTGCGGACGCGCTCTGTTCTGGAACGGTTATGAAAAAGGCGCGGCCGCCAGGGCCTTCGGCTTTGCCCTGACATTCTATTCAACCGTTCTTCTGTTTCTGGCCGCCCTCGCTTTTTCCTTCTTTTGATCGGACGGACCTCTTTTTCATGCATCACGTGATCATTTACGACTGCGAATATCTGACCGCGCCCGGCGCCATGAGCCGGCAATGGTGCGGCCCGCTGGATCCGGATCCGAATGTCGCCCAGATTGGCGCGGTGAAACTCTCGCTCGGGGGCGGTTATGACATTCTCGATACATTCAATGTCCTGATCAAGCCGAGGGACAGGTTCGGCAGGCACCCGAATGTAGATCCTTTCTTCACCGAGCTGACCGGCATTACCCAGGCGGACATCGACCGCGAAGGCCTTGCCCACGCCGAAGCACTGGAAAAATTCGCAGCCTTCGCAGAGGGGGCGAATTTCTGGTCCTGGGGCAAGGACGAACTCACCCTTCTGGCGATCAGTTCCTATATCGAAGGCCTGACACCACCTATCCCCGCCCGCCGCTTCGGCAACGCCATCGGCCTGATCTTGAATGCGGGCACCCCCGTTGAGGATATGGGCAAAATGACGAGCGGTCGTCTGGCGGAGTATTTTGGCCTAAAGACACCGGACGGGCGGCAACACGACGCTCTCGACGATGCCATGTCGGTTGCCGTGAGCCTGCAGCATCTTCTGAGGAGTGAGAAACTGACCGCCGAGGACTTCGCTCTGCCACTCGCGGTCCGGCTGCCAGAACTGTCGGAACACCGTTCAGCCTGAGTCCTCCCCCCGCAGGTCAAACCTGATTCCCTTTGCCGTCAGGACTTGACCCTGCCTGCAACGGGCCGGTTCCGGTTACCACCGCTATCCCCACTTCCCACTGAAAAGTGTCCGGTTTTGCGCCACTGCATTAACGATTGTTAATGCGGATCGGCGGTTTTCTGCGGACAAAAAGTTAACAAGAGGTTAACGTGGCACGGTGATTGCGACGTTTCAGGTGAGGCAGCCTTGGGCGTGCCATTCTGAAACAATGAGGCGTTAAATCGTGCGAGTTAACCCGGTTTCTTCTGCAGGTCGTGCCAATGTGAGGCGGAAGCGTCCCTCCGTGGGAGAGACGGAATCCGAGCGGCAGGCGACGTTTGACACGTATCTCCCCGTTCCCGTGGAACCGGAGCTTGAGCGCGAGCAGATTGCCTTCAGCGCGCGCTACCGCCCAAACTCTATTTTCCTCGCCCATCTGATCGCGACGCGAGATGGAGAGCCCCAGACAAGGTTCCGCAGGCAAACTGAGCCTCTCACCGGCGTGAACTCCTATCGGGCAACTGCTGCCCTGCCACGCCAGCGCCCTGCCGGCCGACTGCTCAAGACCGAGCGCTAGGCCAACCTGTTTTAAAGTTCCAGAAGTACCACTGGAGACCTTCAACCCGGGGCATTGCTCCGGGTCTTTTTTTGGTTTGCCCGAACACGCTTCAGGTGAGGATCTTGGAGGGGCATATCAGCCGGACTGCAGAGGCTGGAGGCAGAAGCACCGTGGCAAATGACGGCACCGGGAACAAATTCTGCTGACAACCGTTACCTCTAGACAGCAGCGGGCAAACCCTTCACCCGTCAAAGTGTGACGCGCGTCACATTTTTCTGTTGTCAGAGACCCTATATTGAAAAACAGATCCGGACTCCCCGGACCTCCGAAAGACTGGCCACGGACTGGCCCAACCCGGAGACTGAAATGCAAGTAAGACCCGTATCGGCCATCCATCCCATGCGCATCCGGCAGAAGCCGGTAACCGCTCCGACTGAAAGAACCGGCTTCGGTTCGACCTCAAATGGTCAGTTTGGCGCTCTGGATGCCGTCCCCGCACATCTCGCCGCACAGGCTTCTCAGCGTGACGCCTATTACGGCGCCCATGCCGAATATGCCACCCAGCTTCTGGCCGGAGACTCGTTTGACGAGCAGACCTGGCTGGAGCGTCGGCAGCATGTCGCGCAATATGCATCCGCCGCCGAAGACGGCGACGAACGCTCCTACACAATCTCCCTGTCTGCCTGACCTGTCAAAAAACGCTCAGGCTTCTACACGCAGGAAACCGGCCAGGCCGGTTTTCTGGTGTTCGATCACATGACAATGGAATGCCCAGTCGCCCGGGTTGTCGGCAACCAGGGCCACTTCCATGGTTTCTTCTTCCAGAAGCAGCGCGGTATCCGTCACCAGCGGCGGCAGCTTGCGCTTGTTCGACCGCAGCAACTGGAACGACATGCCGTGCAGATGGATCGGATGATCGTTCGGTGATTCGTTTCGGAAGCGCAGGATGTAGGACTTGCCGTGCCGCATGGTCGCCAGCGGATCGAATGGCCCCGGCACATCCCCGCCCCAGGCCACCCGGTTGATCGACCAGAAGGTATAGCCGAGCGAACCACAAATGCTGGCCTGCGGCGCATCCCCGCCCGGAGACCAACCGAACACGAAATCCAGAACCTCGGCATTGGCAAGGTCTGCCTGTGGCACAGGGTTCGGCTTGAGCGGCTTCAGTTCGCGCAGGTCCCTGCCGGCTGTCGCACCCTTGGGCTGGAACGTCGCCAGCACCTTGTCGCCATTCGGCTTTTTCAGAACAAGCGTGGCGACCTCGTCTTCACTGTCCGGCACACGCAGGGCAACATCAGCCCGCTGGCCGGGCGCAAGCACGATTTCGTCCATCGCCACCGGCTGCGGCAACGGGTTGCTGTCGATTGCGATCACCAGCGCCTCGGCACCCGAAACTGTATATCTGCCGACCCTTGTGAGATCGGTGACAGCCAGACGCAGACGCACGAGAGACCCCGCGGCAAGTTCATAAACGGGTTGTGGTTGCCAGTTGACTGTCGAAACGGTTCCGAGCGTGCCGCCTCGCGCGGCATTGCGAGGCTTGTAGAAGGCAATGAACTGGCCGTCGCCCCCAAGCCGGAAATCACGAATGTTCAGTGGCAGGTCGCTGTCGAAGCCGGCATCTTCCTCGTCTTCCACCACGATCACCCCGGTCATTCCCCGGGCGATCTGTTCCAGCGTGTTGCAATGCGGGTGGTACCAGAAGGTGCCGGCGTCAGGCGGCGTGAACTCGTAGCGGAACGCGTTTCCCGCCTCAATCGGATATTGCGTCAGATAGGGTACGCCATCCATGTTGTTGGCGATCCTGAGCCCGTGCCAATGCACCACCGACGCTTCATCAAGCGCGTTCTTCACGTCGATCGTGGTGGTCTGTCCCTTGCGGAACCGCAGCACCGGTGGCGGACCACTGGGGCTGAAGCTCATCATGTCAGCCGTGACCGTTTCCGGCAGCACCGAATGATTGAGCCTTGAAAGGGTCAGGCTGTGCTCGGCGGCCAGTGCCTGCCTGGCACCAAGTCCACCGGCTGCAAACGCCGTCAGCGCGCCGGCGCCGCCAAGCAGGATCTCCCGCCTCGAAAATCCGGGCATATTGAAAACCTCATATGAATATCGGCGCGTCCAACCGCACCAAACACCCGTGAGGCGGCGATCACAAGGTTCAAATTGACGCGGTCAGGTGGCCGGCCGAAGCCTGGTCAGTAGCCTCCGGCATGCCCGTCCTTGCGTGGATCGGAGCCTGCGGTCAGCAAGTGCCGGGCCTTGTCGATCATGATGGCCTGGGACCCTCCGATCGGGCCGGACGCCGGAACGACGGAATGGCCCAGCGCGCGAAGGCCGTCCAGCGTGGACGGTGGCACCAGTCGTTCCGCCTGCAGTTCGTGGCTGGCGATGTCGAAGAACATGCGCGGGAAGTCGATGGCGGCCTGAACATCCATGCCATAGTCAATGATGTTGGTCAGCACATGTGCATGGCCGCAAGCCTGGTAGTGACCACCCATCACGCCGAACGACAGGAACGGCGCGCCTTCTTTCAGCACCATCGCCGGGATAATCGTATGCATCGGCCGCTTGCCGCCGTCGATGGAATTGGCATGTCCCGGCTCGGCCCGGAACGAACTGCCGCGGCAATGCAGCAGCACACCGGTTTCCGGAGCGACAATGCCGCTGCCGAACCCGCTGAACAGGGAATTGATGAAGGAAACCGCAAGTCCGTCCCTGTCGACGATGGTCAGGTAGACCGTATCCGTCTGCGGAGCCAGCGCACTTGCCGGGACCGAGTCCATCCGCTTGGTCAGCGACACCTGCCGGGCAAGCTGGTCGATATAATCCGCGCCGATCAGCCGTGTGTGGCAGACATCCATATAGCCCGGGTCGGTGATGAACTGCTCCCGGACGCCATAGGCCAGACGCGCGGCTTCCATTTCCAGGTGGAAACGTTCCGGACCGAGCGGATCAAGGCTTTCCAGGTCGAACTGTTCCAGAATACCGAGCATGATCAGGGCAACGATCCCCTGCCCGTTTGGCGGCAATTCGGCCACCGTGTGGCCCTTGTAGTCCCTCAACACCGGTGACACCGCTGTCGTGTGGCAAGCGGCCAGATCGTCCTGGGTCATCAGCCCGCCGCGTGACTGCAGCGCGCTCACGATGTCGTCGGCAACCGGGCCAGAATAGAAGGCATCCGCCCCGCCCTCGGCAATTGCCGAGAGAGTGTCTGCCAGACGCGGATATTTCAGAACCGTGCCGGTTTTGGGTGCTTCGCCCTTGATCAGGTAGCGCGCGGCCGAAACCTCGTCGGCGCGCAGCTTGTCGACATCCCCGGCCCAGTCGCGCGCAACACGCGGGGCAACCGGAAATCCGTCGCGGGCATATTGAATTGCCCGCTTGAACAGGGACTTGAAACTCTTGGTGCCATGCGCCTTCAGCAACGTTTCCCAGGCCCGAATGGCACCGGGTACGGTCACGGCATGCGGCGACGTGTCGGTGATGTCCTTGACGCCAAGCTCTGCAAGCTTTTGCGGTGTCGCGGCCCGCGGGGCTGCACCTGAGCCATTGAAACCCGTCAGGCGTCCATCCGGCTCCATGACTATGGCAAAACAGTCGCCGCCGATGCCGGTCATATGCGGTTCGACAACACATTGAACCGCAACTGCCGCGATCGCGGCGTCAACCGCATTGCCACCTGCCTGAAGCACTTCCAGAGCCGCGCTCGTTGCCAGCGGATGAGAGGTCGCAGCCGCTGCTTCGCGTGCAAAAACCGGGGACCGGCCCGGGGCCTGAAAATCACGCTTCACTGAATTCCTCCTGGCCGAAGTGTCTTTCTTTCCGAATCGCAGCAATAGCTTCTCGGGAATGCCGCCTATTCGCCAATGCCATGTTCTGTTAGCAAATCGGTATCGCGGTCAGCACCTTAAGGAGAAGTGGGAAAATGCGCAAACTGACATTATCAACGGCAGAGACCATCATTTCTGCCGCTTTTGAAAAAGCAGCCGAGCTGAATCTGAAACCGCTTACCGTTGCTGTCCTCGATGCGGGTGGTCATGCCATCCTGCTCAAGCGGCAGGACGGATCCTCGATCATGCGTCCGCAGATCGCCACGGGCAAAGCGATCGGTGCACTCGCTGTCGGCACCGGCACCAGATGGCTGAACGCCAATGCAGAGTCCCGTCCGCATTTCGTCAACGCTCTGAACGGCGTTTCCGGCGGGGCCATCGTACCGGTGCCCGGCGGCGTTCTGGTGAAGAACGACGAAGGCGAAACCCTTGGCGCTGTCGGCATTACCGGCGACACGTCCGACAATGACGAAGCCTGCGCAGTCGCCGGCATTGCCGCTGCAAGCCTGGTTGCCGACTGCGGCTGAGGGAAGGACCGGATCTGCCTTCTCTCAAGAAGCCTCACCTACCCTTCACCTCATCCTGAGGAGGGCCGATAGGCACGTCTCGAAGGATGGGCTGCAAACACAAGAGCAAGCGGCCCATCCTTCGAGACTCGAGTGAGCTCGCTCTTCGGGATGAGGCTTTATTTTGACGGCGGTCCGGGCTGACGCCCGTTCAGACCGGCCCCAGGGCTTTGCGATAGATATCCAACGGCCCCGAAGCCGATTGAAGTGTTTTGACCTGCTGCCAATCCCGTCTGAGGACGAGCGACCCGGCCGTTGCCGTTGCAGTCAGAATTTCCGGAAATCCGATCCTGGTGGCTTCCCGTTCTGCGGCAGCGATCAGCTTGATGCCGATACCTGCTTTCCGGAAATCGCGATGCACAAGCAATGCGGTTAGCCAAGCGCCGGGATAAAGGTCCGACCCCGGCGAGGTATCGCGCAGGGAGACCGTTCCCAACGGCCTGCTATCTCCGTCCAGCGCGACCAGACAGCGCGGCAGGCGAGCATTTGGCAGAAGGCACTTTTCCAGATCTTCCCGCGCATCGCCGGGTTGCCCCGGGCCATACCAGTCGGCCCATTCCTCGACAAACCACGTCTCGAGGATTTTCAGCAACACGGGATCATCGCCAAGCGCAATGATGGCGACGGTCATGCGGTCGAGATCACGGCTCATTGCAGGTCGCGTAAACGCCTCAGGACTTTTCGCTGAGCTGGTTGATCTTTTTCTGCATGTCTTCCAGCTGGCGCTTCATGTCGTCGAGATCGTTCCCGCCGGACTTTGCAGGCTTGGCCTGGCTCGCCGGGTTGGCAGTCGCAGCCGGATCTCCCCCTGCGGCCGGAAAGGGCATGAACATCTTCATGGCCCGTTCGAACATCTCCGTGTTGCGCTTGACCTGGTCCTCGATGGCCTCGAACGCCGTTGCGCCGAAAGCTTCGCTCATTTGCGAACGCAGCTTTTCCTGCTCCTTGGTGAGCGAGGTCATGGAATATTCCAGGAAGCTCGGCACGAGGCCCTGCATGCTGTCGCCGTAAAAACGGATCAGCTGGCGCAGGAACGTGACCGGCAGAAGATTCTGCCCCTTGCCTTCCTGTTCGAAAATAATCTGGGTCAGGACCGACCGGGTAATATCCTCACCGGACTTCGCGTCATAGACGACAAAGTCCTCCTCCCCCTTCACCATCACCGCCAGGTCCTCAAGCGTGACGTAGGTGCTGGTGCCCGTGTTGTACAGGCGCCGGTTGGCGTATTTCTTGATGATTGTCGGCTCGTTGGTCTTGGCCATCCGTGAATTCCGCCTATCAGCCTTGTGGCTAGTTTCCCATTTGACGACAAGGCTTTCGCAGGCCTGTCATCTCCTCCGTGTAAGAGACTAAGCCAATCGTATCGGATCGTGCCAGCCTTTTTATGTGCGCTGACGAAAGGATTATACCGCAAATGCGAAAACAGGCCTTCGATACGGAGTGTTACGGTTGACACAAATCTCAGCGCAGTTTCTAGTCCATGCATAATAAGCATCGACAGGTGCCCCTGCGGCACCAGTCCACTACGGTCAATTGGCCTCAAGTCTGGAGAGTATGATGAGCGCTTTCACCGATATCGTCATTGTCAGTGCGACCCGCACGCCCGTGGGGTCGTTCAATGGCGCCTTTGCCAACACCCCGGCGCATGACCTCGGTGCCATTGTCATGAAGGCGGCCATGGAACAGGCCGGCGTCGAAGGCGGCGACATCGACGAAGTCGTGTTTGGTCAGGTTCTGACGGCCGGTCAGGGCCAGAACCCGGCGCGTCAGGCTGCCATCAAGGCAGGCATTGCCGATAGTGCGACGGCATGGACGCTCAACCAGGTCTGCGGTTCCGGTCTTCGCACCGTTGCCATTGCAGCGCAGCAGATCATTTCAGGCGACGCCACCATCATGATGGCAGGCGGCCAGGAAAACATGTCGCTGTCGCCGCACTGCGCCCACATGCGCGCCGGCTACAAGATGGGCGACTACAAGATGATCGACACCATGATCAAGGACGGCCTTTGGGATGCCTTCAACGGCTACCACATGGGCCAGACCGCCGAGAACGTCGCCGAAAAGTGGCAGATCAACCGCGACCAGCAGGACGAGTTCGCAGTTGCTTCCCAGAACAAGGCAGAAGCTGCCCAGAAGGCCGGCAGGTTCAAGGACGAGATCACCGCGGTAACCCTGCAGGAACGCAAGGGCGAGCGCGTCGTTGCCGATGACGAATATATCCGTCACGGCGCCACGCTGGAAAGCGTCGCCAAGCTGCGTCCGGCCTTCACCAAGGACGGTTCCGTGACCGCCGCCAACGCCTCTGGCATCAACGACGGTGCAGCCGCCATTCTGGTGATGAGCGCCGCCGAAGCCGAAAAGCGCGGCCTGAAGCCGCTCGCTCGCATCGCCTCCTGGGCAACTGCGGGTGTCGATCCGGCAATCATGGGCTCCGGCCCGATCCCGGCATCGCGCAAGGCGCTTGAAAAAGCCGGCTGGTCCGCTGCCGACCTTGATCTCGTGGAAGCCAACGAAGCCTTCGCCGCTCAGGCTTGCGCGGTCAACAAGGACATGGGCTGGAACCCGGACATCGTCAACGTCAACGGCGGCGCGATTGCCATCGGCCACCCGATCGGTGCGTCCGGGGCTCGCATCCTGACCACCCTGCTGCACGAAATGAACCGCCGCGACGCCAAGAAAGGCCTTGCAACACTGTGCATCGGCGGCGGCATGGGTGTCGCCATGTGCCTGGAGCGCTAAGCCGCAAAGGGAAAGAAGGATCATGGCCGGGCCTCCGGCCATGATCGGGAACAGCAAACAAGACTGAATTGATGTCAGAGAGCCCAAAGGGCCCGGAACTGGAAGTCAGGAGGAAGGGGAATGAGCAAGGTCGCATTGGTCACGGGTGGTACGCGCGGTATCGGCGAAGCAATTTCGCGGGGTCTGAAAGACGCAGGCTACACCGTGGCGGCCACATATGCCGGCAACACCGAAAAGGCCGAAGCCTTCAAGGCCGAGACCGGTATCCACGTTTTCAAGTGGGACGTTTCCGATCCTGACGCCTGCGCGGCAGGCATTGCCCAGGTGGAAGGCGAACTGGGTCCGGTGGAAGTGCTGGTCAACAATGCGGGCATCACCCGCGACGGCATGTTCCACAAGATGAGCTTCGAACAGTGGCGCGAAGTCCTGTCGACGAACCTCGATTCCATGTTCACCATGACCAAGCCGGTGATCAACGGTATGCGGGAACGGTCTTCGGGCCGCATCATCAACATCTCTTCCATCAATGGCCAGAAGGGCCAGATGGGCCAGGCGAACTATTCCGCGGCCAAGGCCGGCGTGATTGGCTTCACCAAGGCACTGGCGCAGGAAAACGCCTTCAAGGGCATCACCGTCAACTGCGTCTGCCCGGGCTACATCAACACCGACATGGTCGCCGCCATGCCGGAAAAAGTGCTGCAGTCGATCATCTCGGGCATCCCGGTCGGCCGCCTCGGCCATCCGGAAGAAATCGCCCAGACGGTGGTCTACCTGGCGTCCGACGCCGCCGCCTTCATGACCGGAGCGGTGATGACCATCAACGGCGGCCAGTACATCGCCAACGGCTGAGCCCAAAGGCTCAATCACAGGAAAAGGCGCCCGTTGTGGCGCCTTTTTTATGGGTGCTTCCAGGAGTTTTCCGGAACGGGCCCCTTGAAGAACTTCCAGATTCGGCTCATCGGGTCCGGGGTGGTCTCCTCACCCAGGCTTTGGGCGCCTGTGACTTCCATCTCGAACGCCGCGATCATGTCGACCTGACCGTCCAGAAGCGTGATTTCCTGTCGGGTTGTTTTCAAGGACAGTCGCCCGGTCAGCCGGACCGGTTCATAGACATACTCCGCCCTCCAGCCTGTCGACAGCCGGTACCGGATCATCTGGTTGGGATCGGGCGCCGGCATGTGGCTGCACATGCCCTGTTCGGGAACCAGATAGCCGGCGATTACCTCATCGCTGCCGGGTTCCTGCACGGGGATCACATACCCGGTAATCTCGATGTCCCTCCCGGCCAGAGCCTTGTTGCCGGCAAGCGACGCAGCAGCCCGTTTCTTCGCAACCTCGAAGCGTTGCGACAGCAATTTGTCCGTCGGCACGCCGGCCGCTGCGAGCCGGGCTTCTTCCTGCTGAAGACGACGTTTCAGCGTTGAACGATCCGCGTCAGTCTCAGCCGTCTCGTCCAACTGCTGGCGAAGCCGCAGCACCGTGCCCAGCGACCGCAGCTCTGTGCCGCTGAGCGCGGCAAAGGGGTCCTCATAGGCTGCGGCCTCCGGATCCTTGAGCTGGTCCCAACGAACAGGCATCGCCGCGAAGGCAGAGACCGTAAACAGTAAGGTGGCCGCGAGGCACAGCATCCAACGTTTCATCTTCACGCTTCCCGGCGCCTCTCTACTGGCCCTGAAAATTTCCGGCTCTATTTTCCGAATCGGACCGGGGTCCTTGACCCTGGCACCCTCCATCACCTATGTCCGGAAGCAGACTTCCTGAACAGGATAACGGAAAAACATGGAATTCGAACACGCCCCGAACGACCCCACCCGCAAGGAACTTTCCCCGCTCCTGAAGCTGGCGCTGGAATTGGGACCGCTCGGCGTGTTCTTCCTGTTCAATGCCCGCGGCGAACAGATCGCGGCGGCCTTTCCGGTGCTGCAACAGGTCGGCAAGCCTATCTTCCTGGCAACCGCCGCCTTCATGGTGGCCATCAGCATCTCGCTGGTCGTGTCACTGTGGCTGACGAAGCGCCTGCCGATCATGCCGCTGGTGTCCGGCGCGGTGGTTCTGGTTTTCGGCGCCCTGACGCTGTGGCTGCACGACGAACTGTTCATCAAGCTGAAGCCGACCATCGTGAACTGCCTGTTCGGCACAGTTCTGCTGGGCGGATTGCTGTTCGGCAAGGCGCTGCTCGGCTACGTCTTCGACAGCGCCTTCCGGCTGACGGACGAAGGCTGGCGCAAGCTGACATTCCGCTGGGGCGTGTTCTTCTTCGTGCTTGCCGCGATCAACGAAATCGTCTGGCGCAGCTTCTCGACCGATTTCTGGGTCAGCTTCAAGGTCTTCGGCATCATGCCGATCACCCTTGTCTTCACCCTGACCCAGCTGCCTCTGATCCAGAAACACGCGATCGTCGAAGACGGCAAGGACGCCTGATCCCTTCGATCCTGCCCTGCGCCGTCAATTCGGACAAGTGCAGCGAAGCGCTGCACGCCGATCCGGAAACCGGATATCGGCGTGAGCAACGTGAACCCATTCTCTTCAAATGTGGACAGCGCTAAAACGCAAAGGAATTCCGCGTGCCGGCTCTGCGCTTGGCCGCGTCACCCTTGTCCGGAATAGCGGCGGTCGGCAGGCAAGCAGTCTTAGTGCACGTCCCCGTGGCCGAAGGAAACGTCCCGCCGTGCGCCGGTGATGGAAATCGAGAACCCGGCGATCACGTCGATCAGCGAGATCGCCATGAGGATGAAGAACAGCGACGTCGCCGCGGGCTGCAGCACAAGGAACTCCACCAGGTAGGCGACGAACACCAGCACCGAGAACATGTGGTCCAGCAGGGCCGTCGTGCCGATGCGGGTCGCCTTCAGAATTTCGATGAACAGGAAGAACAGCCCGACCGTGATGAGCAGATCGCTCGCCAGAAGCTCGAAGGTTGCGCCGGAAACCATCTGTATGGTGATCATCGGCTGCGCCCAGAAGCCGGGCTCTCCCGCGCCCACCGTGAAAGCAAGGGCGTTATAGATCAGCAGCGAGAAAAGCGTGAAAGGAACGGCTGAAAAAAGGCGCATGAACGGCTCCCGAATTCAAGGACACCCGAAGCGGGCGGAAATCGGAGCGAGCTGACACGATCTTGATAGCCAATTCAAGGCGCTGAAAAGAAAAAGGCCGGCCCGTCGAAACAAGGCCAGCCTCAATCTTGATTTGCCATGCGGCGATCCGGTCCGGACGCTACCTGCATTCACGAAGAATACGGGTGTTATGCGTCGTCTTTTGCGGAAAGGATCTGACGGCCCCGGTACATGCCGGTCTTCAGGTCAACGTGATGCGGACGGCGCAGTTCGCCCGAATCCTTGTCCTCGACGTAAGTCGGCTGCTTGAGGGCGTCCGCGGAACGGCGAAAACCGCGCTTGGAGCGCGAGGTTTTTCTCTTTGGAACGGCCATTTTGTTTTTCTCCGTGGTCCATAACCGCGCGGCCCGGACCGGGTTAGCCCGGGGCGTGGCGTCACGCAGCGTGTTGGAATGCGCGGCGTTATACAGGCAACGCCAACGTTTTGCCACCCCATAGAGAAAAAATTCTTGGTCTGGATAGAACAGGCGGTGGCGAAGCGCTATCCACCTTCGTCTATTTCCCCAGAACACAGCCGAAAATCGGCCCCGCGCCCTTCACACGGGCCAGGTTCGTGCCGGCCAGTTTCCGGTGTCCGGAACCTGGTTTGGCGGGGTTCCGGCCACGTGGATTTGGCAAGGCTGTCGCCAATCTGGCAGCTTCGGTCCGTGTCAGGTCCTTGGCGCTCTTGCCGAACCAGGCCTGCGCGGCCGCTTCGGCGCCGAAGATACCCTCACCCCACTCGGCAATATTGAGGTAGATTTCCAGGATCCGCTTCTTCGTCAGCATCGCATCCAGCATCAGGGCCAGCGGCAGTTCCAGCCCCTTGCGGATGTAGGACCGCTCGCCCCACAGGAACAGGTTCTTGGCGGTCTGCATCGTGATGGTGCTTGCGCCGCGAGGCTTTTCGCCTTCGCTCAGTGCTTCGACCTGATCCTGAAGCGCGTCCCACTCGACGCCGTCGTTTTCGCAAAAGCCGCTGTCTTCCGAAGTGATGACCGACCGGACGAGGTTTGGCGAAATCTGCTCAAGCGGCACCCACTGCCGGTCCACCCACAGAAACTGGACATACCGCCCGATCATCAGCGTGCTTATGGGCGGCACGACGGAATAGATAACGGTAAGAACAGGCGGAAGCAGGATAAGAACCAGCAGCAGCTGCAACAAGCGCTTGCGGACAAGGCCGATCATGCCACGGCGGCGCCCCGGCGCGCCCCCGGAGCCTGACTTTCCACCCGTTGCAGGTTTGACCCTAACCATTCAGTTCCCGTTCGTTATCGACGATGAAGTCGCGGACAATCGGCACGGCATCCCTCTCCTTCGACAGGAGGAGCTGGAAGACCATGTTGGATCCGTGCAGGAAACCCAGCTCGACCGCACAGAGATAAAACTCCCACATACGACAGAAAGTTTCGTCATAAAGATCAGCGGCAATCGCCCTCTTGTCTTCAAAGCGAATGCGCCAGTCGCGAATGGTGTAGTAGTAGTGCAGCCGCAGGATTTCCGCATCGCAGACCCATAGCCCAAGCCGTTCGGTAGACGCAAAGACTTCCGACAGCGCCGGAACGTAACCCCCGGGGAAAATATACTTGCGAATAAAAGGCCCGGTGGTGCCCGGAGGCGTCATGCGACCGATGGAATGCACGACGGCATAGCCTTTTTCGGTCAGGCATCTGCGGATCTGGCCGAAATACTCGTCGAGATGGCCGATGCCGACATGTTCCATCATGCCGACCGAGATGATCCGGTCGAATTGCCCTTCGAATTCCCGGTAATCCTTCAGAACGAATGTCACCTGGTCCTCAAGACCCGCAGCGCGCACGCGTTCTTCGGCGATCTTCACTTGCTCTGGCGAGACGTTGAGCGAGGTAACCTTTGCACCGGCCTGAGCCATGCGAATGGCGAGTGAGCCCCAGCCTCCGCCGATTTCAAGCACTTCCATCCCAGGCTTCAGGTCCAGCTTGGCGACCAGATGGGCCAGCTTGGCCGCCTGGGCTTGTTCCAGCGTGTCGTCAGGCGAGGTGTAATAGGCACAGCTGTAGTTGAGGCCCTCATCCATGAACAGCCGATAGAGGTCGTTTGAAAGGTCATAGTGATGCCGCGCCTGCGACTTTGCCCGTTCGACGCTGTTCTGCTGCTGGCGCCGCCGCAAGAGCTTCCAGCCCTTCCGCAGCAGGCCCTGCACAGGATTGGCCCCAAGCGGTGCCCTGTTGATGGAAAACAGGAACATGAAGTCGTAGCAGGTCGACCCTTCCTCCATCGTCAGGGTCCCATCCATATAAGCTTCGCCAGCGGCCAGCTCCGGATTGAGAAAAAGGGATCGGTAAAGCTTTTTGTCATGCAGCCGGATGGTCACTGTCGGACCGTCCTCGCCCGACCCGAATTCGTGCACGGCACCCGCGACGTCGATCACACGCATGCGCCCGCGCTTGATGAAGGATCGCAGAAGGCTCGACAGCAGTTTCATGGAAAAATCTCCAAATGGGTCAGTTTGAAAAGATCGGGCAGGTAGCTCCCGCATTTTTTTGAAATTCGAGCCTTGACGATACAGAGAATTGGTTTCAGGGAAACCCGGACTTTGAAAATGTTGCCGATCCGTCCCGGAGCCAATCGTGACCCTTGACCCAAACCAGCATCTGACATTCCAGGCCAAGTTTGTGGAGGCCACGCTGGAAACGCTTCTGGCCACCCAGGCGCTGCCGGATGAAACCGTGCGCCCCCCAAGGCTGCTTGCCGCCATACGCCACGGCGCGCTGAACGGCGGCAAGCGACTGCGGCCGGTTCTGGTGATGGAGGCTGCCAATCTGTTCGGGCGGGCGGATGACGGCGTTCTGCAGGCTGCCTGCGCGCTGGAACTGATCCATTGTTATTCGCTGGTCCATGACGACCTGCCAGCCATGGACGACGACGATCTTCGCCGGGGCCAGCCAACCGTGCACAAGGTCTATGACGAGGCGACCGCCATCCTGGCCGGCGATGCCTTGCTGACGCTCGCCTTTGACGTGATCACGGGCGAGGCCGTGCATGCGGATGCAGCCGTGCGCCTGCGGCTATCGCGTGAACTGGCCCGCGCGTCGGGCATCGGCGGCATGGCGGGCGGGCAGATGCTCGACCTGGAGTCCGAACACCGCGAGCGCTCCGAAGCGGAGATTCGCCAGCTTCAATCCATGAAGACCGGCGCGCTGCTGCGCTACGCCTGCCGGGCGGGCGCCATCCTGGCGGATGCAGCGGAAGCGGATGTCGACCGGCTGACCCGCTTCGGTGAAGTGATCGGCCTTGCCTTCCAGCTCGCAGACGACCTTCTGGACGTGGAAGCTAGCGCGGAAACAATGGGCAAGGCCACCGGCAAGGATGCGGAGGCCGGCAAGGCGACGCTTGTAGGCCTCTGGGGCACCGACAGGACGCGCAACGAGCTTGGCCGGCTGGTGGAGGAAGCCGAAACGCTTCTCGCGCCCTACGGCAGCCGTGCAGCGATCCTGAGCGCCCTTGCCCGTTTCATCGTCAACCGGACCAACTGATGAGACAAAAAAGCCCTTGAGGGTCGAGCGATCCTCACGGGCTACAATGCAATGGGGGCTCAACCCCCGGGAATTTCCCTGGCAAGACCGGTTCCTGATGGAAGCGGTCACTCTGCCGGTGCGCCGGCCTTGTCCTTGGCATGACGGCCGAAGTCGGGGGCGTCGGTTTCCTGACCGGCCTCGATGATCGAGCGGCGGATACCCCGGGTGCGGGTGAAGAGGTCGAACAGCATCTGGCCATCGCCCCAGCGGATTGCCCGCTGAAGGGCCGAAAGATCTTCGGAAAACCGCGCCAGCATTTCCAGGATCGCGTCCTTGTTGTGCAGGCAGACGTCCCGCCACATGGTCGGATCGGACGCAGCCAGACGCGTGAAATCGCGAAAACCGGACGCCGAATACTTGATAACTTCCGACTTGGTGACCGTCTCCAGATCGTCCGCAGTGCCGACGATATTGTAGGCGATCAGATGCGGCAGATGCGAAACGATGGCCAGCACCAGATCGTGGTGTCTGGCGTCCATCGTGTCGACGTCGGAACCGCAGGCGCGCCAGAAGGCGCTGAGTTTTTCGAGGGCCTCGGGATCCGTGTCCTCTCCCGGTGTCAGGATGCACCAGCGCTGGTCGAACAGCGTCGGAAACCCGGCATCGGGTCCGGACTGTTCGGTCCCGGCAATCGGGTGACCCGGAATGAAATGCACGCCTTCAGGCACATGCGGGCTGACCTGATCGACGACGGAGCCCTTGGTGGAACCGACATCGGTCAGGATCGCGCCTTTTTTCAGCGCAGGCGCAATCCACTTGGCAATGGCCTCATTGGCACCCACTGGCGCGCAGAGGATCACCAGGTCGGCCCCCTCCACCGCCACGGCGGCGTCGAGCGCATAACTGTCGCCCAGGCCCAGCTCCTCCGCCCTTTGCAGGGTGTCCGCAGACCGGGTGGAAATCGCGATTTCCTTGATCAGGCCGCGTTCGCGGGCGACCTGTGCGAGCGAGGAACCGATCAGGCCGATGCCGATCAGGGCCATGCGCTCGAAAATGGGGGCAACAGTCATGTGTTCTTATTTCTGTTCCAGAAAGTCCTTCAGGTGGCCAATGATGGCCCGGTTGGCGTCTTCCGAGCCGATCGTCATGCGGATCGAGTTCGGCAGCCCGTAATTGCCGACCATGCGCAGCACGCAGCCGCGCTCCAGCAGATAGGCATCGGCATCCGCCGCGCGCTTGCCGTCCTCGTCGGGGAAGTGAACCAGCACGAAATTGCCGACGCTCGGCGTCACCTTCAGGCCAAGCTTTTCCAGCTCCGCCGTCACCCAGGGCAGCCAGGTGTCATTGTGCTCGATCGAGCGCGTGACGAAATCACGGTCACGAACAGCGGCCATACCGGCGGCAATCGCCATGCCGTTGACGTTGAACGGACCCCGGATGCGGTTGAGCGCATCGATCACATGGGCCGGACCGAAGCCCCAGCCGAGGCGCAGATTGGCAAGGCCGTAAATCTTGGAGAAGGTCCGCGTCATGATGACGTTGTCGGACGTCGCTGCCAGCTCGAGACCGCTTTCATAGTCGTTGCGGCGAACATATTCCGCATAGGCTGCATCCAGAACCAGCAGGACGTTGGCCGGCAGGCCCTCATGCAGCCGCTTGACCTCCTCGAACGGCAGATAGGTGCCGGTCGGATTGTTCGGGTTGGCAATGAAGACCATGCGCGTCTTGTCGGTGACCCTTGCCAGGATCGCATCGACATCCGTCGTCAGGTCCTTTTCAGGCGCAATCACCGGCGTTGCCCCGGCGGCGCGGATGGCAATGTCGTAGACCAGGAAGCCGTGTTCGGAATAGATCGCCTCGTCGCCCTGGCCGAGATAACCGTAGGCGATCAGGCTGAGAACCTCGTCGGACCCGGCGCCGCAGATGATGCGGTCCGGATTGAGGCCGTAGACTTCGCCGATGGCCGCACGCAGTTCGGCAGAGGATCCGTCCGGATAAAGTTCCAGGTTCCGCGCCACGGCTTCAATGGCCGCGCGGGCAGCTTCGCTGGTGCCGAGCGGCGTTTCGTTGGACGAAAGCTTGTGAACGGTCTTGCCGTGGCTGCCCTTGGACTTGCCGGGAACATAAGGCGCAATATCCAGAACGCCCGGCCGCGGCTGCGGACGGTTTGCGGTTGCCTTGCCGGCTTCAGTCACTGTCGTCATCTCATTCATCCCTGAGGCTCCTCGTCCTCGGCAGCAAATGTGTCGTCCGGATCGCCATTGCCGTCGATCGGTGCGGCGTAGCCGCCGACACGTCTCAAAACTTCCGGGGCGGCGCCTGCGGCGAGGCAGGCGGCGCGCACATCCTCTTCCGTCAGCTCGCCGGAAATCGCAAGCAGCGCGTCGACACCGGCGGCGGACCGGAAGAAACTGAGCACTTCAATGCCTTCGTCCATCAGGTTGCCCGGCAGAAGATCCGACCAGCGGGCGTCATAAACCGCAATATCGGCGTTGTCGATCATGCTGTCGGCCTTGGCTAGCACCAGCGCCGGCAGGTCGGCGGGACGCTCGTCCAGAATGACGAAGGGCAGCCGCGCCCGCACCAGTGCGCCGGATTCGCTGAGGCCACGCCACCAGGGCAGCTCCGCCCGGTCGATCAGCGCCACAAGGCCCAGGTCACCGGCTGACGCCGTCACGGCGCCGACCACGTCGGCCGCATCGCTTCCCGGCACCAGCTCCACGGAAAAACCGAAATAGAAACGCGCCAGGTCGAGCATCTCGATCAGATCGGCGCTGCCGTCCAGATGGACGGCGGTGTCTGCCTGCAGGCTGGTGCAGGCACAGATGAGATCCCGCCAGATGTGTTCGACGGTTGCCAGCGGCAGGTCGCCCTGGTGGCGCTCCACCATCTGGCGCATCAGGTCGGCGTCACGTTCGGGTTGAAACAGGGCGGGTGCAGCTCCTGCGGCGCGGCCGGCAGCCTGGATGCCGGCTTCGGCCTGGGCGCGTTCCATCAGGGCGGTGTGGATGCGTGCATCGATCTCGTCGACCCGTGTCCTGAGGTCGTCCAGCGACAGCCCGCTGTCCGGCAAGTGAGACATGAGGTGGCTCCGGCCTTCGTTTGGGTTAAGCGGCGCATAGTCATAGGCATGTGATTGCCCAAAGGCAAAAGAAAACATTGACTCAGGCGTTCCGGCACGGCTAGGTCGCCAGTCTGGCCGTTCTGCCGGGTGCCTGCCGTTTCCCGGTGGCGGACCGTGGCCCGCTCAACCGGCCTGAAATATTCCCGCCCGGGACAACAGATAATTCTTTAGAGCCATGTCCGCAGACACATCACGTCCAGCCACCCCGGAGGATCTGAAGGCAAGCGAAGCGGTTTCGCCCTCGAGCAAACTTGCGCGCTTTCCCGCAGAAGAACCGCTGGAGCTCGATGCCGGCGTAAAGCTTGGCCCCTGGCAGATTGCGTATGAAACCTATGGCGAGCTCAACGCGGACAAGTCCAACGCCGTCATCGTGTGTCACGCCCTGACGGGCGACCAGTATGTGGCCTCCACCAATCCCGTGACCGGCAAGCCCGGCTGGTGGAGCCAGATGGTCGGCCCCGGCAAGCCGGTCGACACCAATCATTATTTCGTTATCTGTTCCAACGTCCTCGGCGGCTGCCTCGGCACCACAGGACCGGCCTCCATCAACCCGGAGACAGGGCAGCCCTACGGCCTTGCACTGCCTGTCATCACCATTCGCGACATGGTCCGGGCACAGGCGCGCCTTGTCGATCATCTTGGCATCGACACGCTGTTTGCGGTCATCGGCGGTTCCATGGGCGGCATGCAGGTGCTGCAGTGGGCGGCCAGCTATCCCGAGCGCGTGTTTTCGGCCGTACCGATTGCCGCGGCAGCGCGGCACACGTCCCAGAATATCGCCTTCCACGAAGTCGGCCGGCAGGCAATCATGGCCGACCCGAACTGGTGTGCCGGCAGTTACCTTCAGGAAGGACAGAGGCCGACCAAGGGCCTGGCGGTTGCCCGCATGGCGGCGCATGTCACCTATATGTCCGACGAATCCCTGCACCAGAAATTCGGCCGCAACCTGCAGGACCGGGACAATGTCACCTTCGGTTTCGACGCGGATTTCCAGATCGAGAGCTATCTGCGCCACCAGGGCATGACCTTTGTCGACCGGTTCGACGCCAATTCCTATCTCTATGTCACCCGGGCGATGGACTATTTCGACCTGGCCCATCAGTTCGGTGGCTCTCTGGCGAACGCCTTCAAGGGAACGAAAACACGTTTCTGCGTCATGTCGTTCACATCCGACTGGCTGTTCCCCACGTCCGAAAGCCGGCGCGTGGTCAAGGCGCTCAATGCGGCGGCGGCCAACGTCTCCTTCGTCGAGATCGAAAGCGACCGGGGTCACGACTCGTTCCTGCTGGACGTGCCGGAGATGTTCCAGACGATTTCCGGCTTCGTCACCGGCGCAGCACACGCCCGCGGCCTGCCCGCCCCCGGCGAGGAGGTCTGATCCCGTGAACCTGGCTCCAAGACAGACCAAGAGCGGAGACGTGCGCGGCGACCACAAGGTTGTCGCCTCACTGGTACCGCACAATGCCCGCGTGCTGGACATCGGGTCCGCCGACGGGGAGCTGCTCGACCTTCTGGTGCGTGAACGCCAGGTGGACGGACGCGGCATCGAACTGTCCCAGGAAGGCGTCAACCGCTGCGTAGCCCGTGGCCTGTCGGTGATCCAGGGCGATGCCGACCAGGACCTGTCCGACTATCCGGACGGGGCGTTCGACGTCGTCATCCTGAGCCAGACCCTGCAGGCGACCCGCGAACCGAAAAAGGTCGTCAGCGAGCTCCTGCGCATCGGCAATCAGGTCGTGATCTCGATCCCGAACTTCGCCCACTGGCGCAACCGGGCCCAGCTCCTGTTCCGCGGCCGCATGCCGGTGACCAAGTACCTGCCTTACGAATGGTACGACACGCCGAACATCCATTTCTGCTCCCTGCGCGATTTCGTCGAGCTTTGCCGGGAACTTGATGCAAATGTCGAAAAGGCCATCGCCCTCAGCGGCAGAGGCAACAAGATCCCGGTCAATGCCCCGTGGTGGGTGTGGAACATCGTTGCCGAACAGGCCGTGTTCCTGCTGAAGCGGTAAGCTGGTTCAATAACCTTCGGCCGTCATTCCGGACAAGGAAGGCGAAGCCGAACGCAGACATATTTCCGCTATTATGGAGCAAACTCACCAAATATGACTTTTACATATCGCGCTGACCTTGCGTGCAAATTGACCGCAATAGGTATGAAGGATTCCGAGCGCAATATAGCGAACAAGATAAGCCGCGGCAGTTTCACCGCAGCTTTTTTCATAATGCCCATGGATTTGATAGGGGCTAATTCCGTAAGTTTGGAAACGTAGCTTGACTTTCAGACTTAAGTCTGAACCAGAGGTCCATAAATAAAATTTGTACCCAAAATCCATGAGACTCAAATTCAATTTATTTACAATGAGTTAGCGGTATAAAGCACTAAAGCACTGAGACTCTTGACATTTTCGCTAGCAGGTTTATGTTTATTCACAGGCCTAGCCTAGGAGGTCTTCGTTACGAGGGCTGCAAAAAACCGGAGGAAACTCCGGTTTTTTTGTTTGGAGAATTCACCGACTAGTTGTCAAAGCAGCTATATTTCACCCCTAAATGGGGGATTTCTTCCTTAGAAATTGCAGAATCAATAATTTTCTGTGCATCAAATAAAATTTGGTATGGACGATAGTCTGGTTCGTAACCGCCCCTTGCTTGGGGATATAAATACAGGTCTGCCAACTGAGCCAGTGGAGATGATTTTCTCTTAAATTTCAGATCGTAAAGCGTTTCGTTGAGTTCCTCCGCTGAAAGCGCGGCATACTTTGTCGAATCAGGTCCGGCAAATGGCATCCCGGTTTCGCGTAACTCGCGATAATATCGACGCACTGCGTTATCTGCCGATTTGTCCCCTTCTTCAGGATATACTCGCAGCTTTCTGTCATCTCTGCGAGCTAGCTTCGCCGAGCGCTCACACAGAACAGAAAAAGCCGTCTTGCAGAGCATCCATTGCTGCCGACCATATCTTTCTCGGTATCGACCGTCGTAGCCAGGTCGATCTATGACGCACGCATGCCCCATGACTGGCGCAGAAGTTAGAAAGTCGCTCAACTCAATCATGAACCTCTGATACTCTTCAGGTGTTAGCGTGTTGAGCCAACTAAACTCATCTGAGCGGCAACGGATCTTTACGGAGTGCAATGGGTAGGTAATACCCCAGCTCCGGCAAAAAGTTTCATGAGCACGGCGAATATCGTCTTCATCTTCCTCATTAATCAATACGCCACCTAGGGCGAACCAATCCCGGAATTGCCCATCGGAGGGCGCGTGATTAGGATTTCTTGTTCCAGAATCATCTAGATAAAGGCAGCTTACTCTTGGCATTAAAAAGTCCGGCAACTACGAATCTAAGTTAATATCGTAGCATACCTGGGATTGCAAAGTAGAGTGTAAAGAAATGGTTAACTTTTGACGACCCCACAAAATAGCGATGTTAATCACATCAAAAAATGATAAACATCATCATAGTTGGTGAGTTTATTCCATAATGCCGCGTATTTTGCTCTATTAGCGCACCGATAAAACCATATTGCGTTCGCTGCGCTCACACTGGCGCGCTGGATTCCGGATCGTCGCGCAGCCTTCGCAGCGCTAGTCCGGAATGACGGCTCAGAGGCTGTTAGAAGTCGCCCGTCTTCACCCGCCGATGCACGGACCTGACAGGCTTCAGCCCTGTCGCGACGCCCTCGGGAATGAAGACAGGCCGCAGCACGCGGAAGCGGCTTTTCTTGCCGTCCACGGGCAGGCTCTGGAACACGACCTTTTCCGCTTCCATGATCAGAACACCGCCAAAGGCGGGCCAGATGCGGCGGCCGATGCCTTCCCAGGTGCGGGCCGCACGCAGGATGGTGCGGGCGCGCGAAGGCGGCATGAAGAGGGCTTCCTTGTCCTCGGTCACGTTGAACTGGCAGCTCTTCAGCAGATCCTTGAGCTGGCTGCCCGAATAAGGCCGGCCATAGCCGAAGGGGGAAAGTTCCGACTGTGCCCACAGGCCGCGCCGGTTCGGCACGACGGCGATCAGTCGCCCGCCCGGCACCAGCACCCGCCAGGCCTCCCTGAGAACCGCCGCAGGGTCCGAACAATGGTCGAGAGCGTGTACCAGCATCACCCGGTCGAAATAGGCATCGGGAAACGGCAGGTCCTGGTCTTCCACCAGCGCACAGGCGCTTTCCCGCTCACGCGGCCAGTGAACCGCGCCCTGAGGGGCGGGCATGGCGGCAATCGCCCGGTCAACCGTGTCGAGGTAGGGCCGCATGAACGGGCCCGCGTAACCGATACCGAGCAGAGCCTGGCCGGTAAGGTCCGGCCACATCTTGCGGATAGGCGCGCCGATCAGGCTGCGAAGCAGCCTGCCGAGTGGCAAATCGTAAAAAGCGCGCAAATGAACGACGTCGAGATACATTCAGCCTTGCTCGGTCAAGAAGGGTCGCGGCGATTGAACATGGAACGGCGGGAGAGCGCAAGATCTCTTGCCTTGCCCTTGGCGCCTGACTTTGCCAGTCTGCATCTCAACCGACAGATCTCAGCAGGGAGCCGTTTCATGGCCTTGAGCGACACCACCGAAATTCACCAGTTTACCTGTCTCGACGACAATTTCGGCGTGCTGATTCACGACACCGACAGCGGAACGACCATTGCCGTCGACGTACCAGACGCCGATGCCTACGAAAAGGCGCTGGAGCAGACCGGCTGGTCGTTGACGCATATTCTGATCACCCATCACCATTGGGACCATGTCCAGGGTCTCGGCACACTCAAGCGGAAAACTGGCGCGACCGTCATCGGTCCCGAGCGTTCACGCCTGAAGATTGCCGAGTTCGACCGCACCGTGGAAGACGGCGACGACGTCCGGTGCGGACCTTACGAGATCAAGGCGATCTCGACCCCGGGCCACACGCTGGATCAGATCTCCTGGTACATCGCCTCCATCAAGGTGGCCCACACCGGCGACACTCTGTTTTCGCTCGGGTGCGGCCGTGTGTTTGAGGGTGACAGGGACATGATGTGGTCGTCGCTTGCCAAACTGATGCGCCAGCTGCCCGATGACACCACCATCTACTGCGGCCATGAATACACGCAGGCCAACGCACGCTTCGCCCTGACAATCGACCCGGACAACGCCGATCTGAAGGCGCGGGCAGACGAAGTTGCCGCGCTGCGCGAGAAAGGCGCCGCGACACTGCCGACGACCATGGCGAAAGAGAAAGCAACGAACCCGTTCCTGCGTGCAGGTGAAGCTTCTGTCGCCGCTGCACTCGGCATGGAAGGCAAAAGTGCTGCCGAAGTCTTTTCCGAGATCCGCATGCGCAAGGACAACGCTTGATCATACCTATAGGTCCCGCAGCAGAATTCTTGCACCGCCTTCCGGTTTTTCTTGGCCGGAAGGCTTAAAACAACGGCTGGTTGCCCCCATATGCACGCCATCGTGATCATGAAGGGGCACACACCATGACACCTGCGAGTTCCGAAGACCACTTGACACGCTCCGCGGAGCAGCGCGCACGGGACGTGGTCAGCCGCATCGTCGGCCAGGCCGAACCGATACCGGGTCATCTGGGCGGCGGACACAGGCTGGACATGCAGCTCCTTTACGAGGAAGTGGTTGCAGCCCTGCGCGAAACCATTGATGATCTGGCTTTCTGCACCGGGTCGAAATCCTCCTGAGCGATCCCGTCCCGGAAATCCAGTTGATCCAGCCGGGACTTTTCATGACTTCTACTGCCAGCCTGACCGCCGAAAAGATCGTCGACCTTCTCGACATGCAGCCGCACCCGGAAGGTGGCTTTTATGCCGAAACCTTCCGCGACAGCGTCACCGATGATGGCGGCCGGGCCGCATCTACCCTGATCTATTTCCTGCTTCCCGAAGGCGTTCTCTCCCGCTGGCACAAGGTTGACGCGGTCGAGACCTGGCACTGGTACGCCGGCAGCCCGCTGGAACTTTCCATCAGCACCGACGGCACCACCCGGCAGGTGCTTACCCTGGGCAACGACCTTCTGGCCGGCGAGCGCCCGCAAGGCATCGTTCCCCGTGACGGCTGGCAGCAGGCCCGCTCACTCGGTGCATGGACCCTGGTCGGCTGCACGGTTGCTCCCGGATTTCAGTTCGAAGGCTTCGTCATGGCGCCGGAAGACTGGCAACCGGGAAGCTGATTTTTCGCTCCCTGTTCGATTCCTTGGAACCAATTCCTGTTTGACGAGTTCTCTCTCCAACGAAAGGAGAGAGGCATGAACGGTATCATCTATCTGGTCGGTCTCGTCGTCGTTGTCGGCGCGATCCTGTCCTTCATCGGACTGGTCTAACCTAGCCCCGGTAACTCTGCCGCGCCCCCGGCAGACGATCTCCAACAGTTTGGGCCGGACGCAAGCCCCCGCCACGAACGGCCGCCCCCTGCCGTTCACCCAGCGTTCGGCCCTTTTCCGTTTCTGGCAAGGAATTGAACATGCACAACATTATCTATCTCGTCGGACTTGTCGTCGTGGTTGTTGCCATCCTGTCGTTTCTCGGCCTCGGCTGAGCCGGGGTAACCTCCCGAATATTGCAGGTTTGGCAACCACGCCCTCTGGCGCCGCCCGCTGGTCGGCCCGCCAATCGTTCTGGCGGAGCCGGCGCACAGCGCTTTACCGATTGTGAAAATGCCGGGATGGCGGAAAGACCAGGGGAATGAAGTACTCGCACTGGTTACAAGCTGCCGCACGTGCCGGATATCTTTCGCGCGGCATCGTCTATGGCATCATATCCTTCTTTGCCATGCTCGCGTCCATCGGCGCAGGCAGCAGCAAGGGCACCAAAGGTGCCCTTGTCACTCTCTTGTCCCAACCCTTCGGCTCTGTTCTGGTGGCTGTCCTTGTGACAGGCCTGTTCGGTTTTGTCGTCTGGCGGCTGGTTCAGGCCATTCTGGACGCGGACAACCATGGACGGGACCTGCAGGGGATCGTCGTGCGCCTGGCCCTTCTGGCAAGCGCCGCCACCTATAGCGCGCTCGCACTCTACGCCATTGGCCTGCTCGGAATTACGGGCACGGATGATGGCAAACTGCTGCCGGGCCTGATGAACGCTCTCTCGCAAGCTCTTGGCCAGCGGGTATTCGTGACTGGCTTGTCCCTCGTCTTTCTGGGAATAGCGGTTGCGCATTGGTGGAAGGCCTGTTCAGGCAGATACAGCAAGCACTTCGATGAAAACGAAGCCCCGATGCGGATTGTTCACGTCGTGTCGGTTCTTGGCCTCGGTGCACGCGGGATCGTGTTCGCCCTTCTGTCGGCAATGATCTGGCTTGGCATCGAGGGCGCCTCAACCTCCGGCGGCGATCTGCCGAGCACGCTGGATGCTCTGAAATACATTCAGGGTTTGCCTTATGGGCAGGTCATGCTGTTCGCGTTGGCGGTTGGCCTGATGGTTTTTGCCATCTACTCCTTTGTCGAATCCCGGTGGCGCAGGGTCAGCCTTTCCTGACACGCTGCTCAGGATTTGCTTCATTAATCGCCTGTCTGTCAGGATTACCTTGCTGATTTAGCCCCAAATTCCTTCGGCGCATGCTCATCGAGAAGGTCGTCCGACTGGGCGGCTTTACGTTCCAGTTCAACCTGCTTTTCAAGATCCCGGTCGGCTTCCGTATCGTTCGGCATTTCTGCCGATTGCGGAAACGCCGCCTCTTTACGGGCGATCTTCCCGCGTTCCTGATCTCCCTGGTGCCTGTCCGGCAGGAGGCTCTCCAGCGCAGGCGCATCATCGAACCTCAACCGGTAGATGGGCTCCGGCAGGGAGAAGCCGTTTGATTCAAGCGCCAGCTTGACGAGGCGCATCGCCTCGGAACGCGCCTTCTGGAAATCGGTCCGCGTCTGGTCAATCCAGCCCACAAAACTCAGAACAACGTTGGAATCTCCCAACGCTTCGATCCAGGCATCGGGAGAAGGGTCCTGAAGAATGAATTCCTGGCGGCGAAGCGTCATCAGGCCAACGTCCAGCGCCTTGTCGAGGTTGCTTTCCGCATCGACGCCCAATTCGAAGACGAAGCGGCGCCGTGGATTGGTGGAAAAGTTGACGAGGGTGCTCTTGAAGACGATGGCGTTTGGGATGCGGATATGGTTCCCGTCCTTTTCCATCAGGATCGTTGCACGCGACGTGAGACTGATGACAAAGCCCTCGTAGCCTTCAATCCGGACGAAGTCCTTCGGGTTGAACGGCTGCCGGATGCTGAGCATGATACTGGCAATGTAGTTTTCGACAGTGTCCCGGACAGCAAAGCCGACCGCCAGACCCACAATGCCGGCTGCTCCGAGCAAGGTGCCGATGACGGCAGTGGCGCCCAGCACATCAAGCGCAAGCACGATCCCGATCGTGAAGAACAGGATCCTGATCAGCTGCCTGACAAGATCTGCAATGAAGGCATTGGGCGTGAGCCTGTTCCAGGGCCATTCAAACCGCGCGATCAGCAGTCCGGCCGCACTGGCCAGCATCCAGACGAGCAGGGCAACCAGGGCAAGCGGCAGATAGTTCACCCCTTGGGACAGGCGCGCCTGCAGGCGCTCGTAAACCGGAACGAGACGTTCCTCCAGCGCGGTTTCCTCGGTGAGATTGTTCTGTACTGCGACGACGCCGTCGACACGGCCGGCAAGCTCTTCGGCCTTTGTGGCAAGGCTCGCCTCGGTCACGGTTCCGTTCAGGTTGACCACACCTGATCTTACGACGACCGAAATTCCGGAAAGCCCGTCGAGCTGGTCATAGATGCCGTTGATACGCTGCTCGATGGCCTGATCGTCGCCGGCACCGGGCATGGCGGTGATAGCTCCGGCGGGGCTTTCCGATTGTGAAGATGCAGGCAGTGCGCCGGGCAGAAACAGCAGCAGAGCAACAACAAACGAGTGCAACAATCTGGAAATCATGACGGCCTTTCCGCGCTTGTGCCCGGCTGCCGTCAGTAGAAGGGATTCCGCGCGCGCCAGACTTCGACGCTAACTAAACGCACGTCGGGCTGCGAGGTTCCCCGGCGCTGCTTTGCAAATGTCGCAAGGCGCCCAAACGAACGGGTCCAGCGCCTTGCGGGACGCTCGCGTTAAGCCATGCCTGCAATCGCGCTGGCAAAATCCTTGGCCGAGAAGGGCTCGAGATCGGCCACACCTTCCCCAACACCGATGAAATGCACCGGCATTGCGTGCTTGGCGGCAATCGCGACCAGTATCCCGCCCCGAGCGGTTCCGTCGAGCTTCGTCATCACCAGTCCGGTCACGCCGGCAACCTTGCCGAAGATCTCGACCTGGTTGAGCGCATTCTGGCCTGTCGTCGCATCGAGCGTCAGCAGGACCGTGTGCGGAGCTTCCGGGTCGTGCTTCTTGATCACGCGGATGACCTTCTCCAGCTCATCCATCAGCTCGGCCTTGTTCTGAAGCCGGCCGGCGGTATCAACCAGAAGCACATCGACGCCCTTCGCCTGCGCTTCCTTCATCGCATCATAGGCAAGGCCGGCGGCATCCGCGCCGGTATCGCGCGCAATCACTTCAGCCCCGGTGCGCTCACCCCAGATCTTCAGCTGTTCCACTGCGGCCGCACGGAAGGTATCGCCGGCCGCCAGCATGACGGTCTTGCCTTCGGAACGCAGCTTCTGTGACAGCTTGCCGATGGTGGTGGTCTTGCCCGTACCGTTGACCCCGACCATCAGCACCACATGCGGCTTCTTGCCGGTCTCGAGATCGAGTGGCTTGGCGACGGGAACCAGCACCTTCTCAACCTCTTCGGACAGGATCGCCCGGACTTCCTCCGGCGAAATTTCCTTGTTGTAGCGCCCGTCGGACAGACGGTCGGTAATCGCCATCGCCGTGTCGACACCAAGGTCTGCCTGGATCAGGATATCCTCCAGCTCCTCCAGCATGGAGGCGTCCAGCTTGCGCTTGGTGAAGATCGAGCTGATGCCTTCGGTGAGCGATGCGGAAGACCGGGACAGGCCGTTCTTCAATCGCTGGAACCAGGACAGTTTCGGCTCTTCGGCAACAGATTCAACCGGTGCGGCGGGCACTGGCGCGGCAACGGGCGCTTCTGCGGGGGCCGGCTCGACAACCGGTTCCGGTGCGCTGGCCGTTTCAGGCGTATGTATTTCTGGTGCCTGCGGTTCTGGTGCCTGGGTTTCTGGCGCCTGTGTTTCTGGCGCCTGTGTTTCTGGCGCCTGTGTTTCTGGCGCCTGTGTTTCTGGCGCCTGTGTTTCTGGCGCCTGTGTTGCAGGTTCTGGTGTTGCGGGCTCTTGGCTTTCGGGCTCTTCCGGCCGGGGCGCTTCAGGTTCCGGTGTTTCTGCCTGCTCGGGCTCGACGTCGGGTCCCGTGTCGGTTGGCAGAATGTCTTCCGGCTCCACCGCCGGCTTCATTGGCGAAAGTTCTGGAACGATACCAGGGCTGACATCCATTGCGATCGGCTGGAACGGCTCGTTCATTGCCGCGACAGGCCGAACGTCCATCTCGACGTCGAGTCCCGGGTCATCTTCCTGCGGTTCTGCGGATGTTGCTTTCTGTGCCGCATCCTCTGCGGCCGGAGCAGCCTCGTCTTCCGGTTTGCTTTTGCCGCCGAAGAGACGTCCAAGAAAGCCGCGCTTTTTCTCGCTCATGAACCTGCCTTAAAAAATCTGCCCGTTACTGCGTTCTTAAACTGTCGCAACTGAAGTGGCCACACATTCCGCCTCATCCTGAGGAGGTCCGACAGGACCGTCTCGAAGGATGGGCAGCATACACGGAGCAAGCGGCCCATCCTTCGAGACAGCGCTGCGCGCTTCCTCAGGATGAGGCTGTTTGTCCGGCTTCAATCCAATCTGACACACACCACAGGCCAGCTCGTCACCACCCGAACCCTGAACCTTTCCTCAGGCAGCCCTGGAAAGGGCTTCGCCCAGAAGATGGCGGCCGGTATGTCCGATAATTCTGGTTTCGACAATCTCACCGGCATTGCCGCTGCCCAACTCGACCTGCGTGAATTGTTCAGTCCGGCCAAGGCCTTCCTTCTCGATCAGCACGGGGCGGGTCTTGCCGACCTCGGCCTGAAGATGCCTGACCAGCGCTTCCTCGCCCTTGGCCCTGAGGCGCGCGCCGCGTTCCTTCACGACATTGCGCGGCAGCTGCGGCATGCGCGCTGCCGGCGTACCCTTGCGCGGCGAGAACGGAAAGACGTGCAGATGCGTCAGGCCGCATTCGTCGACGATCCGGAGCGAATTCTGGAACATGTCCTCGGTTTCCGTCGGGAAGCCGGCGATGATGTCCGCACCGAAAACCATGTCCGGCCGCAGGCGGCGAACCTCTTCGCAGAAGCGGATCGTGTCGGCCCTCAGGTGGCGCCGCTTCATCCGTTTCAGGATCATGTCGTCACCGGCCTGGAGCGACAGGTGCAGATGCGGCATCAGCCGTTCGTCTTCGGCGATCACCCGCATCAGGTCGTCGTCCGCCTCGATGGAATCGATGGAAGACAGCCGCAGGCGCTTCAGGTCCGGAACCATTTTCAGGATCTTCGCCGACAGCGTGCCCAGCTTGGGGGTCCCCGGAAGGTCCGCGCCATAGGAGGTGATGTCGACACCGGTCAGCACGATCTCGTTATAGCCATTGTCGACGAGGCGCTTGATCTGGTCGATGACCACGCCCATCGGCACGGAGCGGGAATTGCCCCGGCCATAGGGAATGATGCAGAAGGTGCAGCGGTGATCGCAACCGTTCTGGACCTGCACGAATGCACGCGCACGCCCCGTCAGCCCGTCGATCAGATGGCCTGCGGTCTCCTCGACACTCATGATGTCGTTGACGCGCACTTTCTCGGTTTCGGAAACGCCGAAGGCGGCAACGTCCTGATAGGACTTGCGCTCAAGCTTTTCCGTGTTGCCGAGCACCAGATCCACTTCCTCCATGGAGGAGAAGGTCTCGCTTTCCGTCTGCGCGGCGCAGCCGGTGACGATCACCCTGGCGTTCGGGTTGTCGCGCTTGGCCTTGCGCACGGCCTGGCGGGCCTGACGAACCGCCTCGCCGGTAACGGCACAGGTGTTGATGAGGATGGCGTCCTTGAGGCCGGCAGCCTCCGCCTCGCGCTTCATCACTTCCGACTCATATGCATTGAGCCGGCAGCCGAAGGTCACGACATCGATGCTCATGACGCGGCTCCAGCCGCCAGCGGGGCGTCGCCCGTGGCGGTCTTGCGCCAGGCCAGGGTATCGAGATCGACCTCGCCTTCGAATTCCACTTCCGTCAGACCGGTCATCAGCACGTGGTTGTCGCTCTCGCGCCATTCGATCCCGATGGGACCGCCCGGCAGATGGATTGTGGTCTTGCGACTGGTCCGGCCATCACGCGCGGCGGCAACCCCAACCGCACAGGCAGCCGTTCCACAGGCCAGCGTCAGACCGACGCCGCGTTCCCAAACCTTTACCCGGATCTGGTCGGTATCAAACACATGGGCCAGCGAAATGTTGGCGTATTCCGGAAAGATCGGATGGTGTTCCAGCAAGGGACCCACCTGCTCAAGCTCATAGGCTTCCACGTCGTCGACCCAGAAGATCGCGTGCGGATTGCCCATGTTGACGACGGCCGGCGTGTGCAGGATCGGGTCATCGATAGGTCCGATCTGAAGTTCGATCGCACGGGTGTCGGCAAACTCTTCCGCAAGCGGGATTTCGTTCCAGGCAAGCCGCGGTACGCCCATGTCGACAGTCACGCTGCGCGGGCCGTCGGCATCGAACGCGTGCAGCAGCCCGGCACCGGTCTCGATGGTAACAAGCTCCTTGCCGGCTTCTTCCATCAGCAGACGGCCGATGCAGCGCGTGGCGTTGCCGCAGGCGGACACTTCACTGCCATCGCGGTTGTGAATGCGCATGAAGGCATCGACACCCAGCGAGGACCGTTCAACGGTGATCATCTGGTCGAAACCAATGCCCGTCTCGCGGTCGCCCAATGCGGTAATGGCTTCGGGTGTCAGGCGCAGCGGTTTTTCACGCGCATCCCAGACCACGAAATCATTGCCAAGGCCGTTCATCTTCAAAAAGGGTCTGGTTTCAGACGCCATACCGGTCGCACTTCTTCAAAGCTTCAAGGAAAAGCGTCCGCCATCTTGCGGACATTTGCCCCTATATGGCGGAAAACACCGCAAATTACCAGTGGGGCAGGCAGTCATCGCAGATATGCGTAAACGCGCCAGCCCGTTATCACTTGGTCGTCATTGCAGGGCATGCCCCTGCAATCCATCCGTGGCCGTTCAAAGCCGGAAGCGTAGGGAAAAGAACCGATCAAGCGGCATCGATGCCATGTACGTGCCATGGACGTGCCATGGCATGACGCGATGTGTTGGTGCCCTTACAGGCTCGCCGCGCTGAACGTGTCGCAGGCATTGAGGTCGCCGGACTGGAAACCCTTCTTGAACCAGCTTGCCCGCTGCGCAGAAGTGCCGTGGTTGAAGCTTTCCGGCACGACATAGCCCTGAGCCTGGCGCTGCAACGTATCGTCGCCGATCCGGCTGGCCGCGTTCAGTGCCTCGTCGATATCGCCTTCTTCGACAAACCCTTTCTGCCGGGCGGCATAATGAGCCCAGATGCCGGCATAACAATCGGCCTGCAACTCGACACGTACAGATAGAGCGTTGCCTTCCGCCTTGCTGAGCGTACGCCGGGCCTTTTGGAATTCCGGCAGCACGCCAAGCACGTTCTGGATGTGGTGACCGACTTCATGCGCCAGCACATAGGCCTGTGCGAAATCACCCGGCGCATTCAGCTGGTTTGCCAGTTCCTGATAGAAGGACAGGTCGATGTAAAGCTTGCTGTCGGCTCCGCAGTAGAATGGGCCGGTGGCCGCACTGGCATATCCGCAGGCTGATGATACCGACCCTGAAAACAGCACCAAAGTCGGCTCCGGGTACGTCGCACCACCGTTTTCGAAGATCTGGCCCCAGGTGTTTTCCGTGTCGGCCAGAACGACGGAGACAAATTGCGCGGTTTCCTGGTCGGCCGCACTGCGAGGGGCCTGCGTCTGATAGGACTGCGTATCGTAACCGCCCCCGCCATCCAGCTGGCCGAGAAGTGTCAGCGGGTTGATACCGGTCAACCAGGCAATGCCGACGATTATCAGGAGGCCCGTCAATCCGAGGCCACCACCTCTCACCTGGCGGCCACCGACGCGCATGCGTGGTCTCCCGCCCATCGAACGCCTGTCTTCAACGTTGCTGCTGCCGCGGCGGCCTTTCCAGCGCATGTCCTGATTATCTCCGTGAGCCCAAACTTCGTCATACCAGACAAGACCGCGGAAACCTATGCGGTTGGCCGCCGTCTCTGCCTGTGAGACACTTTTCAAAAAACGCGGCAAGGCGCGTTCGGTTGCCCTCATTGCCAACGGAATCGTGATGCGGGTTACAGAGTTGGCAGTCATGCCGACCTAATATTGCGTCCATGGGGCAGTTATGAAGGATAACGATCATGCCCGACGTAAACGCTCAACAGGCGCAACGCCTGATCAATTTCGCCACCGAGAGACTTGGCCGGGTGGAAGGCGATGGCCAGTGCTGGACGCTGGTCGACAACGCTTTCCGGCACGTCGGCTTCAACAAGCCGGCCTCCACCTATGTCTGGGGACGGGTGATCAACAACCTGTCGGACGCCCGGCCGGGTGACGTCTTCCAGTTCACCCGCTTCGAAGTCACGGTTCGTGTAACCCAGCTCGACGGCAGCTGGGAGGAACAGACGATGTCCCGCGGTGAACCGCGGCACACCGCGATCCTGGAAAGCGTCAACGGCAACAGGGCGACCTTTCTGGAAAGCAACGTCACCGACGACCAGACCGTCAAGCGCAACGGTTTCGGAATTCGCACGGCAACGACGACCGATGACGCCGGTGTCAGGACCTCGACCACGGTTAGTGGCAGTTTCATCATCTACCGGCCACAGGTCAGTGCCAATCCTTAAGACTGTTCGGACCCGGCTCAGGTGTGGATCACCATCTCCGCGCCAAGGTCGATGTTCTGAAGAATCAGGCGCATGTGTTCCGGCGAAACGGCAACGCAGCCTTCCGTCGGCGAATAGCCCGGCCGCGCGATGTGAAAGAAGATCGCGCTACCTTGTCCCTTCACGGCCGGGTTCAGGTTGCAATCCAGCACGACGATGATGTCGTAGAGCCTGTCGTCGCGCCACATCTTCTCGTGGCTGGCCGCAAAAGGCAGTTGCACCGGCCTGTTGTAGAGACGGTGGCCAGGGTCGTCACACCAGCCGGACGCCGGTGTCAGCGGCTCGGTCGGCAGCAGCGTTGCCGGCGGCAAGCCCCGGTCCGGGCGATAGTAGACGTGCAGCAATTCGAACCGGCCCACCGGCGTGCCGCCGTCGCCTTCGCGCTTGCGCATGACGATGCCCGTCCGGCCGAGCGCACACGGGACCGTGATCCGCCCAAGACTGAGCACGCCGCGTGTCCGGTTCAGAGGCGACGCACGAACTTCCAGCATTCCCGCCGATTTTTTCAAGGTTTTCATGATCCTGTCCGTTCCGCCTGTCCGCTCCGCCGGTCTTCTTGATAAACCACCCCTAAACCCCGCGTGAAGAAGAATTGACGGGACACCGCTTGTGCGGGAACAATTTCCCACGCACATAGAAGCAGGAACGCGCTTGTGTCCTTTGCACAAGTCGTCGTGAAGAGATTTTGGATTCTGGCGAGGGACGCGACGATGACCGCCCGCACGATTTTGATTGTCGATGATGATACCGAACTGCGCGAAGCGCTGGTGGAGCAGCTGTCGCTTTACGATGAATTTGAGACGATCCAGGCGGATTCGGCCACGTCCGGCATCGCCATGGCCAAGGAAGAGCACGTCGATCTGCTGCTGATGGACGTCGGCCTGCCGGACATAGATGGGCGCGAAGCGGTCAAGCTGCTGCGCAAGGGCGGTTTCAAGGCACCGATCATCATGCTGACCGGTCATGACGGCGACAGCGACACGATCCTGGGGCTTGAGGCCGGTGCCAACGACTATGTCACCAAGCCGTTCAAGTTTGCCGTGCTTCTAGCCCGTGTCCGGGCACATTTGCGCCAGCACGAACAGAGCGAAGACGCCACCTTCGCCATCGGCCGCTATTCGTTCCGGCCCGCCGCCAAGGTGATGCAGGACGACAGTGGCTCCAAGGTTCGCCTGACGGAGAAAGAAACCTCCATCCTGAAATTCCTCTACCGCGCCGGCGAAAAGCCCGTGACCCGCGACGTGCTGCTGCACGAGGTCTGGGGCTACAATTCCGGGGTGACCACCCACACGCTGGAAACCCACATCTACCGCCTCAGGCAGAAAATCGAGCGTGACCCGTCCAATGCGGAGCTTCTTGTCACAGAAGCCGGTGGATATAAGCTTGTGCCGTAACCGGTAATCGGCGTATTTCTTGGGCATGAGCCTTGCCCAAGACATTGCGATTCTCAAACAAATCCCGATGCTTTCGGACTTTCAGGACGATCAGCTGCGTCTGCTCGCCTTCAGCGCCGAAAGCATGGATTACAACCGCGGCCAGCGCCTGTTCGATCAGGGCGACCGCGCCGATGGCGGTTTGGTAATCACCAGTGGCACGGTCAGCCTGCAGACGAGGACCACGGACGGCTTTGAGGAAATCGAGCGCGTCGGTCAGGGCACACTGCTGGGCGAGACGGCTCTTCTTGCGGAAAACAAGCGCCCTTGCCGGGCAGAAGCCGTTGACGGCGTGCGCATCATCCGCATTCGCCGCGCGCTCTTCAAACGCATGATCCAGGAATTCCCGGAACTTGCACAGCGCATGCTCGACCAGCGCGCCAACCAGTTCCGCCAAACGGTTTCAGCCCTGCGCCCCATCGGCGAAAAGATGGCCGAACTGGAGCAGATCAACGCCGAACGCCGCGTGCGCGACGACGAGAAACAGTCGTAGGGCGAAAGTCCCCCATCTC
This sequence comes from Roseibium algicola, assembly GCF_001999245.1. Classification (NCBI taxonomy): domain Bacteria; kingdom Pseudomonadati; phylum Pseudomonadota; class Alphaproteobacteria; order Hyphomicrobiales; family Stappiaceae; genus Roseibium; species Roseibium algicola. The sequence goes on along the minus strand of NZ_CP019630.1, from coordinate 2,754,512 downwards.
CCCTGTCGGGCAATTCAGTCAGCCAAAACAGACTTGGCCCTGTGCAAATCTTCGACTTTTCAAGGGAAAATCAGTCCTCTCACCGTCATTGCCGGACTTGATCCGGCAATCCATGCCGTGACCTTGCCGCACTGCCAAGCGCATCGGTAAGGAGAGGTGATCGACATGGAGATCACTGTCGAACCGTGGGATGACAAAGGCTACACCGAAGGTCTGGCGCTATTCTATGCCCGTTTCAGCCCCAGCTTAGGGCCGAGCAATCCGCCGATCCATTGAACCATTGCCGCCACGCCAACCCCGAGCCCGATGATCCCGACCCAGATAGCCGGACGGATTGCAACGGAAAGGGCAAAGTTGGCTTGAAACACCCGGTCGGCAGGAATGCCGGTGGCAAGTGCGTACCAGACAAATTCGATCCCGGCAGTCCCTGCAGCTGCCAGCAGCGCGCAAACCGCCAGAACCAGCGGGTTGGCAAGGCTGAAGCCTGCCTTGACAGCAAGTCTGTAAATCATCAGCAGCACGAAAAGGCCTGCCATCAAGGTGGCCTGCGTGACGTCCGACTTGGACTGCAGGAAGAAGTGGAACAGCATGAGAGCGCCGATCGGATAGATCAGGGTGTGCAGCCGCTGCCAGTTCCGCCCGAGTTTGCGGATGGCTCTGTCGAAGGAGGTCGCACCCAGCACCGCCAGCCCGAACAGCGCGACAAAGCCGATGGTCAGATAGAAACGCAGAACGATTTCAGACACGACCTTGCCGAGGTTCCAGCTTTCCTGCGCAGCGTAAAGCCCCAGGTGCAAGAGCGCATAGGCAAGCACTGTCACACCCAGCATGCGCCTGACACCGACGATCCTGTTCCAGGAAAAGATCCTCCGGAGCGGGGTGACCGCCAGGGTCACAAGCAGGAAGCGCACCGTCCAGTCGCCACTGGCATGAAGCTCCATCTCGAAGGGCTCCGGTAGCACCGGTCCGAAGGCGAGGCTGTAGAAGATCTGCAACGCCGGAAGAAGCACGGCAATGAATACAGCCAATCGCAGACCGGAAAGGTTGCCGCGTCGGTCGGTCCAGGGAGCGTATGGTGCCAGGGTCATCATATCCATGCGTTCGGACTATCGCACGAAACGTTCAAGGACACTGAAAAGCTTTTCAAGCCTGCGTGAAGAAGATGAGAGGCGGTTATCCAGCTTTCCCTGTCCCGCTTCACCGGCAAGCGCCTTTCGGCGCCGCCCCTTTGTATTCAATCCGATTTGGAACTACTCATTCCCGCATTCTTTGTCATCCCGGTTTGTCGCGTCAGCGGCAAGACCGGGATCCAGTACGCCGTGAGATCAGACGCGGAAAACCTCTTGAACCCAGTGAATACTGGATCCCTGCCTGCGCAGGGATGACAAGATTGATGGGCATCAGGACAAGACGGCTGAATGCGGTTCCGCGATCATGCAGCGAAGGTTCGGTCACAGGGGTGAAGAAGCGAACCAAGGCGGTGAGCGGCGCACCGGAAAACTCCATTTAGCCCATTTGTCGACCCAGTTTTCAGCACGCCCGACTTGTATCCGGTCGGAGCAGGACATCCAATTTGGAACCATTCATTCCCGCATTCTTTGTCATCCCGGTTTGACGCGTCAGCGACAAGACCGGGATCCAGTACGCCATGGGAACAGCCCCGGAAAACCTCGCGAACCCAATAAATACTGGATCCCTGCCTGCGCAGGGATGACAAGGTTGATGGGCTTCAGGACAACACGGCTGAATGCGGCTCCACGATCATGCAGCGGCGGTTCGGTCACAGGGGTGAAGAAGCGAACCAATGCGGTGGGCGGCACACCAGAAAACTTCATTTAGCCCATTTGTCGACCAAGTTTTCAGCACGGCCGGCTTGCATCCGGTCGGAGCAGGGCATCCAATTTGGAACCACTCATTCCCACATTCTTTGTCATCCCGGTTTGACGCGTCAGCGGCAAGACCGGGATCCAGTACGCCATGGGAACAGACTTCGAAAACCTCGCGAACACAATGAATCCTGGATCCCTGCCTTCGCAGGGATGACAAGATTGATGGGCATCAGGACAAGACGGCTGAATGCGGTAGCCGTGATCGAAATCCGGAGGATTGCCCCTGTGAGTGGGTGATCATGTCTTGGCGACGCGTCGCGCGCCTTAAAGAACCTGAGGCAACCAAAACAAAAAAGCCGGGTCGTGAAACCCGGCTTTTCAAAAGTCATTGCAGTCCGGCTCAGACCCAGGGACGGTCGTTGCCCATCTTGCTTTCAAAGGTGTCGATTTCACCGGCCTTCGCCATGGTCAGGCCGATGTCGTCGAGGCCGTTGATGAGGCAATGCTTGCGGAAACTGTCGATCTTGAAGGCGATGTCGCCGCTCTCAAGACCTTTGATTTCCTGGCTTTCCAGATCGATCGTCAGCGTGAAGTTGGCGCCGCGCTCTGCCGCATGCATCAGGGTTTCCAGCTCGTCCTCGGAAACCTGGATCGGCAGAATGCCGTTCTTGAAGCAGTTGTTGTAGAAGATGTCGGCGAACGAGGTGGAGATCACGCAGCGGATGCCGAAATCAAGCAGCGCCCAGGGCGCATGCTCGCGCGAGGAACCGCATCCGAAGTTATCACCGGCGATCAGGATCTTGGCATTGCGGTAGGCGGCCTTGTTGAGAACGAAGCTCTCGTTCTCCGATCCGTCGTCGTTGGTGCGCATTTCGTGGAACAGCGCGGTGCCGAGGCCCGTGCGCTTGATCGTCTTCAGGAACTGCTTCGGAATGATCATGTCCGTGTCGATGTTCACGATCGGCAACGGCGCTGCGACACCGGTCAGGGTCTCAAATTTTTCCATTCTTCTTCTCTCCTGAAAGGCCTGAAAACGGATGCCGCTTACGCAGCAAGGCTGGTTGTCTGATCGACACCGAGCATCAGATTGAGGTTCTGGACGGCAGCGCCGGACGCGCCCTTGCCCAGGTTGTCGTAGACGGCAACGATCGCGGCCTGCGCCCTGGCGTCATTTGCAAAGACGTGCAGATGCAGCTTGTTGGTGTCGTTGAGCGCCTGCGGGTTGAGGCTGTCGGATTTCTCGAGCGCTTCCAGCGGTGCGACCTCGACAAAACCGCCGGGTGCCGAAGCGAAATGATCGGCGATCGCCGCATGCAGCTGCTCGCCCGTCGGCACCTTGGCAAGGCCTGCCAGGTTCAACGGAACCACCGTCAGCATGCCCTTGTAGAAATCGCCGACGGTCGGAGTGAACAGTGGAGCTGCGTCGAGCAACCCGTATTCCGTCATTTCCGGAAGGTGCTTGTGATTGAACCCGAGCGCGTACGGCGCAAACGAATTTGCGCTGGTTCCGGCGGCTTCGTAATCGGCAATCATGCCCTTGCCACCACCGGAATACCCGGAGATGCCGAAATAGGTCAGGTTGAAGTCCGACGGCAGCAGCTCCGCGGTGATCAGCGGACGAACCGCGGCGATCAGGCCTTGCGGCCAGCAGCCCGGATTGGCAACGCGCATGGCTGCGGCGATGATATCGGCCTGGTCGAGGTCCATTTCGGCAAAGCCGTAGGCCCAGCCCTCGGCAACCCGGTGGGCGCTGGAAGCGTCAATCACACGGGTGGTGTCGTTCTCGATCAGGGCAACGCTTTCCTTGGCCGCCGCATCCGGCAGGCAAAGAATGGCAATATCGGCCTTGTTGAGGTAGTCGGCCCGGGCTGCCGGATCCTTCCGGCTTTCGTCCGGAATGGAAATCAGCTCAAGGTCGCGGCGCATGGCAAGGCGCTCGCGGATCTGCAGACCCGTCGTACCGGCTTCACCATCAATAAACACGCGCGCAACCATCGCCCGTTCCTCTCCCTCTCGTGATTGCCGCCAGTTTCGAACCCCAGGGCCCGAAAGCCGTCAGGCAGATCGGTGCAAAATCGCAAGCGTCATACACCCAATCGCGCGGCTTGTCACCGCCGCGCGACGCTCCGTTATCTCAACGGGCCCTTGAGTGATACTCATCATTCGGGCGCATGTCGGACGCCGCAGCCACCCTGTTTGACATGTTGAAGAAGCCCGTTACCGAGGCGATGTCCCAGATGTCGCGATCCGTAAACCCGACATCACGCAGGGCTTGCCGGTCGCTTTCCACGATTTCCGCCGGCTTCTCCGTCAACTTGACGGCGAAGTCGAGCATCGCCCGCTGCTTTGGCGAAAGATCCGCAACGCGGTAGTTCATCACCATCAGTTCCCCCAGCACGGGGTCCCCGGAAAGCTCGCGCACCGCAGCACCATGAGCCGTCAGACAATAAAAACAGCGGTTGACCGCTGATACCGCAACGGCAATCATCTCTCTCTCGAGCTTGGAGAGTGTACATTCGCCCAGCATGAGGTCGTTGTACATGTCGGTGAAGGCGCGCAGCTTCGTTTCGTCGAACGCATATGCCTTGAGGACGTTGGGAACGAGACCCAGCTTCTCCTGGCACAAGTCGAAATAAGCCTGTGTCTTTTCACTCAATGTTACATTTGAATCGATTTGCAAGGCCGTGACTTTACTTGACAATTTGCTCCTCCCGTCATGAAACCGTTTATGTCGCTGAAATATGAACTTAAGTCTTAGAACGAGCGAGCGACAGAGCCAAACCATACGATCGCCTAAGGGGATGGAAAATGCCGGACAAACACGACGTCGAGAAACTCAAACTCATCGACGCGGTCCAAGCAACCTTGAATCAGGAAGATCCGGCTCTCGCCGAGTTTTCCCGCGCCTTTTATGACCGGGGCGCAGCGGAAGACCTCGTGGCCTACACCGCGGAAGAGCTGACCGGCTTTGCCCGGGACGCCTGGCAGGATTTCCAGAACCACGAACTCGGCACGCATCGTGTCAGCATCGCCGATCCGGCGTTCAAGGCCCAGGGCAGCAAGGTCAAGGGCGTCTCGATTATCGAGATCGTCAACGACAACATGCCCTTCCTGGTCGATTCCGTCATGGACGAGCTGCAGGAAAGCAAGATCGAAGTGCATCTGGTCCTGCACCCGATCTTCATCGTGGAACGGGATGACAACGGCAAACTGACAAGCGCCACGGCCCGCAAGAAACCACCGAAGCGGACCGACCGGCAGGAAAGCCTCATCCATATCCACGTGACACGGATTGATTCGCCCGAAGCCCGCGCAGCCCTCAAGGCGCGGCTCGACAAGGTTCTGTCCGATGTCCGCGCCGTCGTATCGGACTTCAAGCCGATGCAGGAACGCCTGGCGGAGGCCATCGACACCTACAAGACCACGCAAATTCCCGGCAGCAGCGACGAGTTGTGGGAAGCAATCCACTTCCTGGAGTGGATGGAGAACGACAACTTCATTTTCCTCGGCATGCGCGAATACATGTTCGAAGGCGGCGTCGAGGAGGGCGAGCTTTCCCCCCATGAGGGTACGGGTCTCGGCCTCTTGTCCGACCCGGATGTGCGCGTTCTCCGCCGCGGCACGGAGTTCGTGCAGATCACGCCGGAAATTCGCGAGTTCCTGAAGAAACCCGAACCGCTGATCATTGCCAAGGCCAACGTGAAAAGCACCGTGCACCGGCGCGTGCACATGGATTACGTCGGCGCCAAGCTTTATGACGACGAAGGCAACATGAACGGCGAGCTGCGCATTGTCGGCCTGTTCGCCTCGACCGCCTATACCGAACCGACCAGCACCATCCCGTTCCTGCGCCGCAAGGTTGCCAGCGTTCTGGCCCGCGCCGGCTACGGGTCGGAAAGCCATTCCGGTCGCGCCCTCCGCAACGTTCTGGAAGCTTTCCCGCGTGACGAGCTGTTCCAGATCGAACGGGAGCGCCTGTTCGACTTTTCCATCGCCATCCTGCAGCTGGACGAGCGCCCGCGCATTCGCGTGCTGTCCCGCCCGGACAAGTTCGACCGCTATGTCTCCATTCTGGTCTTCGTCCCGCGTGACCGCTATTCCACCGAAGTTCGCCTGAACGTCGGCACCTATCTGGCCTCGGTCTATGAAGGACGCGTGTCGGCCTGGTACGTTACCTATCCAGAAGGTCCGCTGGCGCGGGTTCACTACATCATCGGCCGCGATCGCGGGGAAACGCCGACGCCCCAGCAGGAAGAGTTGGAGGCCGCCGTTGCCGACATGGTGCGCACCTGGTCCGACAGCGTGCGCGACGCGCTCAAGGACGAATTCGCACCCTCGCAGGCCCGCAAGCTGGCCGACCGCTACGCGCTTTCGTTTCATGGCGGCTACAAGGAAGTCTACAACGCCCAGTCCGCGCTGTTCGACATCGTCAAGCTGGAAACCCTGTCCGACAAGAACGACACCACCATCACGTTCCACCGCCAGGCAGGCACCAGGGACAGCCGCCTGTCGCTGAAGGTCTATCACCGCGGTTCGCCGATCCCGCTGTCCGCGCGCGTGCCGCTCCTGGAAAACATGGGCTTCCGCGTGATCAACGAGCGGACCTACCGCGTCACGCCGGCCGATGCCCCCTTGTCCTACCTGCACGAAATGACGCTGGAATCGCGCAGCGGCGAAGACATCGTCTTTTCCGATCAGCTGCAACCCCGGCTGGAAAGCATGTTCATGGCAGTCTGGACCGGGCTGGCGGAAGACGACGGCTATAACCGCCTGGTGCTGACGGCGGAGCTTGCCTGGCGCGACGTGGCAGTGATCCGCGCGCTGTCGAGATACCTGCGCCAGGCCGGTATCCGCTTTTCCGAAGACTATATGTGGTCCACGCTCAACAACTACCCGAAGATCGCGGCCAAACTGGTGGAACTGTTCCACCTGCGCTTCAACCCGGATGTCACCGAAAAAGACAGGGACCTCGGCACGGAACGGCTGGAAAGCGAACTGACCGCCGATCTGGAGGACGTCGCCAGCCTTGACGACGACCGCATCCTGCGCCGGTTCCAGAACACGATTGAATCGATCCTGCGCACGAACTTCTACCAGCTCGACAAGAAGGGGCAGCCCAAACCGACCTTTGCCTTCAAGATCGACAGCCGCCAGATCGACGACCTGCCGCAACCGCGTCCGTTCCGGGAAATCTTCGTCTACAGCCCCCGCGTGGAAGGCGTTCACCTGCGTTTCGGCATGGTTGCCCGTGGCGGCCTGCGCTGGTCTGACCGGCCGCAGGACTTCCGTACCGAGGTCCTCGGCCTGGTGAAGGCACAGCAGGTGAAGAACGCAGTGATCGTCCCGGTCGGTGCCAAGGGTGGTTTCGTGCCCAAGAACCTGCCGCCGATGAGCGATCGCGATGCCTGGTTCAAGGAAGGCACGGAAAGCTACAAGATCTTCATCAACGCCCTTCTGGACGTGACCGACAACCTCGGCGAGGACAACATCCTGCCGCCGGAGCGCGTGCAGCGCTATGACGGTGACGACCCCTATCTGGTGGTGGCAGCCGACAAGGGCACGGCCACTTTCTCCGATACGGCCAACGGCATTTCGGAAGGAAGGCACTTCTGGCTGGGCGACGCCTTCGCCTCCGGCGGGTCCGCCGGCTACGATCACAAGAAGATGGGCATCACCGCACGCGGCGCCTGGGAAGCGGTCAAGCGGCACTTCCGCGAGATGAACCGGGATATCCAGACCCAGCCCTTCACGGCGGCCGGTGTCGGCGACATGTCCGGCGACGTCTTCGGCAACGGCATGTTGCTGTCGAAGGCAACCAGACTGATCGCCGCCTTCGATCACCGCGACATCTTCATTGATCCGGATCCGGACCCGGCAAAGACCTGGGAAGAGCGCAAGCGGATGTTCGACCTCGGCCGCTCGTCCTGGAAGGACTACAACACCGACCTGATTTCCAAGGGTGGCGGCATCTTCTCGCGCCAGCTGAAGTCCATTCCGCTTTCACCGGAAATGCAGTCCCTGCTCAACCTGAACAAGGGCAGCGCAACGCCGCAGGAAGTGATGACCGCCATCTTGAAGATGGAAGTCGACCTGCTGTGGTTCGGCGGTATCGGCACTTATATTCGCGCCAAGTCCGAGACGGACGCCGATGTGGGCGATCGCGCCAATGACCCGATCCGCATCACCGCATCGGAAATCGGCGCAAAGGTGATCGGCGAAGGTGCCAACCTCGGCCTGACCCAGCTCGCCCGTATCGAGTTCAACAAGAAGGGTGGACGCTGCAACTCCGATGCGATCGACAATTCCGCCGGGGTGAACTCCTCGGACATGGAGGTCAACATCAAGATCGCCCTCGGCGCCGCGGTGAAATCCGGCAAGCTGACCATCGAGCAGCGCAACGAACTTCTGGCCGAAATGACCGACGAGGTCGCCGAACTCGTGTTGCGGAACAACTACCTGCAGACCCTGGCCATCTCCATGACCGAACTGCGCGGCATGGAAGACTTCGGCTACCAGGTGCGCATGATGCGCCAGCTGGAACAGGCAGGCCTTCTGGACCGGGTGGTTGAACAGCTGCCGGACGAGGCAACACTCGACGAGATGCGCAAGGCCGGGCTGCTGCTGACCCGCGCCGAACTGGGCGTGCTGCTGGCCTATGCCAAGATCACGCTTTACGACGCGCTGCTGGAAAGCTCGGTTCCGGACGACGATTATCTGGCGCGCGAACTGTTCCGCTATTTCCCGGACCAGATGGCCGACACCTACAAGGACGAGATCAGCGGCCACCGCCTGCGGCGTGAAATCATCGCCACGATGCTGGCCAACTCGATGATCAACCGGGGCGGGGCTACCTTCATCACCCGTCTGCGTGACCAGACCGACGCAACCGCGACCGAAATCGCTCAGGGCTTCGTTGCCGTGCGCAACAGCTACGACCTGACCGATCTCAACACGGAGATCGACCAGCTCGACACGAAGATCGACGGCGCTCTGCAGCTGGAGCTCTATTCGGAAATCCAGTCGCTGCTTCTGGAACGGGTCGTCTGGTTCAAGCGCAACGTGTCCTTCGACAAGGGCCTGTTTGCAGTTGTCGAGCGGTTCCGTGCCGGTATCGCCGCGCTGCGCGACCGCCTGGAAGCGGTCTTGCCGGAAGAACCCGCCGCGGTTCTGGCGGAGCGCACCGCAGCCTTCGTGGAGCAGGGTGTTCCGGAAAGTCTCGCCCGGCGGATTGCCTGGCTGCCGGCCGAGCGGGCCATTCCCGATATCGTCATCGTGTCGGAAGAAACCGGGGCTGATCTGGATACGGCGGCAAGGGCCTATTTCGAAGTTGCTCACCATTTCCAGCTCGGTGCGATGCTCGAGCTCGCCAACGATCTCGACGTCCGGGACTACTACGACGGCCTCGCACTCGACCGGGCACGGGCCATGCTGGTCTCCGCGCAGCGCGCCCTGGCCATCGCGGCGGTTCGCGCCGGCGGTTTTACAAGCTGGCTGGAGGAACACGAGGCGGAAGTGGGCCGGCGCAAACGCTCGGTTTCCGAAATCCTTGATGGCGGTCTCAGCGTGTCGAAATTCTCCGTGGCGGCAAGCCTGCTCGCGGAAATTTGCGGCACTGCGTAACCGGGCGGAAATCGCGTTATGGGGCCGGCAGTTCTGCTGCCGGCCTTGGCTTTTCAGCGGTATTGCCGTCGCCCCGGCAACGCTATGCGCGAGCGGGGAATGGAGAGCCAGCGGCACCCAAGGCAAAGCGTACCTTCCCAAGATGGTCTTTGGCTCACCGATCCCGGATCTTCGCTGCGCTGCGTCCGGGATGAGGTGATATGTGTTGCCAGGCTGGTGAGAGGCCCACCTTCCCACACCCTCATCCTGAGGAGCCGCGCAAGTGGCGTCTCGAAGGATGGGCCGCATACGCCAACCGAAACTCTCTTTTGCAACAGACACCGGATATTCGCAAACACCTGTGGGCTTCAGGAGCGGGAAGCGATATGCATGAATGAGTTGGGCTCGTCCCGGTCTTGATCCCCCAGGCAGCGAGTTGCCCTTTTCCATGACAACCGTTTCAGACATCCCGTTGCAATCTACCGACAGGCGCGCCGTCCTCTCCTGGGCCCTGTTCGACTGGGCAGCACAGCCCTTTTTCACGCTGATCACCACATTCGTCTTTGCGCCTTACTTTGCCTCGACACTGGCCGCGACCCCGGCCGAAGGCCAATCGCTTTGGGGATACGCAACTGCGGCCGCCGGACTGTGCATTGCCTTTGCAGCACCGGTACTGGGCTCGATCGCGGACGCAACAGGCCGGCGAAAACGCTGGATCCTTCTCTTCTCGTTGCCGTTTGTCATCTGTTGCTGGGCATTCTGGTACGCCGCTCCGGGAAGCCCGAATGGCATCGCCATCGCGCTCATCGCCTTTGCCATCGGCACACTGTCCATCGAAATCGCGACCGTCTTCAACAACGCCATGATGCCTTCGCTGGTGCCGCCGGAACGCATCGGACGCCTGTCCAGTTTCGGCTGGGCACTCGGCTACGCCAGTGGACTGGTCACGCTGGTGATCGCCCTCGGATTTTTCGCCGCCAGCCCCGAGTCAGGCAAGACCCTGCTGGGCTTCGAGCCGGTTCTGGGTCTTGATGCGGCGACACAGGAAGGCGATCGCGCCGTCGGGCCGTTCTCCGCGCTCTGGTATCTCGTTTTCGTGTTGCCGATGTTCCTCTTCGTGCCGGACGTGCCGCACCAGGCAAAGATCGGTCCGGCCATCCGCGCCGGCCTTGCAAACTTGCGCATGAGCCTGGCCCAGGCACGCACCAACAGGAATATCTTTCTGTTTCTCCTCTCCAACATGATCTTCAAGGATGGTCTTGTCGCCCTCTTCGCGTTCGGCGGAATTTATGCCGCCGGCCAGCTTGGCTGGGGATCCATCGAGATCGGTACTTTCGGCATCATCCTGACCATCACCGGAACACTTGGCCTGCTGCTGGGCGGGCCAATGGATGATCGTTTCGGGGCCAAGCCGGTGATTGTCTTCTCGCTCATCGTTCTGATGATCTGCGGCCTCGGCATGATCTCCATCGACCGGACAACGGTGTTCTTTGTCATCAAGACCGCCGCTGCCCCCGAGGGTGCTCTCTTCGCATCGCTGCCGGAACAGGTGTTCATTGCACTCGGCGGTGTCATCGGCGCGGTGTCCGGCCCGTTGCAGGCCTCCTGCCGCAGTCTACTGGTCCGCATAGCCCCGCCGCAGCACGTGACCCAGTATTTCGGCCTTCTGGCGCTCTCCGGAAAGGTCACCAGCTTCCTGGCCCCGCTTACCGTCGGCGTGGTAACCGCCCTGACTGCCAGCCAACCCGCCGGCATGTCCGTCATCCTGGTCTTTTTCGGAGTTGGCCTCCTGTTGTTGTTGCGGGTGCGGGAGCGCTAGCAGACGCCTTTGCCAGGAAAGGGTGCGGGCATTGCCCAAACAAAAACGCGCCGGAAAATCCGGCGCGCTTCATGTTCAGATGTTGCCAGTCTCGCCTCAGGCGACCTGACGAACGCTGGCAAGGAAACCTTCGACTTCCTGCTTGAGCCGGTCGGCTTCAGTCTGCAGGACGTTGGCGGAGGCCGAGACCTGGCGGGCGGCATTGCCGGTGTCGTCGGCAGAGGCTGCCACCTTGACGATGTTCTGCGCCACTTCCTGGGTGCCGTTGGAGGCTTCCTGGATGTTGCGGGCGATCTCGTCGGTGGCAAGGCCCTGCTGTTCGACCGAAGCCTGGATGGACGAGGAGATCTCGTTCATCTTTTCGATGGTTTCGGAAATGCCCTTGATGGCATCGACCGATCCGGCGGTTTCCGTCTGCACCGACTGGATCTGCAGGGAGATTTCCTCGGTCGCCTTGGCGGTCTGGTTGGCAAGCTCCTTCACCTCGGCGGCAACAACGGCAAAGCCCTTGCCCGCTTCGCCGGCACGTGCCGCCTCGATGGTGGCGTTCAGCGCCAGCAGGTTGGTCTGTTCGGCAATGTCGGTGATCAGCTTGACCACTTCGCTGATCCGGTTGGCAGCTTCCGCGAGCCCCTCGATCTTGCGGTTCGTCGACTGGGCCTGTTCCACGGCGTGGGAGGCAATCTCGGTGGACTGGGTCATCTGGCGGGAAATTTCACCGACCGATGCCATCAGTTCTTCAGCCGCGGACGCAACCGTTTCCACGTTCGACGACGCTTCCTCGGAAGCGGCAGCCACTGCCGTGCTCTTCTCGCTGGTGTCGTCTGCGCCCGCCGTCAGCGTCATCGATGCCGCGTTGAGGTCCTGCACCTGGTGCATCACCGTCTGGGTCAGCTCTGAGATTTGGCGGTCGAAATCCTGCGAAAGCTCGCTGATCCGGCCTGCGCGCGCCAGCTGCTGACGCTGCGCTTCTTCCTGCTCGGCGGCCAGTGCCTCGGCCTGCCGGGCCTTGTCGCGGAAGACTTCCAGCGCCTTGCTGATCTCGCCGATTTCGTCCTGGCGGTCGGTATCGTGGATCGGCTCGTCGTAACGGCGATCGATGAGCGCCTGGATGCTGCGCACGGCGCGCTCCAGCGGACGGCGAACAATCGTGTTACCGACAAGATAGATGGAAAGAGCCACGACGATGAGCAACACGACACCGACGCCGACGATCATGGTCGTGATCGAAGACGAAGCCGCATTGAGGGTCGCCAGCGGCACGTTGACCACCACGGCAAGCTTGGCATCGGTACCGGTCACATGCACCGGCATGACGATGCGGTGCACTTCCGTGCCAAGCGTGTTGGAATATCCGTCATAGGCAAATGGCTCGCCGTTCTTGACCGCCGCCAGAAGCTTGTCCTGCACGGCAAGGTCGGCTTCGGACTGGCCTTCCATCCATGGCTTGCCGAGAACGGCAGGGTCGGCGTGGGCAATCCAGACGCCGTTCTGCGACAGGAGGTGAACCGATCCCGTGTCCAGTGGCCGTTGCTGGCCGAGCACTTCGGACAACGGTGTCAGAAGGATGTCGCCACCGGCAGCACCAATCACCTTGGACCCGTCTCGGATCGGCGAGGAGAACGACACACCGGTTACGGTCTTGCCATCGGCTTCCCAGCTGTAGGGTTCGGTCATGTAGTCCTTGCCGGACACATAGGCACCATTGAACCAGAGGTCGCTGGTTGCACTCAGATCACCGACGGCGATCTTCTCGATGGGCCGGTAGGCCAGCGTCCCATCCGCCTTGCGGAAGTAATAGGGCTGCCATTCGCCGTCTTCGGCCCATTTCTCGTCGCCCTTGAACTCGGCATCCTTGCCGTCGAGCTCGTCTCCGGCAACCACGCCCCAGGTGCCCGAAAGGTCCTTGTTGGTGAGCGTAAGGTTTTCAACGACGGCGTTCCAGGCTTCACGGTCGACCGATCCGGCCTTCTTCATGCCGCCGAGGGAACTTGCCAGCGTCTGTGCGGATTTCAGGCCGTTTTCAAGACCACGCTGGACGAATTGCGCCTGCTCGCGTGCCACTGTCTCGGCCTCGGACCGTGCAAGATCACCCGTAATGCGGGACGCTTCCCATCCGATAAAACTGATGCCGACCACAAGGGCAACCGTCAGGGTCGCCGCACTGGCCCCAATGAGCTTTGTTGTGACCTTCGCTCTTCTAAACACCGGCAATCTCCGCGAATCGCAATAAAACGGCAGGCGAATACCTGCCAAAGCTTGCTGCAGACTACCCGTTGGGCGTTAACAAGGTCTTCAGTGGGAGGGTTTTTCTTAATGACCCCTGTCATTTTTGACAGTAATTTTGGATCGTTAGCTTGCTAATGTTTTGCAAGCTCAGATGAAGTGCCGGTTCGAATGAAAACCGGCACTTCAATTCATCGGCGAATACCCGAAATCAGTGCCGGAAATGACGCATGCCGGTCATGACCATGGCAAGGCCTGCTTCGTCGGCTGCCGCAATCACGTCGTCATCGCGCATCGAGCCACCCGGCTGGATAACGGCGGTTGCTCCGGCTTCGGCGGCAGACAGAAGACCGTCGGCAAACGGGAAGAACGCATCGGAGGCGACCACGCATCCCTTCGTCAGCGGTTCGGAAAGACCGGCGGCCTCGGTCGCGTCCAGGGCCTTGCGGGCAGCGATACGTGCGGAATCCACCCGGCTCATCTGACCGGCCCCGACACCAACGGTGGCGCCGTCCTTGGCGTAGACGATGGCATTGGACTTCACATGTTTGGCGACCCGGAAGGCGAATTTCAGATCGGCCAGTTCCTGCTCGCTCGGCGCGCGCTTGGTAACGACCTTGAGGTCAAGGTCATCGACCACACCGTTGTCGCGTGACTGGACCAGGAGGCCGCCGGCAACGGACTTGACGAAGAGACCCTTGGCGCGTGCATCGGCGAGGCCGCCGGTGACCAGAAGGCGCAGGTTCTTCTTCGCCGCGATGATTTCGCGTGCCGCGTCGTCCGCATCCGGCGCGATGATCACTTCCGTGAAGATCTTGACGATTTCCTCGGCCGCAGCGGCATCCAGCGTCTGGTTCAGGGCGACGATGCCGCCGAAGGCCGAAACCGGATCGCAGCGCAGGGCCAGCTCGTAGGCTTCCTTCAGGCTTGCGCCTTCGGCCACGCCGCACGGGTTGGCATGCTTGATGATGGCAACTGCGCTGGTGCGGGCCGGATCGAACTCGCTCACCAGCTCGAACGCGGCATCGGTGTCGTTGATGTTGTTGTAGGACAGGGTCTTGCCCTGAAGCTGCCTGGCTGTCGCAACACCCGGGCGCTGCTCACCGGTGGTGTAGAAACCTGCCGTCTGATGCGGGTTTTCGCCGTAGCGCATGACTTCGGCAAGCGAACCGCCAACCGCACGGTGGGCGGGCGTTGCTTCGTCCAGCTGATCCGCCATCCAGTTGGAGACGGCGGCATCATAGGCAGCCGTGCGGGCAAAGGCCTTTTGCGCCAGCTTCTTGCGCAGAGCCAGCGGGGCCTTGCCGCCGTTGGCATCAAGCTCGGAAATCACTGCATCGTAGTCGGCCGGGTCGGTGACCACGGTAACATAGGCATGGTTCTTGGCGGCTGCACGGGTCATCGCCGGTCCACCAATGTCGATGTTCTCGATGCCGGTTGCGTAGTCGGCGCCGGAGGCGACAACGTCCTCGAACGGATAGAGATTGCCGCAAAAGAGATCGATGCCGACGATGTCATGCTCGCTCATCGCCTGCTGGTGGTCGGCATCATCACGGATCGACAGCAGACCGCCGTGCACCTTCGGATGCAGCGTCTTCACGCGGCCGTCCATGATTTCCGGAAAGCCCGTGACTTCCGAAATGTCCAGAACCGCAAGCCCGGCTTCCTTCAGCGCCTTGTAGGAACCGCCGGTGGAGACCAGCTCGACACCGCGCTCGGACAGCGCTTTTGCAAACTCGACAAGACCGGTCTTGTCAAAGACGGACAGAAGGGCGCGCTTGACGGGAACCAGCTCGGGAACGGGTACGGCTTTGGACACAATGGCCATGAATTTGCCTCGCAATTGGGGACGGTCCGGGAGTTGCCGTCGCCCTATCACGTCTTCAGCAAAAGCGGAAGGTCTCTATTCTTCCAGTGGCAGTTCGTCCGGCTCGTCAAAATCGCTGGTGCCGCGCCGGCTGAGTTTGGCCGTCGCCGTCTTGCGGAACTGCCACCCCACGGAGGGGGCCTCGAGCACGGCACCGGAGATCACGATCTGCTCGGTCTTGCGATGGCCGTAGACATCCGAAAGATAGATGCTCTCTTCCAGCATGACCTCGGTGCCGGGCGCTTCGAATTCCCAGGCTTCGCCGTCCCGGCACACCAGAAGCACCGCTGATCCGCCGCGGATGAGCGAGCTGCGCAGGCCCGGATGCAGGTGAAAGCGGATTGCGTAACGGTTTTCACTGTCCACCGGACCGATTGCCGAGAACGTGTCGATGCCGTCCAGCACCGTGCCGTCGCCTGCAAGGCGAATGTCGCGCTCATGCAGGACATGGAACTCGCTGGCGTAGCCATCATGGGAGGCCGTGATCCGGCTGCCGGCCGCATCGTCTTCCCGTTCAACCGGCACCCTGACCGGACCGGACAGGATGGGAGCACCCAGAATATGTCCGAACGGCCGGTTCGACAGGAACCGGCAGGAGGACGTATCCTCGATCACCGCCGTGGAATGGGCAGGCGTCGAGCGGCTGACCCTGCGCCAGGCCGGATTGGACTTGGGCGAGACGCCGCAATTGACGACGATCCGGTTGTTGCCGGAGGAGAATTCGAACGAAAGACAGCCTGCATGAGCGTCGCCGGAAACGCCGATGGCCGGGGCAGGGCCGGTGTCGATCAGGACAACGGAATTGCCACCGGTTAAGCGCTGATAGCCCGAATGCGGCGCATTCTGCGGTGGGGCACCCCGTGCATCGTCATAGGCAAGGATGGTGGCGACAAGGTCGCTCGGCGTCGAGCCCATGCCGTTGAAATGGGCAAGCGCCCCGTCGCCATGACGGAAGAAGCGCAGCAGTGGCATCATCCGGTCCACCGACTGCACCATCGCCGGCGGAACCTCCAGGCCTTGCGCTACGAAGGCCTGGCGAACCGGCAGCAGGTCCGCGAGAATGTCGATCAGCGCTTTCGGATTGCGCGAGATATGGCCGCCATCGGGTAGGATCTGGCGTGTCAGCTCCTGGTCGAGACGCCGGATGCTCTGGCGAGCAAAGCGGCCCTGTCCGGCCATGGAAATACAGGCGGATGCCATGGCGAGGGCTGCATGCAGGCGCTCGACGCCGTCTTCCGTTTCGTTGATGGTCTGGCGCAGGTAACGCACCTGGCGAGCCAGTGACCGCACGAAACTGCGATAGAACTCGTGATCACCGTCCTGAAGAATGAAGGGCGAATGCGCCAGCCAGGACAGAATGCGGCGGGTCACAACCGACGCTTCCCAGCCGATGTCGTGCCAACGACCGCAAAACTTGATCCAGTCCTCCACCAGCGCCCGGGCATTTTGCCGGGAAATCTGGCTGTCGGCGGCGCGCAGGTCCCGCATCCAGCCGAAGCTGTGAAGCTCACGCTGCCAGTCTTCGTGAACGGCCTGAAGCTCGAACGGAGATCTGCCTTGCGTCTCCACCAGATGGCCGGAGAACAAGAAGCGGCCACCGTAGATATCGGCGGCATTGGTCGCGTCGGCAGTGCGCAGATCCTGCGGCGCGATGAGCAGGCGCGCAGGCACAGCCGAAAACGGCTGCATGCGGAACAGCGGCCCGCCATGCATCCATTTCAAGGAGCGTTGCCAAATATGCAGGGCCACAAGCCGCCAGATGCGGCTTCTTTCACTCAGGCTTGCAGTATTCACCAAACCATCTCCAAAACTGATGGTTTCTGCGCGTTTATGGGGAATCTCCGGTGTCTAATTCAGGAAACGAACCATTAAGGTTAGCATTTCATTTAAAGAATCATTGCAAGTGAACAGTTTATTCCGCGTTAAAACCGGCGGAACCTTGCGGCAAAAAAGCCGTCCATGCCCTTGCTCACCGGATTCACGGCGGCGCTATGGCAGGGCAGACAGCGAAGATAGCCTTCATTTGTGACACATTCGGCAAGGCCGCCCACCTCTGTGGCCTCGACAGGAACCAGTTCGATTTTTCCAGCCTGCCTCTCCAGAAAACCGGCCACCTGGGCTTCGCCTTCGGCCGCCTCCAGCGAACAGGTACAATAGACGACCAGCCCACCCGGCTTGACCCAGCCCATCACCCTGTCCAGCAACTCGCTCTGGATTTCCGTCAGCTTTTCAATGTCGTATGGCTTCTTGATCCAGGGCACATCGGGGTGCCGGCGGATCGTGCCTGTCGCGCTGCAGGGCGCATCAAGCAGGATCGCATCAAAAAGCACCTCCGGCTCAAAGGCCCGCAAATTCGCCGCAACCGTTTCAACTGTGAGGCCAAGCCGCGTCATGTTTTCTTCAAGACGTTTCAGGCGCGCCTTTGAAATATCGACCGCGGTTACGCTTGCACCCGCGGCCGCCAACTGTGCGGTCTTGCCGCCCGGTGCAGCGCAAAGATCGGCAACACGCAAACCCTTCACGTCACCAAGAAGCCGGGCGGGAAGCGCCGCGGCGGCGTCCTGCACCCACCACTGGCCGTCGCCATAGCCTTCAAGTGCATCGACAGCGCCCTTGCGCACGAGGCGGATGCTGCCCGCACCCACAATCTGGCCGTCCAGTTTCCGGGCCCACTCTTCCGGATCCGCTTTCACCGACAGATCCAGCGCCGCTTCGCTTTCGTGAGCCCGCGCGATCTCGCGCGCTGTCTCCACGCCATAGGCTGCCTGCCAGCTTTCCATCAGCCAGTCCGGTGTGTTCAGCACCGCCGGATCGAGATCACCGGTCACTTCGTCCCGCTCGCGCCCGAGCCGGCGCAACACACCGTTGACCAGACCCTTGTAAGGGCGGGCCCGGCGGTCGAGACCGGCATGATCAACAGCAAGAGAGACGGCAGCACGGTCCGGAATGTCGAGAAACAGCATCTGGGCAATGGCCACATGCAGGATATCCAGGATCCGGCCCGTTTTTTCCGGGATCGGCCGATCAAGCAACCGATCCAGGATTTCAGCGATTTCACCCCGGTGGCGCAAGGCTGCGCCAATGATTGCGCGAACCAGCGAACGATCGTTGCCGGCCAGCGCCCGAAATCCGGAGTGGCCGGACGTGATATCCAGCTCGCCATCGAGAGGCCGTTTCTTGTGAACGACATTGCCAAGAATATCGGCAGCCACCTTGCGTGCGGCAAACCCCGGCTTTTCGGCCTGTTCGGGTGCCGGTTTGCCTGAAGGCTTCTGTTTGTTGTTCGGCCGTTTGGTCAAGGCTCAATCCATTCACGCGCCCGGCCCTGCTGTTACGGCCGGTATCAAAATCAAGCGCCGCAGACCGGTCTGCCGGTCGCGGCGCATCTGGTCATACTAAAGCCGGGTGGTCATCCGGCAAAGTTGTTTTTGTCAAAGAAGCTGACGTTCCGGGGGACTGTGGCCTATCCCCACGGCCCTTTTGGACGGCGAGGCGCGGAGGACGGCCCCGTCGGACCGGCGCCGCTCCACGGGCCGGCCTGCTGTGGAGCCTGGCGGGTAAACGACATGGGACCGCTTCTGCCGCCCCTGCCACCGGTGCCCAGACCTGCATCCGACAGCTTACGCAGTTCGTCAATCCGGTTCTGGGTGTTCGGGTGAGTGGAGAACAGATTGTCCATCCGCTCGCCTGACAGCGGGTTCATGATGAACATATGTGCGGTTGCCGGGTTCGCTTCCGCGTCCGGGTTATGGATGTGCTCCACCCCGCGCGAGATCTTCGCAAGTGCTGAAGCCAGCCACATGGGTTCGCCGCAGATCTGTGCGCCCATCCGGTCGGCCGCATATTCGCGCGTCCGGGAGATCGCCATCTGCACGACCATTGCCGCCAGCGGCGCCACGACCATCATCAGGATAACCCCGACGATGCCCAGCGGATTGTTGCGGTTGCCGCCGAAGAAGAAGGCAAAGTTGGCCAGCATGGAAATCGCACCGGCGATTGTCGCCGTGATCGTCATGATCAGCGTGTCGTGGTTCTTCACATGGGCCAGCTCATGGGCCATCACACCGGCAATCTCCTCGGGCGTCAGCATGTCGAGCAGGCCCGTCGTTGCCGCGACGGCAGCGTTTTGCGGGTTGCGGCCGGTCGCAAAGGCATTCGGCTGCGGATTGTCGATGATGTAGACCTTGGGCATCGGCAACTCGGCATTCTGCGCCAGCTGCCGTATCATCCGGTAGAACTCCGGCGCTTCGCGCTCACCCACTTCCCTGGCATGATGCATGCGCAGGACCATCTTGTCCGCGTTCCAGTAACTGAACAGGTTCATGGCGGCTGCAATAAGCAGCGCGATCAGCATGCCCGACTGACCGCCGATCATGAAACCGATCCCCATGAACAAGGCGGTCATCCCCGCCAGAAGCATTGCCGTGCGAATGTAGTTCATCGCCGCTTGTTTCCGTTTCTGTCCTGTTTTCGACTGCTTGCAAGAAGGCGCATAATGGCCTTTGTATCCGTCCAACAGATGGGGAGTGCTGCCATTCTTGGCAAGATTACCCTATATACGCCAGACAAGACTGCAAACTGAACGACCCGAAGAGCCATGACAGAAACACCGGACAACCCGACGAGCCGCTACAGCCAGAACGAGGCTCCCTCCCTGAAGACCAATGTCGAGGAAACTCCGAAGCGGAAATTCGAGGACCTGCCACCGGCAGCCCAGCGCGCCCTCAAGGAAGCCGAAGAACGGCGCAAGGAAATCGACGCAAGACAGCAGAACATGGCCGAAGAAGTCAACGGACGCGGCGGCCTGGAGCCCACCCGCTACGACGATTGGGAGATCAAGGGACTGACCTCGGATTTCTGAGGGAATGTTCAGCCGGTCTGCCTGTCGGAGGCACCTCTAACCGCAGCAGGCAATCCAGTCTGCCAATTCAGTTTGCCAGCTTGCGCACTTCCGCTGCCACTGCCCTGGCGAGATCGGCCTGCGGCTCCGCATCGAAATGGACGGCATCAACCGGGCTGGCGGAAATCACCGTTCCTGCATCGAAGAAAGCTGCACCATATTCAACAGCTTTCTCCCGGTAGCAGGCGGCCAGGCGATGGGATTCCGTGACGCTCTGTTCGCTGAACTGCGCCACGAAGGGTGTGCCTGCCAGTGGTGCCAGCGGCGGCGGTGACATCAGCAGCACCTTTGGCGCCCGGCCTTCGACATCGTCGGTTGGCCTGCGGGCAAAATCCAGAAGGCGCCCCATGGCAATCGCGATCGTTTCAGCGTTCATGCAGAACCGGGCCTGAAGGTCGTTGGTGCCGAGCATGATGATCAGAATGTCGATCGGCATATGCGTCTTGCGAACGGTCGCCAGATGCGTAAGACCGTTCTTGTCGCCCTTGACCGGATCCTCGAACACGGTTGTTCGGCCGTTGACGCCTTCTTCGGCCACATAAAACCCGTCACCCAGTTCTTTCTGCAGAAGCCGGGTCCAGCGGATGTCGTGGCCGTACCTGGATTTGTCGACCGGATTAAATCCCCAGGTGAGAGAATCGCCGAAGCAAACGACGCTTATCGGATTTTTTGTTGTTTTCGACATCGTAGAACCTGTCCAGGTAGGCGCACTTTGAAAAAGGTCGGGCATATTTCATTTCTGCCGACCGCGCCGATGCCTTCAATTTCTACAGAGTCTTCGTTGACGATCAAGGACTTCCGGGCAATTCCCGCCAACCAAGGACGGAGGGGTGAAATTGTCCCTATGGACAGATCAGACGCCCGGGCAGGCAGTGCGGGAAAATCCGCAACCATTTGCAGCATTTCCTGTGCCCTGCCCCGCTTGGTTAATAAGGGATTTACCACACCGGCTATAGGGTCTGAGCAAAGTTATGCGTAACGAGTGCCGGATCATTCATGCTTGCCAGCAAAAAAGCCTATCAGCGCGGTGTGTCCCTGCCGAGCTCCAATCCGTTTCAACGCCTTGCCGAACTCCTGAGCGGCGAGACGCCGGGGCTCGACCCGATTGTCATGACGATTGGCGAACCGCAACACGCCATTCCTGATTTTACCGCGGAAGTTCTGGCTGAAAATATGGCCGGTTTCCGCCGTTATCCGCCGATCGACGGCTCGCCTGAATTCCGTTCGGCCGTCGCATCCTGGCTGGATCGCCGATACAATCTGGGTGGGTTGATCGACGCCGACCATGGTGTGCTGCCGCTGAACGGGTCCCGCGAAGGACTTTCCTTCGGCGCCATTGCCGCGCGTGATCAGCTGAACAAGGGCCTGGACCACCCTGTGGTGATTCTGCCCAACCCGTTCTACCAGACCTATGCTGCCGCAGCGCATGTCGCCGATGCGGAGGCCGTGCTGCTCGACGCGGTAGCGGGAAACAATTTTCTGCCGGATCTCGACAGCCTCGATGCGGAGCTGCTGGAAAGGACCGTCGCCTTTTATGTTGCCTCGCCCACAAATCCGGAAGGGTTTGTGGCCGACACCGCCTATTGGCAGCGCCTGATCGGTCTCGCCCGCAAGCATCGCTTCTATATCTTTGCAGACGAATGCTACTCGGAAATCTATCGCGAGACGCCGCCAATCGGCATTCTGGAAGCGGCCAGGGATCTGAATGAAGAGCAGGGCGGTGGCTTTGCCAACATCATCGTTCTCAATTCGCTGTCCAAACGCTCCAACCTGGCGGGCCTGCGCTGCGGCTTTGCGGCAGGCGATCCCGAGTTCCTGAAAAAATGGGCGAAGTTCAGAGGCCTTGCCGCACCGCAGGTGCCGCTGCCGGCACAAGCAGTTGCCGTCCGGGCCTATCAGGACGAATCCCACGTCATTGAAAACCGCAGGCTCTACAACGAAAAATTCGAAGCTGCCGAAAAACACCTCGGCCCGATCCTTGGGCCGGTCACGCCTGACGCTGGGTTCTTCCTGTGGCTGGATATCAGCCGCTGGGGCGACGCCGTTGCGGTCACGAAGGCACTCTGGACCGAAATCGGGCTCAAGGTGCTGCCGGGCAGCTACCTTGCCTCGGACCAGTCGGACGGCAGCAATCCGGGGCGGAACTATATTCGCATCAGCC
The DNA here is from genome assembly GCF_001999245.1 of Roseibium algicola. Classification (NCBI taxonomy): domain Bacteria; kingdom Pseudomonadati; phylum Pseudomonadota; class Alphaproteobacteria; order Hyphomicrobiales; family Stappiaceae; genus Roseibium; species Roseibium algicola. Next base: position 2,732,111 of record NZ_CP019630.1, on the reverse strand, counting down.
TGACGGCTCCTCTTGAGCAGACAGAGATCGCTCTGGAGCGTCTGGCAAAATGGTTGGGGGACAAGGCATGAGGCGGGCCAGCGCAGTTCGCGGCAACGGCCGCAGATCTTCGGTTGACCTTCTGGACACCGAGAGCCCACTGAAGCGGTTCATCCGGCGCAATCTTGTCGGGGCCGCGGGTCTCGGTATCATTGCGCTGGCGGCAATGCTCGCGGCAAGCCTTGCTACCTGGTCCGTCAGCGACCCGAGCTTCAATCATGCCACCGGTGGCCAGGTGCGCAACGCCCTGGGAACACCCGGCGCTGTTCTCGCAGACATTCTGATGCAGACCATCGGCCTGGCGACGGCCGTGTTCCTGATTCCTCTGGTTCTGTGGGGCTGGCGGCTTCTGACCGGCCACGCGCTTGGCATCGGCCGCAAGCGCCTGGTCTACTGGCTGATCGGCACAAGCCTTGCCGCAGGTGCCCTGGCGTCGCTGCCGGTTCCCGAAAGCTGGCCGCTGCCGACCGGTCTCGGCGGCTTTTTCGGCGACACCGTTCACCATTTGCCTGCACTCGTTACCGACAACATGACAAGCGGCGCCGCCACGATCGTCGGCGTACTTGGTCTTGGCGTACCGGCTATCCTGTGCCTGCTGGCAGCTGCCGGTTGGCTGGGCAGCATCGGCGCTCCGTCCGAACGGATCGAGCCTGTAGCCGGCCCTGTCGGTCACGGCAAGGCCGCCGAGCATGAACTCGACTTTGACGACGACGATGGCGAGTCCCGTATCGGTATCTTCATGAGCGCCTTCGTCGGCCAGATGGAGCATTTCGGTCTTCAGGCTGCTGCACAGCTGCGCCGGTTGACCGGCCTGAAGCGCAGCCAGGCCCAGGATGAAGAAGAATACTGGGACGAGGATGAGGACGACACCGACTACGAGCCGGAAGACACCCGCCAGGGCAGCCGTCTGAAGGCATTCCGCAAGGCCCTTGCCGGCCGGCTGATGCCGCAAGATGACGACGGCCTGGACGACTTCTACCAGCGTGGCCGTCATGCGGACGACGGAGACGAACCCTACGCGGAAGAATACTACGACGAGGAAGGCGACACCTTCGAGCCGGACGATCTGATGATCGACAAGGGCCCCGTCAACGGTCGTCCTGCGGTCCCGGTCGGCATTGCCGCGCCGGAGGCTCAGCAGGCACCTGCGCAACCGGCAACGAACGGCCGTGTCATCCCGCAGGCACCGCGTCCGAAGCAGAGCAAACGTGCGATCGAGGAAGCACAGCCATCCTTCCTCGGAGCCCCGGAAGATTACGAATTGCCTCCGCTGCGGCTGCTGGCCGAGCCGAAGGTTGCCGGCAAGGTGCCGGGTCTGTCCGCCGATGCGCTGGAGCAGAATGCCCGCATCCTGGAAGGCGTGCTTGAGGATTTCGGTGTGCGCGGCGAAATCATCGAGGTTCGCCCCGGTCCGGTCGTGACCCTGTACGAACTGGAACCGGCACCTGGTATCAAGTCCTCGCGTGTCATCGGACTTGCCGACGATATCGCCCGCTCCATGAGCGCGATTTCCGCCCGTGTGGCGGTGATCCCGGGCAAGAACGCCATCGGTATCGAACTGCCGAATGCCCGCCGTGAGACGGTTTACCTGCGTGAACTGCTGGCCGCCCAGGACTTCGAAAAGTCCAAGGCCAAGCTGGCACTTGCCCTGGGCAAGACCATCAATGGCGAAAGCGTTGTCGCGGATCTGGCCCGCATGCCTCACCTGCTTGTGGCCGGTACCACCGGCTCGGGCAAGTCGGTCTCGATCAACACCATGATCCTGTCGCTGCTCTACCGGTTGACGCCCGAGCAGTGCAAGATGATCATGATCGACCCCAAGATGCTGGAACTGTCGATCTACGACGGCATTCCGCATCTGCTGACACCGGTTGTGACCGATCCGAAGAAAGCCGTCGTCGCCTTGAAGTGGACCGTCCGCGAGATGGAAGACCGCTACAAGAAGATGTCCAAGATGGGTGTCCGCAACATCGACGGCTACAACACCCGCATCAAGCAGGCGCTGGAAAAGAACGAAACATTCACCCGCACCGTTCAAACCGGCTTCGACCGCGACACCGGCCAGCCGATCTACGAAGAAGAGCAGCTGCCGCTCGAGGCGATGCCGTATATCGTCGTCATCGTCGACGAGATGGCCGACCTGATGATGGTGGCCGGCAAGGACATCGAAGGTGCTATCCAGCGCCTGGCACAGATGGCCCGTGCCGCCGGCATTCACCTGATCATGGCCACGCAGCGGCCGTCGGTGGATGTCATTACCGGCACCATCAAGGCCAACTTCCCGACCCGTATCTCCTTCCAGGTGACGTCGAAGATCGACAGCCGCACCATTCTGGGTGAAATGGGCGCCGAACAGCTTCTGGGCATGGGCGACATGCTCTACATGGCCGGCGGCGGGCGCATCCAGCGTGTGCACGGGCCGTTCGTTTCCGACGACGAGGTCGAGGATATCGTCAAGCACCTGAAGGTTCAGGGCACGCCGCAATATCTGGAAGCCGTGACCGAGGAAGATGACGAAGCCGAAAGCCCCTACGACAGTGGCGGCGGACTTGCCGGCGGCGACGAGGGCAACGATCTGTACGACAAGGCGGTTGCCATCGTGCTGCGCGACAAGAAGGCGTCGACCTCCTATGTGCAGCGGCGCCTTTCGATCGGTTACAACCGTGCTGCTTCGCTGATTGAGCGGATGGAAAACGAAGGCCTGATCAGCGCCGCCAACCATGCCGGAAAACGCGAAATTCTCGTGCAGAACGGCGTGGAAGAAGATTTTTGATGGTAAACTGCCAAAGCTTTGCCACACACGCTCCCTAGCTAGGGGGAAACGTGTCACACAGAGAACGATTTAGGACATTGCATCATGCTGAAACGCTTCGCTTCCCGCCTGATCAAACCTATGCTGGCAGCTGGCATTGCTGCGGCTCTGTCCCTGTCGGCACTGCTGCCCGCCGCGGCGCTGACCGAGCAGGAACAAAATGCCCTCAGGGATCTCAACTCCTATTTCAACTCGGTGAAGACCATGCATGGCGACTTCATCCAGTTCGGTCCTGACGGAAACCAGTCCGACGGCAAGTTCTACATGGCCCGCCCGGGCAAGGTGCGCTTCTACTACAACAAGCCTTCCGTGCTCGACATTGTGGCCGACGGCAAGTCGGTGTCCGTGCGCGACCGCAAGCTGAACACCCAGGACATCTGGCCTCTTGGCCAGACGCCGCTGCGCTTCCTGCTGTCCGACGACATCGACCTGCAGAAGGACACCAACGTCACCAACGTTCTGGTGGAAGAAGACCTGATCACCGTCACGATCCTGGACAAGACCAAGTTCAACTCCGGTACGCTGACGCTGATCTTCGATGCCAAGGACTACGCATTGAAGCAGTGGACCGTTACCGACCAGCAGGGCTACGACACCTCCGTTGCGGTCTATAACGTTGTGTCCAATGGCCCGACCAATCCGGACCTTTTCAAGATCGATTATCTGGCCAACGCCCGCCAGAAAAACAACTGACAGCCCGGCTGGCCCCAGCATGACGGAAACGGCCGGCCGGCGCGCACTCGTCTTTGACCTGCTTGAAGTCTATTGCGCCCGCAAAGGCTACCGCCTGACGGCGGGCGACGGCCATGGCCATGCCGGCATGGTCGAAAGCCCGTCCGGCAAGCGCTGGTTCTTCAAGGGCACAAGGTTCGACCTCAACACGCTCGGCGCAGCGGAAATCGCCACCGACAAGGCCTATGCCGCGGCCTTTCTGAAGGCCGCAGGCCTGACAGTGCCGGACGGACTTCTGGTTTTCGCACACGACATCCGCACGAGCCGAACTGCGCCGCAAGACCTTCTGGATTTTGCCGGGAACCAGGGGTTCCCGCTTTACGTCAAACCGAACTGTGGCCGGGAAGGGCGGGACGTAGTGCGGGTCGACACCAGTCACACCCTTCAAACGGCCCTGCAAACCCTCGCCAAGAGCAACGACCAGCTGCTGGTGCAACCTGAAATCCGCGGACAGGAACTGAGAATTATCGTTCTGGACGACGATGTGCTGTGCGTCATCGAACGCCATCCGCCTCAGATCACGGGCGACGGTCATCGCAACATTGCCGAGATCATCGGCGCCGATCCGCGCTTCGACGCTGCCGACCCCCGCCTCGTCCTCGAACTGCAGCAACAAGGGCTGATGCCGGAAACGGTTCCCGCGCCAGGCCAGACGGTCACGCTTCTGCCCGTGGTCAATCTGTCCGCAGGCGGCACGGCCAGAATTGTCACCGGCTCGCTCGCCCCGGACCTTGCAGCCCTTGCCCGCAAGGCCGCACAGACCCTGTCTCTGCGCTATGCCGCCGTTGACCTGATCTTGCCAACTGCGGCCAACGCAGAACCTGTTGTCCTGGAAGTCAACGCCGCGCCAGGTCTCGGCAACCTTGCCCGGCAGGGGTCTGAAGAGACCGAAGCGGTGAAGCATATCTACGAGCGTGTGTTCGAAGCGACATTCGCCGAATAGATCCCGCTGACCCCGGGAGCCCTGCGCGTCTAAGCACCTGGGAAGGCTGCGCCAAAGCAGGCTGCCGACAAAACTTGACCTTGGCGGGTGGGTTTTCAGATCCTACATGGAGCTCCAACGGAGATATCCATGCAGCATTTTTCCCTTCTCGATCTGTCCCCTGTGCCGGAAGGCCAGACAGCGGCCGCGGCTCTAGCAAACACGGTCGATCTGGCGCGGTCCGCGGAACAGGCAGGCTACCATCGCTACTGGCTGGCCGAGCATCACAACATGCCGGGCATCGCCAGCGCCGCTACATCGCTTGTCATCGGCCAGGTGGCGGCAGCAACCTCCACCATGCGCGTCGGCGCGGGCGGTATCATGCTGCCCAACCACTCGCCGCTGATCATCGCCGAGCAATTCGGCACGCTGGCAACGCTGTACCCGGGCCGGATCGACCTGGGCCTGGGCCGCGCCCCGGGCACGGACATGGCGACGGCCAGGGCCCTGCGTCGCCACATGGCCGGTGAGGACAGTTTTCCGCAGGATGTCCAGGAGCTGATGGGCTATTTCAGAACCGCTTCTGAAACCAGCAGGGTGCGCGCGATCCCGGGCGAAGGCACGCAGGTACCGATCTGGATCCTTGGCTCGAGCCTTTACGGGGCGCAACTCGCGGCGGCCTTCGGGCTGCCCTATGCCTTTGCCTCCCATTTCGCACCGGACATGCTGGAAGAAGCGCTGGAGATCTACCGGGCAACCTTCCAGCCGTCGCCGCAGCTCGCCAGACCGCATGTGATGGTGGCAGCTGGCGTATTTGCTGCCGACACCGACGAAGAGGCAGATTACCTGCGCTCTTCCCAGTTGCTCGCTTTCGCCCGGTTGCGCATGGGCAACCCCGGTAAACTGCCCCTGCCGGTGGAAAATGTCCCCGCCGAAATTCCGCCCGCCGTTCTGGCGCAGGTCGAACACGCCCTGTCCTGCTCGGCAACGGGATCTCCGGCGACGATCCGCGACCAACTGTCGGCAATCATCACCCGCTACCAGCCCGACGAACTGATGATCACCGGCATGATCCATGATCACGGCGCCCGCGTGAAATCCTTCCAGCTCGCGGCCGACGTCCTGAAGGATCTCGTGAAAGCTTAGTCAACCATCAAAGGCGCTTCGACAAATATGGGCGGTTTCTTCCAGCCAGTCTTGCCGCTGGGGATAGGAGCTGCCCACAACGGGCCTGAAGACGTGGCGCTCGTAATCCAGAGCGCCACAATATGGCAGCACGCACCGGCCCCAGATCAGCTCCAGCGGGTCTCCAAGATCTAGCCGCTCTCGCTCCGCCTCGGTGTCGGACGTGTTGAAGACGACGGCCTTGCGGATCGACAGCAGCCCTTCCGGCAGACCGTCGGCAGTCTGCAGCCGATAGGCACCACCCGGCACAAGCACACGGTCGATCCAGCCTGCAAGGATCGCCGGCGGTTTGCCCCACCAGTTCGGATGGACGACCAGCAGACCATCGGCGTTCAAAATACCTTCCCTGTGCCGCGCAACAACGGCATCCTCTGAACGGGACAGCACTTCTTCCAGGGTATCGCCGATCGAGTAGGCTTCCTCTGCTGTCAGACAGGGATCGAACTCTTCGGCGTAAAGATCGTGGTGATCTATCTGGTGCCCCTCGGCCTCCAGAGCATCACGCGCCTGTTTTGACAGCGCATGGCAGAAGCTGTTGTCCCTGGGGTGCGCCAGTAGGGAAAAGATGCGCAACGGCCTGTTTCCTTGATGCAAATTGAAAATACCGGCTCGCAAATGTGCCGGAGCAATTCCTGTTCCCATGACTTCGCAATTCATTTCAGCCGTTTCAACCCTGGCAAGACCATTTGCCTGGTTTGACCTTCTGGACGGCTGCTGAAGGATCGAAATCCGCGCGTAAGCATCTGCTTATGATGCCCGGCGTCAGCAGTCCGTCAATCGACCGAAGCCGAGTTTGCGGCCAATCAGGACGAAGACCGCAACGGTCGCAGAAACCTGATGAAGGACACAATCATGCTGAAGAAATCTCTCGCCGTACTTTGCCTCTGCCTTGCTCCGGTCGCCGCGCAGGCCATGCCCGCCGTTGGTGACATGGTCGGCACCAATCCCGAGGAGGCCACCGCAGCCCTGGCCAAGGCCGGTTGCACCGTCAAGGAATTCGAAGCCGAGGACGGCAAGATCGAAGCGAAATGCACCGATGCGGAAAACAAGCTTTGGGAAGTCTACATCGACCCGAAATCCGGCAAGGTCACCAACGTCAAGAACGAAGACTGATCATGGGTGCCTCAAACAACCCGCAATCGAACGAGGGGGCACAAAGCCCCCCGAATTGTGGGATCCGCTGGTGCGTATCAGCCATTGGCTGATCGCAGTCGCGGTGATAGCCAACGGTCTCCTCAACAAGCCGGGTGGCACCATTCACATCTGGATTGGCTGGGGAGTTCTCGCCCTGCTTGCGCTCCGTTTTGTCTGGGGATTTCTCGGACCGGCGGAAGCCAGGTTCTCCGCCTTTCCACCTGATCCGCGCGCTGCGGTGTCTCACCTGATCGATCTCGTTCGCGGTAGCCCGCGCCACTACCGCTCCCATAATCCCGCCGGAGCGATCATGGTCTATGCGCTCTGGGCCTGCCTTGTGGTGGTAACCGGAACCGGCCTTTACATGACCGGCGCCAAGAGCCCCATCACGATTGCCGAGGAAAAGGCGGCGGTTGCTGCTGGAGACTGGTCGGTGCTCGTCAAGGACGACGATGATGAAAAGGGCGAAGACAGCAAGGTGCTGGGGGAAGCTGCAAAGGAAGTTCATGAAATCGCAGCCAACCTGATGCTGGTGCTGGCCCTGATCCATGTCGCAGGTGTCGCAGTTGAAAGTCGCGCGACGAGGCGTAATCTGGTCCGACCCATGCTGGTTGGCCGGATCAAGGACAAATGACTTTTACAGGGATCAACCTTCGACAGGGGCGGCGGGAGACGACCGCCCTTGCCGCGTTCATGCTGTTGCAGTCCGTTGCCGCGATCTTCTTTGTCGGAGATGCCTTTACCGATCTTGTGACCGACGTCAGCAGCCCGCATTCCATTTTCGAATTCTTTGTCGCCTTCGTGTTGATCGTCGGCATTTTCCTGGCCGGCTGGCAGCTGCGGCTCACCCTGGAAAGACTGCGCAATCAGGAGCGCGCCCTTGGAGCCGCCCGCGGCGATCTTGCCCGGATTATTGACGTCCAGTTTGCCGAATGGGGCCTGACGCCTGCCGAAAGCGATGTCGGCCTCCTGGCCCTGAAAGGCCTGGATCTTTCCGAAATCGCCCAGCTGCGGGGCGCGGCACAGGGAACCGTGCGCGCCCAATTGACCAGGATCTACGCAAAGGCCGGCGTTTCGGGCCGTCACCAGTTTGCGGCCTGGTTTGTTGAGGATCTGCTTCAGGACGGCCTTGCGGACAGGGCCACGGTATCCGCTGAGGCCTGAGCCTGTTTGGCGACACCAGAACCCGAACAAATCCCCGGGCAAATCCCGGATATATCCCGAATACGACCACTCCGTGCATTAAGCGTAAGTACTATCACAGCTTGGCTAATTGCCATGTTGCGTCTACTCTCCCAGAGGAACTCACCGAGCGTGTTCAAGGGAGACGAGGATCATGTCTTTTCGACATCTGCTTGCAGGCTTGCCCATCGCACTTCTCATGACGTGCACAACGTCCATGGCGCAAGAGTCAAAACCACCAAACATATTGGTCATCTGGGGCGACGATGTCGGTTGGCAGAATGTTTCCGCCTACGGCATGGGCACCATGGGTTACACCACGCCCAACATCGACCGCCTGGCGAATGAAGGCCTCCGCTTCACCGATCACTACGCCCAGCCGAGCTGCACCGCAGGCCGCGCGGCCTTCCTGACCGGTCAGTACCCGATCAGGTCCGGCATGACCACCGTGGGTCAACCTGGGTCTCCGCTTGGTCTGAAAGCAGAATCGCCAACGCTTGCGGAAGAACTGAAACAGATCGGATACCGCACGGGACATTTCGGCAAGAACCATCTGGGTGACCGGAACGAACACCTGCCCACCGTCCATGGCTTCGACGAATTCTTCGGTAATCTCTATCATCTCAATACGCAGGAAGAAGCCGAACAGCGCGACTACCAGCGGTTCGGTGAAGCTTTTTCAGGCAGCCTTGAGGAATACGAGAAGCAGTTCGGAACACGTGGCGTCATACACAGTTTTGCATCGGAAACCTTCGACGATACCGAACAGCCCAGGTTTGGTGTCATAGGCAAGCAGACCGTTGAGGACACCGGTCCGCTCACCCAGGAACGGATGAAGAACTTCGACGAGGGTGAAGTCATCCCTCTGGCCAAGGACTTCATGAAAAACGCCCAGGAAGCGGGCGAACCGTTCTTTGTCTGGCTGAACACCAGCCGCATGCATCTCTATACGCGGCTGAACGACGAGTGGCGCTACGCCGCAGAAACCTATACGACCGAAGCCGACTACCACGGCTCGGGCATGCTGCAGCACGACCATGATATTGGCCTGGTGCTGGACTGGCTCGACCAACAGGGCCTGACCGAAAACACCATTGTCTGGTATTCGACCGACAACGGACCCGAGCATTCTTCCTGGCCCCACGGCGCAACCACTCCGTTCCGGGGCGAAAAGATGACCACCTATGAAGGCGGCGTCCGTGTCATTTCCATGGTTCGCTGGCCGAACATACTGGAAGCCGGCAAGACGCTAACCGGAATTCAGGCACACCAGGACATGTTCACCACCCTGGCAGCCGCAGCCGGCATTGAAGACGTCAAGGCTGAAGTGATGGCCGAGAAGCAGCAGTTCATCGACGGCGTCAACAACCTGGCTTACTGGAAGGGCGAACAGGCCAATTCCAATCGCAACCACATCTTCCACTATTACGAAAGCGTGCTGACGGCGATCAGGATGGGACCGTGGAAATTCCACTTCTCGACCAAGGAAGATTATTACGCCAACCTGGTTCCGCGGACAGCACCTTTGGTGTTCAACATCCGAGCGGATCCGTTTGAAAGCTACGATTCAACCGATGGCTACGGACACCTGATGCAGAAGGTATCGTGGCTTATCCAGCCGATGGGCGTGCTCATGGGTCAGCATCTGCAGAGCCTTGCAGACTATCCCCCGGTCCAGGGCGGGGCGTCGTTCAACATGTCGAACATCGTCGAGGACTTCCTGTCGAAGGGGATGCAGTAGCGCCCCGAACTTCATGACCCGACAAAGCGAAACGGCCCCGGAACTTTCCGGGGCCGTTGAATTTTCAGCGCTCGCTCAGAGCAACCTGATTCATGGAACCGACTGCGATCAGTAGTCGCCGAGCTTGATGTCCCGGGAGTATTCAACGCCTTCGACTTCCTTTGTCACTGCCTGGCCGCAAATGGTCGCGCCACGCGTTGCGTCGTAGGTGAGCGAAGGAGAACCGGACAGCTGCCAGCCCTTGTTGAGAGCCTGGGTAACCCGGTGGCAGAATTCGCTGTCGTCGATGCCGGTGATGAAGCGGTAGAGTTTCATGAGAGCTCTCTTGTGTGTCAGGTCCGGGCAGCGATGGCGTCGGCGATGGCGATCACCCGCTTGCCCATGTCCGCATGTAGCCTTTCAACCATCTTGCCGTCCACCTGGATTGCGCCCTTGCCCGCATTTTCAGGCTCATCGAACAGAGAATTGATCTTGCGTGCCCAGGCAACTTCCTCTTCCGACGGACTGAAGGCTGCGTGGCAGGGGGCGATCTGTTTCGGGTGGATCAGCGTCTTGCCGTCCATGCCCATGTCGACACCCTGGGCGCATTCGGCGGCGAAACCTTCCTCGTCCTGAAACGCATTGTAGACACCGTCCAGAATGTCGATGCCACCGGCACGCGCTGCCGCAACACAGGTCATCAGCCAGGGCGTCATGGCGGCGCGGCCGGGCGTGAGGCGTGCCCTTGTTTCCTTGGCCAGATCATTGGTGCCCATCACGAAACAGGACAGCCGCACGGCCGGATCCAGACCGCAGGCGCCGATGGCGGCGGCATTCAGCATGGCGAGCGGCGTTTCCATCATGGCCCAGAGTTTCAGGTCCGCGGACGCCCCCAGAAGCGATAGCTTGTGCGCAACCATCTGCAGGTCGGCCGGGCCGTTGACCTTGGGCACCAGAATGGCATCCGGATTGGCCTTCACCGCTGCCGCCAGATCGTCTTCGCCCCAGGGCGTCTCCAGCCCGTTGATGCGGATCACCACCTCGCGATTGCCGTAGGGACGGGCCGAAACGGCTTCGACGATCTGCGTGCGTGCCATGTCCTTGGCATCGGGAGCAACCGCGTCTTCAAGGTCCAGCAGCAGGCAGTCCACATCCAGCGTTGCCGCCTTTTCCAGCGCCCGGGCGTTGGAGCCGGGCATATAGAGAGCGGAACGGCGGGGTCTTGGCTGTGTTGTCATGGGTCGATCCTGCAAGTCGGGAAAACAGATTTCCGGTTAACCTAGTGGATCGCGGCGGCCAGGGGAATTCGCCGAAGGGGGAACGGCCGCGTTCGTGCACCGGGGTACCGCCAAACGCAGACGTTGCCGCCGATCACGGAAGTTCGTCTACCTGCATGCTCACCGGCGCTTTCTGCCGGCGTTTGAAGATCATGTCCTTTGCGGCAATCACCGCCCCCAGCGTAATCGCCACACAGGCGATGCCAACGGCAGGTGTCAGCGCCCCGAAGCCGAAGGCAATCAGCAACAGGGTGGACAGGAGCGGCGCCGAATAGGCCGCTGCGCCCAGAACCTGGATATCGCCATGCTTGACGCCGATGTCCCAGGTGAAAAACGCAAGTCCCACCGGGAAAGCGGCAAGCGCCAGCACCGATGCCCATTCCAGCGACGATGCAGGCAGGATCGTTTCCTCCAGCGCCAGATGGCAGACACCCGAAAGGATTGCGGTCATCACACAGAACCCCGCAACGGCTTCGGTCGGCACCGCACCCAGTCTGCGCGAAAGCACGGAATAGCTGGACCAGAACAGACACGAGGCCACCGCCGCCCCATAGCCGAGCATCGAGCCGGAGGAAAAACCGACACCTTCCCCGCCGGTGATCAGAAGCACAGCGCCGGCCAGGCCCAGAACCGTTCCAATGACATGATGCAGACGCAGCCGTTCCCCCGGCAACAGGGCGGAAAACAGCACGATCAGGAGCGGCCAAGTGTAGTTGATCAGATTTGCTTCCACAGGCGGCGCGTTACGGATGGCAGTGAAATAGAAAAAATGAAAGCCGAACAGGCCGAACGTGCCGAATGCCCAGACGCCAAGCGGTTGCCTGAGCAACCGGGTCCTGCCTGTCGCGATCAGCCAGATCAGCGCCATGATGCCTGAGAAGCCGAAACACAGGGTGTTCAACAGGAACGGAGGCACATTGCCGGAACCGGCACCGAACAGGCCGAGGGTCGCCCACATCAGCACAGCTGTAAGTCCGATCAGCGTCGCCCTCAACTTTTGCTTGTCCGCCATTTCCTGTTCCCGTCTTTTCCGTGCAACGCTCATGGCACGAAATCGCCGCAAGCGAAAGGCCGCAGACCCCGGACAGGGCCTGCGTAGCCGACCGTCAGCAATGCCGCAGCCATTAATTGATCGAAGTCCTTGATCAGCGAACCCGTTTCGGGACATGGTGGGCCAAAGTCACACTCTTAATCGATTTGCTTTCCGGGGAAATCATGACGACAACGCAAATCAGGGCCCTTCGGCTGGATGATGCTCATAAGCTTGCGCCGCTTATTGCCGAAAATGCACAGGCGCTGCGGCGCGGTGCACCGCGTCGTCCCGACGCCTATTACGCCGAACGCATTCTGTCGGACAAGACCGCCGAGGTTCTGGGAGCCTTCGAAGGTGACAAGCTGGTCGGCTTCGCTGTTTTCTTCGACCTGCCGGAACTCATTACGGGTCTCAGGATCGGCCAGATGGATGACATCTATGTCCATCCCGATCACCGCAACAAGGGCACCGGCCGCAAGATGATCGAAACCCTGGTCAGTGAAGGCCAGAGCCGCGGATGGCTGCATTTGCGCTGGCTCGTACCGGGCAAGAACACCCCGGCGGTTGCGCTCTACGAAAAGATCGCAGAACCCGATCATCGCAAGAGCTACCTGATCCCGATCGACCGCGTCGCCGGCGACTGACCGGGCTTCGCCTTCAGGCAGGTTTCAGTCCGCATGCCGCTGTTCAGGGTTCGGACTGAGGCCATCAAGTGATCAGGATCCCGCAGGAAACAACGGCGGGATCTGGCCAAGCGGCAGAAAACCGATGCGAACCACGCCGCGGTCGACCGAGACCGGCAGCGTGATGGTCCGCACACCGTCGACTTCCTTGGCGGCAGGCTCCAGGCTCTTCACCACATTCTGCAGCAGTGCAAACGTCTGGTCTTCAGGCGGGAACAAGGGCTTCACGCTGTCCAGAAGCGCGTCCGAATTGCCGAGGTTCAACTCCAGTGATCCGCTCAAGGTGCCGTCACCCGAAAGCACAAGATTGCCGCTTGCCGTAGCCTTGCCGGCCCCGAGCAGTATCTCGGTAAGCACCAGTTCGACCGGCAGTTCTCCGCCCTGCGCCCGCACAAGCGAAACGAGGTCTGCCCCTGCAAGCAGGGCTGTGCCGCCTTCGATACGGGCATGGCTGCGCAGGGAAATCGTCTGCTGAAGTTCCGGCAGAGATTTGAGGCTGAGGTCCTGAACCGTGACGAAACTTTCCAGTGTCGCCGCGCTCTCGGGTTGCTTGCGCAGATGCACTTCGGACTTTTCAGCCGCAAACAGGCCCCGGGCGAGGGCGGTGTCGAACGCCACTTCCGGTTTGTCGATCACCGCATCGAACGAGCCGAGCGCATTGTCGCTGAACTTCACGCTGGCGCGGGCCGTCTGCCACGTCAGACCACCCTCGAGGCCGTTCACCGGCACCGACATGGCCGCAGGCGACTTTGCCTCGAAGATCACGTGCCACGGATTATAGATCAAGGCGACGGCATTCAGCCCGCCGAGCGATGCGGCTGTTCCCCAGCGATCGGCCGAACGCATGTCCGCGCAGGAGACCTCATAGCGGAACGGATAGCCGGCAATGGCAAGATCCGCGCAGCTCACATCCAGGCCCTGGTCCGCCATGCGGACAATTTGCCGGTCGAGTTGTTCCCGCAGGACGGATTGCCCATAAAACCAGGCGGCCGACCAGCCAGCAATCACCAGAACGACAGCTCCGGCCAGCAGGATATATCCGCGTCTGGTGGGTTTCGGCGGCTTGGTCTTGATATCGGACACTGGGAGACACTCTCTTCTTGTTCGGGCGATTTCCGGACCGGTCACACTGCCGACAAGGGCCACCTGCAGGACAGGCGCTGCCGGAGTGCCATTGAAACGACCGGTGCAGCTTGCTATCTCCGCAGCTGCGGTAACACAAGACAGGTCGATATGAGCGATTTTTGGGTCTTTGGCTACGGTTCTTTGATGTGGAACCCAGGATTTGATCACCAGCGCGCCGAACCGGCGCTGCTGCGTGGTGCACATCGCTCGCTTTGCGTCTATTCCTGGGTACATCGGGGCACGCAGCAGAGACCAGGTCTCGTCTTCGGCCTCGACAACGGCGGCGCATGCCGGGGCATCGCCTATCAGGTCTCCGGGGATATCTGGCCGCAGGTGCTGGAATATCTGCGTGCCCGGGAACAGACGACGATGGTCTACAAGGAGCACCATCATCACGTCGAGCTCGACAGCGGCGAGAAGGTGGAAGCGCTGGTCTACATGGTCGATCACGGCCATGCCCAATATGCGGGTTCCTTGCCGCTTGAAGAGCAGCTGGAAATCGTAAGAGGCGCTGTCGGCAAGTCCGGCGCCAATCCGGACTATGTCATCAACACCGCCGCCCACCTCCAGGAAATGGGCATTCCCGATACGGGTCTTGCCTGGCTGGCCGAGCGCCTGAAAGCCTGAGCCAGGCTCAGGGACGGCGGTACAGGTCTTGCAGGATGCTAACGCTCAGGGAACACCCCACCAGCGCAGTGTCTGCTCGCAATGATATTTCAAGGCTTGCACCGCAGCGGCCTCGTTCCGGGTTTCCAGCGCCTCGATGACCGCAAGATGCTCGTCCATCGCCGAGGCGATCCGATCCGCAAGAAACGGCCGCGCATGCTGGATGACGGCGATCCGGATACGGTTTGCGGCATAGGCAGCCGACAGCAGCGAATTTCCAAGTCCCTCGCCAAGGTACGTGTGCAGGGACAGGTCCACCTCGATCGCCTTGGGCGGCAGGCTGGCCGCAGGCCCCGTCCGCACCTCGTCGCGCATGGTCTCGTGACGCCGGCGCAAGGCGTCGAGGCCCTCCAGATTTCCCTGTGATATTCGCCGGCGCGCACCTTCCTGGTCCAGCACCAGACGCACGTCCAGACATTCGCGAATGTTGTCCGGGCTAGCTTCCATAACCTGCAGGCCGCGTTTGGGCACTGTCGTCAGGAACCCCTGCGAGCTGGCGTATTTGACGGCTTCGCGCACGGGCGCGATCGGATAGTCCAGCTGGTCGACAAGCTGCGACATCGACAGGAACTGGCCATTGCGCAGCGAACCGCTCCGCAAGGCTTCGACAAGCGCCTGAAAAGCCTTGTCGTTCAGCAATTCACCCTTGTTTGCGTCCTTCATTGCAGCTCCGTCGATCCGGTCCGGATGATCGCAGGTTGTCGCCACTGGCATTTCCAAGCAAAGCCGAAAGGACCTGCTTGAAATTCCGAATAGTCTGTTACCTAACATGCTTTGTAAAATGTTAGATGCAAGCACAAACTTTTTGCAATGCACAGCCAAGAGCTTCCTGCGTCCGGGAGAACGCAAGAAGACCTGCGAATGTCCGGAAAAACACCGAGGCCGCCGGGGATGCGGCCACATGGAGGAGACTATGGCGAATTTATCTGGCAAATCGGGTCCGCGAGACGGAGGCCTCTACAACGAGGACCTGGCGCCGATCCCGGCTTCGGAGCGCAAGTGGGGCGCCTTCGAAATCTTCAACGTCTGGAACAACGATATCCAGAGCCTGTTCGGCTATACGCTGGCCGCATCGCTGTTCATCACCTATGGCCTCAACGGCTGGATGGTTTTCGCGGCAATCGTGCTGGCCGGTTTCTTCGTCATGGTGCTGGTCAATCTCACCGGCCGCCCGTCGGTAAAGCACGGCGTGCCCTATCCGGTGATCGCACGCGCCTCGATGGGCGTCTACGGCGCCCGTTTCCCGGCGCTGGTACGCGGCATCGTCGCCATCTTCTGGTATGGCGTGCAGACCTACTTCGCCTCCACGGCGGTTGCCTTGCTGTTCAACACGCTGCTCGGCACTGAGGGCGGCGCGGAATTCCTCGGCATGACAACGGTCGGCTGGATTTCCTATCTCATCGTCTGCGTCTTCCAGGTTGCCCTGTTCATGAAAGGCATCGACTGGGTCGGCAAATTCCTGAACTGGGCAGGTCCGTTCGTCTACATCGTCATGATCGCGCTGTGCCTGGTGATCTGGTGGAAGGCCGGCAACGGCATCTTCTCGGCTCTCGGCACCATCTTCGAAGGCAGCGAAGCAACCGACCCGCGCGGTCCTGTTGCGGCCTTTGTCGCGGTGGTCGGCACGATGATCGCCTATTTCGCCGCCGTCGTGATCAACTTCGGCGACTTTTCCCGCTTCGTGTCGGATGAACGCGCCATGAAGCGCGGCAACTTCTGGGGCCTGCCGGTTTCCATGGCCTTCTTCTCCTTCATCGCCCTGTTCGTGACGGCAGGCACCGTTGTGCTGTTCGGAGAAAAACTGGTGAACCCGGCTGATATCGTCGACCGTGTCGACAACGTCCTGCTGACGCTGATCGCTGCCGTCACCTTCTTTGCGGCAACGGTCGGCATCAACCTGGTGGCAAACTTCATTCCGCCGGCCTATGACATTGCCAACCTCAACCCGGAAAAGATCTCGGCCAAGACCGGCGGCATCATCACCGCTGTCATTGCCTTCTTCATCGGCGCGCTGTGGGTGTCGGTCATCTCGAACATCGGCATTGCCGCATTCGTCGATACGCTTGGCGCCTTCCTGGCACCGCTCTACGGCATTCTGGTCGCGGACTACTACCTGGTTCGCAAGCAGAACATCGATGTCGAGGCGCTGTTTTCCTCCGATCCGGACGCCCGCTACCACTACAACAACGGCTGGAACATGAAGGCGATCTTTGCCTTTGCCATCGCCGCACTGTTCTCGGTGGCAACCGTTTGGGTTCCGGCCCTGTCGGAACTCTCCGGCTACGGCTGGGTCATCGGCGCGGTTCTGGGTGGTGTGCTGCATCTGGGCCTGATGCGCCTGCAGACGACCGAAGCCGGCAAGACAGCACAATAAGGCAGCCTGAAGACAGGTTCAGGCGATGATATCGCCTGAACCCGTTCAAACTGAAAGACCGTCTCAACGCATTGGGGCGGTCTTTTTTTTCAGACCGGCTGTGCCTTGCGGCGCGTGTCGACTTCTGCAAGCACCGGCGAGGGCTTGCGGGCCGTGCGGGCTTCCTCGATCAGCCGATCGCTGGCCGTCTCGATATCCGTAACCATTCTTTCGTAAAAGGCATTGGGCGCCAGGCCCGGCTCGATCGGCGGCAGAATCTCGACAATCACCGTGCCCGGATAG
Source organism: Roseibium algicola (assembly GCF_001999245.1). Taxonomy (NCBI): domain Bacteria; kingdom Pseudomonadati; phylum Pseudomonadota; class Alphaproteobacteria; order Hyphomicrobiales; family Stappiaceae; genus Roseibium; species Roseibium algicola. The sequence goes on along the minus strand of NZ_CP019630.1, from coordinate 2,714,945 downwards.
ACCTTCCACGAGGCGCGAGGCCAATAGAGGCCGGCGTTGTGAGCTATCGGGACAACCGGACATTTCAGGTCGCGGTAGAGATGCGCGATACCGAACTTGTATTTCGGTTCTGCCCCGGCCGGCCGGCGGGTGCCTTCCGGAAAGATCAGGATCTGGCGCTTCTCGGCAATCGCCTCCTTTGCAGCCAGCATCATTGCCGCCAGCGCTTCGGACCGCTTGCCCCGGTTGATCGGGATCTGCTTGAACTTGGCTGTGTACCAGCCGAAAATCGGTATCCAGCGCAGTTCGCGCTTCAGGATGAAGGTCGGGCTTCTGAAGAGGGGGATCAGCGCCACTGTCTCCCAGGCGGACTGGTGCTTCATGGCGGCGATGAAACCGCCGTCAGGCAGGTTTTCACGTCCCCGGACTTCCACCTTGATGCCCGCAAAGACACGCATCAGCAGCTGCAACACCCGTGACCAGGTCGGCACCACCCACCAGCCCCAGCGCCGCGGCAGCAGCATGACTGGCGCGAACAGGATCATCAGCACGAACGTGACGAGATAGAACAGGATCTGGAAAAGGGTAGAGCGCAGAAAAACCATGGCACCATAAAGACTGGTCGTGGGTGAAGCCACCGCTCGGCCGTGGTCCGACAGCTGTCAGCGCACACCCTGCACGGTAATCCGAAGTCGGGCGAGGATATACTTCACATATTCGCGCATGAGAAGCCGCATCGTTGCCGGTTCCCTGTACCAGCTGTCCAGCTTCAGGTCCTTGGAAAAGACCGGATAGGCAATCAGGGCGACATTCGGCAGGGCGCCGGCAAGTTCCACCTTGGCACGCGGCAGGTGGTAGGCACTGGTCACGACCAGCAGGGACGAGAACCCGTTCTTCTTGACCCAGTTGGCGGTTTCCACCGCATTGCCCGCTGTATTGAGCGCGACCCGGTCAAGATCGACGCTGTTTTTTTCCAGCGGCATGCTGGACGCAGTAACGGCGGCAAGCTGTTCACGCGTGGTGCCGGGATGAACGCCCGAAATCAGCAACCGGTTGGCACGGCCTTCTTCCAGGAGACGGATTGCCTCGTTGACGCGGGCATGCCCGCCTGTCAGCACGACAATGGCATCCGCATTTGCGGAAGCCGGCACTCTGGCATTGGCAACCTTCTGCGCGAACATGGCAAACTGCCCGACGGTTCCCGCAACAAGAGCCGTGATGACGGCAACGAAAAGGATCCTGAGACCGAAGCGTTTCTTGCGCGCATCGCCGCTTGTGGCGTTCCTGCGCGCTGTGCCCTTGTCCTTTGAAACGGACACACGCCGATCGCCAACGACGGAAGAACCGTCGTCCAGAACGGGGTCTAACACTGTGTCAGCATGGGTCATGGCGCGACTATGATAAGTGATTCGGCCAATTTCACGGCATTGTGCGATAAAATCAATCCACTTTTGCCAAATGGGCCTTGACGGCAAGGCCAGAAGTCAGGGCTGTCAGGATCGCGACAAGGAACACCACACCGAATACACCGAGGTAGCCGGGCAGGCTGACGGAGATGCCGCCGAAGAGAGCCGACATCTGGTCCGACCCCGCCTGGCCGGAACTCTGCCGGGTCAGCATGTCAACCGTCAGAAAGGCCAGGATGGCCGCAACACCGCCGGAAACACCGCCCTTCAGGCCCAGCATCAAGAAGTGGCGCTGGAATTCACGAGCGATGAAACCGTCCTCCGCTCCAACGAAATGCAGAACGGATACGACGTCCTTGTTGCCGGCCATGGCTGCCTGGGTGGCAAAGACGACGCTCAAGACCATCGAGCCGAGCACAAGCACCATGATCGCAAAGCCGCCCAGCACCACCGCGCCTGCCATGGCCGACAGACGAGATGTCCAGACGGAATGATCGTCGACACTCGCGCCCGTCACGTTCTGCGAGACCATCGAGCGCAATTGCGACAGGTTCAGAAGTTCCGGATCCCCGACCGTGATCTGAATGAGCCGCGGCACCGGCAGGCCGTCAAGCTGAAGGCCTTCGCCCAGCCAGGGCTCCAGCAATGACTTGGTTTCGGCATCTGACAGGGCCCGTACGGAATCGATGCCCGGAAACTCCTGCGCAAGCGCAACGGCCTTGTCGATCTCCCGCAGCATGTCGACGCCTTCGGCCGGGCGGATCTGAATGGTGATCTCACGCACCAGATCGTTCTGCCACGCATCGGCAGCGTCCCACACAACCGACACCGCACCGACTGTCAGACAGGCCAGAAAGCTCATGATGGCCACCACCAGCGTGAGAGCCCGCCCGGCGACTGCCTGCGGCGGAACGATCGCCGCGGAGGGGCGCAACTTGGCATCGTCCCCCTGGGGTGCTTCGTTCTTCGGCCTGGGGGCGGCCTTGCGCCCCGGTTTTCGGCCACGCTTCGGTCGTTCGGCTCGCTTGGGCGGGCGAACACTGGCGGCGCTTGCCTGTTTTTTGTCTGTGTCGTCGGACTGAGCCATCATGCCGCCTAATCGAAAATTGAGAGGCGCCCGTCGGCAAGCACCATGCGCCGGGCGTCCACCTGTTCCAGCAGCGCGATATCGTGGGTCGCGATGACGACAGAGGTGCCGAGTTTGTTCAATTCGATGAAAAGGCGCAACAGACGACGTGCAAGTGGCGGATCCACGTTACCGGTCGGCTCGTCCGCGAGCAGCACCTCCGGCCGGGTGATCAGCGCCCGCGCAATGGCCGCACGCTGCTTTTCCCCACCCGACAGCACCGGCGGCAGCACATGCATGCGATCCCCAAGTCCGACCCATTTCAACAGATCAATCACATCGGAGCGGTATTCGGATTCGTCCTTTCCCACCACGCGCAGTGGCAGGGCCACGTTTTCATAGGTTGTCAGATGGTCCAGCAGGCGAAAATCCTGAAACACCACGCCGATCTTGCGCCGGAGCTTCGGCAATTCCTGCTTGTCGATCACGCTCAGGTCGCGGTTGAAAACCTTTATCAGGCCTCGGGTCGGGCGCAGGGACATGAACAGGAGCCGGATCAGGCTGGTCTTGCCCGCCCCCGAGGGACCGGTCAGGAACTGAAACGACTGCGGCTCGATCTGAAAAGTCAGGTCGCGCAGGATTTCCGATCCCATTCCGTATCTCAATCCGACATTTTCGAAGCGGATCACAAAATTACTCCTGTTGATGGCCCGAACGCTATAGCCTGGCCGTTAACGGTGCATTAATCATATAAAGGTCCATTAAGGACCTGAAAGCCCGTCATAGGATTTGCTTGGCCCTTGTCCAATATTTCGTGCCGGATTTCGACCCCCCGGTTCCAAAGTGAACTGCTAGAGCATGCCATGGCGAAAGGTCTTCGCACATGAAGATCAAATGTCCGGACTGCAGTACGTCCTACGAGATTAAGGTAGAGGCGCTTGGCCCGGAAGGGCGTAGCGTCAAATGCGCCAAGTGCGGCAACCGCTGGTTCGTTTCGCCCGACGATGACGAAGAAGGCGATGTTGCGTTAAGCGCAAAGAACGACGTCGACGAAATTGCACCTCCTTCCGTTGAAGAAGATCCCGCACAGGACGAAGCCGATTGGGCAGCCGACGCGGAAGAAGAAACGTTCGACGCGGAAGCGGATGACGAGGACGACGAGCCCGAAGCCGCCGTCGCTCCCGAACCCGCAGCCGCCCGTACGGCCAGCGACGAGGCAAAATTCGCTGCGGATCTGAAGGAAGACGCCAGGACCGGTGAGCCTGAAAACAAGGCCGACATCGAATCCATGGCCAAGCGGCCGAAGATCATCGTCAATCCGAACAAGTTCCGGCGGGACCAGATCGGTGCGATCCTCAACTGGATTCTGCGGCGAAATTTTCGGCGCATTGGCGGTGTTGCCCTGTTCGGCGTCGCGGTTGCGGCCTGTGTTTTGTTTGTCCTCATGCGAGACTCGCTCGTCAAACAGTCTCCTGACCTGGCAAGCCTGTTTCGGATGATCGGGTTTGAAGTCAATCTGCGCGGACTTGAATTCCGCAACCTGCGCACCTTCACCGAGGTCGAGGACGGCAAGAAGGTTCTCGTGGTCGAGGGCTCGATCCGCAACCTGCTTGATGAACTGAACTCGGTGCCCGCCGTGCGCCTCTCGATCCGCGGTGCAGACCTGCAGGAAGTTTATGCCTGGACTGTCGAGCCCAGAACAAAATCGCTAAACGCACTGGACGAAACCCGGTTCAGGACGATATTAGCCGACCCTCCGAAAACCGCGTCCGATATCCAGGTCCGGTTTGTTGAACGCGGCCAACGCCAGGTAGTTCTAGAGTGACCATGACATCAGATATCCATACTCTGTTCGATGAAGACGCCATTGCCCAACGTGTTGGCGCGCTCGCAGAGGAAATCGCCGAAGGCAAACCGCAAAATCTTTTGGTTGTCGCGGTTCTGAAAGGCAGCTTCATTTTTGCGGCCGACCTTGTGCGGGCAATGCACCGGGCAGGGCTGCAGCCGGAAATGGAGTTCATGCACCTGTCCTCTTATGGCGCCGGGACTGAAGGCTCCGACACCATCCGGATTTTGCGCGATGTTGAAAGTGACGTTAACGAGCGCGATATTATTTTAGTGGATGATATCCTGGAATCCGGTCGCACACTCGCCTTCGCGCGGGAGCGGCTGCTGAACAGGGGCGCGCACTCGGTGAAGATCGCAGCTCTGCTGGATAAACCCGAGCGCCGTAAAGCTGCCATATCTGCCGATTATGTCGGTTTTGCCTGTCCTGATAAGTTTGTCGTCGGATATGGTATGGATATGGGCCACGCTTGGCGGCAGTTGCCCTATATTGGATACGTTGTCGCCCCGGACGACGGAGCGGCTGACGGCAACACAGGAGAGTGAGCATGGCTCGCATTCTTCTTACTGAAGACGATGAAGCTGTCCGCAGCTTCGTAAAGCGTGCCCTGGAGCTTGACGGTCATTCCGTTGAAGCGGCCGAGGATGGCGGCGAAGCCGTCGAGGTTCTGACCCGCGAGAAGGGCAGCTTCGACCTGCTGCTGTCCGACATCAAGATGCCCGTCATGGACGGCATCGCCCTGGCTCTGCATACGGCGCGCGACTATCCACGACTGCCGATCCTCCTCATGACCGGCTTTGCCGACCAGCGTGAACGGGCCAATGGCCTGGAATCCCTGGTCCATGACGTGGTCACCAAGCCGTTTTCGCTGGCCGATATCCGCAAGGCCGTGCGCAACGCCATTTCCGGCGATCTGCCGAGCGAGACCCGCCGCTACGCGTAAGGCCTGCCGCCGCAATTCCGAAACCCAAGACCCCGCTTCGGCGGGGTTTTTGTTTGGGCTGATCACGCCGGTAGTCACCGTATTCCTTCAGAACACAGAGAATTGAGCAAGCAGACCATCCTTCGAGACAGCGCTTCGCGCTTCCTCAGGATGAGGGTGATCTTGCGGCAAAGAGATATCCGAACGTGGCTGGGCTCTCCACGGGGCTACAAAAGGCCTCACCCCAAAAAACAACCTCATCCTGAGGAGCGCACGTGTGCGCGTCTCGAAGGATGGGCCACAAACACAAACATCACCGCCAAAACAATTGACCCCGCCGAAGCGGGGTCATGAACCTTTGTCAGAAACGGGCCTAGTACCGCTTCAGGAGCCGTTCCAGATAATCGAGCTCCAGCTGCGGCCGGGAAGGATCGGAGAAGCGGCGGCGGAGCTCTTCCAAGATCCGGCGCGCCCGCTGAACATCGATTTCGTCAGGGATGCGCACCCGGTTGTTGAAGTCCGGGCCCTCGGTGCGCCGCGGACGGCCAAGAGGGTCTTCGTCCATCGGCGACGCGCCGTTGGGCGATCCCGGGCCTTCGCCCTGACCCATCATCTGCTCCGTCAGGCCCTGCGCGCCGCGCCGAAGGGCATCCAGGGCGTCGCCCTGCTCGCCGAGCGCCTGCTGACCCTGTCCATCCCCCAGGGACTGCTGAGCCTCGCCCATGGACTCGCCGGCTTCACCCAGCGCCTGGTTCTGGCCCATGCCGTTCTGGCTAAGCTGGTCCATGAGTTCCTGCAGCCGCTGCGCCAGGTCCCCCTGGCCCTCCTGAAGCTGCTGAAGCATCTGTTCCAGTTGCTCCTGGGTCAGCTGTTGTCCCTGTCCCTCTTGTTGCTGACCGGGTTGCTGCTGTTGACCGCGGCGCTGCTGCTGCTGATCCTGGTTGAACTTGTGGGTTTCATCCATCAGCTGCTGTTGCCGCTGGATCATTTCACCCAGCTGGTTGAGCATCTCCATCATTTCGCTGGACATGCTGTTGGGCATCATCTGCGGCCGGCCTGCTTGCAGGTTTTCCAGCATCTGCTGCATCTGTGCCAGCAGCTCGCGCGCGGCATCACGGGAGCCGGTACGCGCCAGTTCCTCGATCCGGTCCAGCATTTCGCTCAGGTCCTGTTCGCTAAGCGTCTGCTGATTGCCGTCGAAAGGCTGCATGGCCTGCGGGTTCTGGCGCATCTGCTCGGCCAGTGCCTGCATGTATTCGTTCAGGGCTTCCCGCAGCTGCTGGGTCAGCTTGGCGATTTCCTCGTCGCTCGCCCCTTCTTCCAACGCCTTGCGCAGGGCCTCCTGGGCATCACGCAGCTTGCGTTCGGCTGCGGAAAGGTCACCGTCCTCGATCGACAGGGCTAGGTCCCACAAAAGCGGCAACAGGGCCTTCAGGTCTTCGTCGGTCCTCGCGTTCACCAGAGAGCCGTAGGCAAAACGCATGCCCAGATAGTTGCGCGGCTTGAAGTCGAACATTTCCGGCGCCAGCATCAGGGCGTCGAACGCGATGATGACCTCGCCCTGGCTTTCGGCATCAAGCGCAAGATTACGGCGCTGTTCGACGACAGCGCGGGCCAGAGGCTTGCCGAAGCGTCTCTGGGGCAGGGTAATGCGGTACGCGGGCGATTGCCCTTCCTGACCGGCCTGGTCACGTGCCAGCAGCGACAGATTGACTTCAGAACCGGCCCAGGGATGCGATGTCAGATCCCGGATGGTTTCCGCCGTCTTGGCTGTGCCGGCGCGCGGCGGCAGTGAAAGCGGAAACTGGGGTGCTTCCACAAGCGGACGCGGAGCCCGGTTGTTGTTGTCCGGATTAGGCAGGGGGGCGATGCGAGCCTCGGCGGCCACAACGCCATAGTCGTCATTCACTAGATAGGAAAACTTGAGCGCGCCGCTGAGCTGTTCTTCAGGATCGTCCGTCAACCGGATGTCCGGTGCATCGTCCGGCTTCACCGCGAAGACGTAGCTCAGCATCGGCTCTTCGCCGTTGAGCAGTTCGACGATGCCGGTGGTTTCCAGCTCGAGCCTGCGTTCAACCGGCAAAAGCGTTTTAAGATCCGGATCTTCCGTCTCTGTCCCAAGTTCAGGTTCGATCACCTGAGGCTCGGTGTCTTCCGCACGGGCGTAGGTCATCTTGAGATCACGTGCGCCTTGCGTGCGGACCACAAGAATCGACCCTTCCGGCACGGAGATCGGCGCACCCGGGTCGCGCAACTGGGCGCTTTCGCCCGTCAGGTAAATCGGTGGCTCGCTGGTATAGAGCGGCGGCGTGACCCAGGCATCGAGACGGCTGGGTGGTTCCACTGTCTTGAACGGGTTCTGAAAGGCCGAGACCAGTCGGCCGAAATGATCGCCACTTGCTGTCGAAAACCCGATCAGAAGTACACTGGCGGCCAGGACGCGAAGCGCCCAGGGATCGCGTCGGAAGGCCTGCGGATCCGGCGCTTTCGAACGGATCGCGGCGACTGCTTCGGCTGTGCGGCGCTGATGCAGGGCCCAGATCGCCTGGCTTTCGCGATCGCTCGCACCGACCGACAATTCGTCTTCAAGCGTTGTCAGTGGACGGTGGGTACGGCCTGAGGATTTCTCGACCCGGGAGAGCGCATCCTCGCGCGTCGGCCAGGCAAGGTGGAAGAGATCCCGCGCCGCCCAAAAGGTGGCGGCAGCGAATACCAGAAGCCCGAGCGGGCCTGCCCAGGCAGGAAGAACCAGCCACAGACCAAGCCAGGACACCCCGACAAACAGGCCGAGTACCACCAGCACCGGAAGCAAAGCACGCCACAGGCGTTCGATGAACAAGGCACGGCGACTTTGGCGCACCAAGCTGTCCAGCCGGGATCGGATCAAGGCCCGCCAGCCGTAGGTCTCGGAAGAAATCTGCCGTTCTTGATCGGGATCGCTGTCGCTCGGGCTCAATGGCACCTCCGGTTTTGCCCCCCGAACTGCCCGTTTCTCCGGAAACGCAGCCCGCTGGACCTGCCCACCATACAATAAGGTGAGGCATAGCGGGCTGTCCGGCAACCTGTCGGTTCAACTAATTGTCAGCCGATCTGTTCACGAACCCTTGAGCCAGTCCGGAATCCGGTCCAGACCGAGCAGGTCTTCGTAGCTGGTCCGGGGCCGGATAACGGCAAATTGGTCTGCATTTACGAGCACTTCGGGCACCAGAAGCCGCGAATTGTAGGTGCAGGACTGGACTGCGCCATAGGCGCCGGCCGAATAGACCGCCAGCATTTCCCCGGCTTCTACCCTGGGCATATCCCGGTTCTGGGCCAGAAAATCACCGGTTTCGCACACCGGACCGACGATATCGGCCTTGATTCGGTCTGTTTCTTTCCCCGGTTCGCGTACCGGGCGAACCTCGTGATAGGCCTCGTAAAGCGTCGGACGGATCAGGTCGTTCATGGCGGCATCGACAATGACGAAATTCTTGTCGGCGCCTTCCTTCACATAGACGACTTCGGTGACCAGGATGCCGGCGTTGCCGGCAATCATGCGGCCCGGCTCGAACATGACCATGCAGTCCAGTTCGCGCACATGCTTCTTGACCACCTGGGCATAAGCGTCCGGATGCGGCGGCGGATTGTTATCGGTGATATAGGGGATGCCCAGTCCGCCACCGAGATCGACATGGTCGATCGTGTGGCCTTGCGAGCGCAGATCCGTGATCAGCTCGCCCAGCCGCGCAAATGCGTTGTCGAAAGGCTCCAGCTCCGTAATCTGCGATCCGATGTGCATGTCGATGCCGGTGACCTTGATACCGGGCAGAGCCGCTGCCTCGGCATAAACGTCACGTGCACGCTGCCAGGGAATACCAAACTTGTTCTCGGCCTTGCCGGTCGCAATCTTGGCATGGGTCTTGGCATCGACGTCCGGGTTGATGCGCATGGACACCCGTGCGGTCTTGCCCATTGCAGTGGCAACCCGTGAAAGTTGGCGCAACTCGGGCTCGGACTCCACGTTGAAACACAAGATATCTTCCTGAAGCGCGTAGGCTTGTTCGGCCTCGGTCTTGCCGACCCCGGAAAAGACGATCTTCGACGCGGGAACGCCCGCTGCCCGTGCACGGCGCAATTCGCCTTCCGACACAACGTCCATGCCGGCGCCCAACTGTGCAAGCGTCTTCAGGACCGCCTGGTTGGAATTTGCCTTCATCGCATAGCAGACCAGCGACGGGATATCGCTGAATGCGGCGGCAAACACCTGGTAGTGACGGGTGAGCGTTGCCGTGGAATAGCAGTAGAACGGCGTGCCGACTTCACGCGCGATCGTCTCGATCGCCACGTCTTCGGCAAACAGCTCGCCATTCTTGTAATCGAAGTGATGCAAGGGACGGCCCTCATGCGGCTGGATCAGGTTCAGGGCCGGTAGGCGTTACCAGACCGTGCGGAAGCTGATCGGCATTGAAACAATGGAGCGTATCGGTTGCCTCGGCAGAGCCGGCTTGCTCCGATGCGCAGCCGGCTCTGCCGCTGCGCGCATGGTTTATCGGATCATGAAATCCAGGAAAAAGGGCTTGTCGCTTTGCGGCGCTTCCGGCTGAACCGGTGCTGCCACAGCGGGATCAACCGCGGCGTCCGCCTGCTGCACAGGCACTCCCGGGTTTTCCAGCCCGCCCTTGCGGCCACACCCTGCCAGGGTCACGCTCAGGCAAAGACCGACCAGAGCCAGGGTTTTGAACCGCATTGTCATCACCATCATGCCTTTTTGGATCGACTGCCCAGCGTCCGGGCGGACACGGGAGTTCTTACAAAGTCACATACCGGTCCTTCTCCTCGCATGACACGGCGCGTTCGGCAAGACCAGTTCGCGCCGTGTGTTGCGGGGAAAGCCGACCTTCAATGGGCCATCAGGCCTTGGCCAGCTCTTTCAGCCAGCGGCGTGCCTGCTTGCGTACGTTTACCGGCGACGTGCCGCCATAGCTGGTTCGGCTGCGTACGGATTTGTCGACGGAGAGCACCTGGAAGATCTCGTTGGTGATCTTCGGCTCCACCGCCTGCATCTCTTCCAGCGAAACCTTGTGCAGTTCGATGCCCTTCTCGACGGCAATCGCCACGATGCGCCCGGTCACGTGGTGGGCGTCGCGGAACGGCAGACCGAGAACACGAACCAGCCAGTCGGCGAGGTCCGTTGCAGTCGAATAGCCAGAGCCTGCGGCCTTCTTCAGCGCCTTGGTGACAGGCTCCAGATCGCGGATCATGCCGGTCATGGCCGCAAGAGCCAGGGAAACGCTGGCCAGTCCGTCGAAAGCCTGCTCCTTGTCTTCCTGCATATCCTTGGAATAGGCAAGCGGCAGGCCCTTCATCATCACCAGAAGCGCTTGCAGTGAACCGTAGATGCGGCCCGACTTGGCACGCACCAGTTCCGCCGCATCCGGGTTCTTCTTCTGCGGCATGATCGACGAACCGGTCGAAAACTTGTCCGACAGTTTCACGAATCCGAACTGCGCCGAGCACCAGATGACGATTTCCTCGGCAAGGCGCGACAGATGCATGGCGGTGAGAGATGCCGTCGCCAGCGCCTCGATGACGAAATCACGGTCGGAAACGGCATCGAGCGAATTGGCAGACGGACGGTCGAAACCGAGCGCCTTGGCGGTCATGTGCCGGTCGATCGGGAAGGACGTGCCGGCTAGCGCCGCTGCACCAAGAGGGCACTCATTCATGCGCTTGCGCGCATCGCGCACACGGCCCCGGTCGCGGCCGAACATTTCGACGTAGGCCAGCATGTGGTGCCCGAAGGTCACCGGCTGGGCCGACTGCAGGTGCGTGAACCCGGGCATGACGTCGGCGGCATGGGTTTCCGCCTTTTCCGCCAGGGCCTGCATCAGCTCACCCAGCTGGTCGTCGAGCGTATCGAGCGTGTCGCGCACCCACAGGCGGAAATCGGTCGCCACCTGGTCGTTGCGTGAGCGCGCCGTGTGCAGGCGTCCGGCAGCCGGGCCGATCAGCTCGGCAAGGCGCGCCTCGATGTTCATGTGGATGTCTTCAAGCGCGCGGGAAAACTTGAATTTGCCGCTTTCGATCTCTGACAGGATTGTGTCTAGACCTTGAACGATCTTGTCGGCATCGTCCCGCGTCACAATGTCTTTTTCCGCGAGCATGCGCACATGGGCTTTCGAGCCGTCGATGTCCTGCTTATATAGCTTCCGGTCGAAGTCGATGGAGGCGTTGATCTCCTCCATGATGGCGTCCGGTCCCTCAGCGAACCGGCCTCCCCACATGCGATTGCTCATGTCCTGTCCCTTAGAAGGCGCCCCCTTGCGGGGTGTGAACGAATGACAAAGCCAACCGAACCAGCGAAAACCAACAGACGCGGCATTGTTGCCGCCGGGCTTGCGGGTGCAGTGGCCGCCGTAGCGGCTCTATACGTGATCGCTGGACCGAATGGCAACATCGCCGGTGCGCAAAGCTGTTCGGCTGCGCTCGATTTTGCGGCGGCGGCCAAGCCATTTGCCACTGGAGAAGTAGCCGCCTTCCTTCCGGCAAGCGCGCCGCTGGACCTTCAGCACCTGACCTTCCAGGGGCCTGACAACCAGCAGATGACGTTGTCGGACTTCGGCGGCAAGACAGTGCTCCTCAATCTCTGGGCAACATGGTGCGCCCCGTGCCGCAAGGAAATGCCGGCGCTGGACGAACTGCAAGCGGAGATGGGAGACGACAATTTCGAGGTGGTTGCGGTCAATCTCGACCGGGGCGGACCGGAAAAGCCGAAAGACTTTTTGAACGAGATCGGCGTCGGCAATCTCGCCTTCTATCAGGACAGCTCGAACGATCTTCTGAAGGACCTGCGCAAGGTTGCGCGGGCAACCGGTTTGCCGACAACCATTCTGGTTAGCCCGAAGGGCTGCGAGATCGGCACCATGTACGGCCCCGCCGAATGGGCCTCCGGCGAGGCCAAGGCGCTTATTAAAAACGCAATGGCGGCCCCGGACGCCTGACGTCCGGCTGCCGCCAGAAATATCAAGATCATCAACCCTTTCGAAGCCAGTGGAGGTGACCCTCCGCCGGTTCAGACGCTGATGTCGACCGCGTTGCCCAGACCTGGAATGCGGCGCGACTCGCGCCGGTCTTCCTCCTGGGTTGCCTGGGCCTGCTCCAGCCGCTCGGCAACCTGGCGTTCCTGCTGGTTCTGGTCCCTTACCGCATTGGCAGCAAGTTCGCTGCGAACACTTGCAGCGCTGTAGGCGGCCGAGGAAGAGGAACTGTCGATAGCACTCGGCATGATGGGTTACTCCTTCGCCGTGGTGATGAGGCTTGTCCGCAGCCGTTGGTCACCCGTCATCCTTGCAATCGGGCAACTCGGCTTTTTGTTCGTTCGTCTTATGCTTCCGGTCGGCTTATCCGGAAGATGCGTCACATCAGGCCAGGATGTTGACCTGTAATCCGACACCATCTTCCAGCCGACGCGTTTCCGCGCGATTTTCCAGTTGCTCAGCTTGCCGGCTCAGGAATTCTGCCCGGTTCGTGCTGAAACTCGCCTGGCGTTGCGCAATCACGGCTGCAGCTTCGGAGCGTTTGGTCTTGAACGCTTCGGCTTGTTCTGCAACCTGGCCCGCACGCGTGTTGGCCTGGTTCGGCTGATACGCCTGGGATGCTCCATATCCTATTGCTTCAGGCATGGTCGTTCCAATCCTTGGATACGATTTTAAACTTCATCTTGTATGAAATACCTGAATTCAAAGGTAAATTTCCAAAACAACTCTCAGAGTTGCTGACTCAATTACTGAATTGATCAGAATATTTTTCTTAAAACTTTACGTAATTATGGATAAGTATCTGAAAGACAGGAACTTTCAGAAGCATCTTTCGAGAGGCGCTTTTCAGGCTTCACCCGAAAAAAGACACCCGGCGGAGCAACAAAAACGGCCCGTGCGGGGCAAATCCGCACGGGCCGTTAACAAAACTGCAAAGGAACGGGATCAGGCGCTGACGTCTACCCGTCCGCCGAGACCGGGAGGTGGTGTGGCCTGTTGAGCCTGAAGATTGTCAGCCCCTTGCTGCAGCAGCGCCACCAGATTGGCGTCTTGCTGGGCGGCCATCTTCATCATCTCTGTCTGAAGCGTCTGGGCTGTCTGTGCCTGGGTCTGCGCCACGAATGTCGTGGCAATGCCAACGCTGTCCATCATTAACTCCTGAGGTTGTGGCCACCCTAACCCCCTACCCTTAATCAGGCGTTAACGAATGTCAGTGCCCCTCCCGCAAGACACTGCGCCGGACCTTGCCGGACGGTGTGCGTGGCAACTGTTCCAGCACCTTGTAGACCTTGGGACGCTTGTATTCCGCCAGGTTTTCTGCCGCATGAGCGGCAAGACTGTCGGCATCCAGCTGTCCGGGGAGGGCCGGCACCACGAAGGCCGTTATCAGGCTGACACCTTCGCGCGCAGGCACCGCCGTCACGGCCACTTCCTGCACCTGCGGGTCCGCTGCCAGCACCCGCTCCACTTCTTCCGGAGCGACCCTGTAGCCGAAAGCGTTCATCAGATCGTCAGCACGGCCTTCGTACCAGAAATAGCCGTCTTCATCCGTACGCGCCCTGTCGCCGGTCAGGAACCAGTCGCCCCTGAATGCGGCCGCCGTTTCCTCGGCACGGTTCCAGTATCCCAGCATCAGTCCCGGTTCATCCCTGTGAACAGCCAGAAGCCCTGTCTCCGTTCCGGACACCGGCACCGGCGTGTCATCCAACTCGCTGAGAATGGAAACCTTCCGGCATTCCTGGGGTTTGCCCGGGGAACCCGGCTTTACCGGAACGCTGGGGCTGCTGGAGAGATAGGTGGAGATCTCGCTCATGCCGAGCGCTTCATAAAGTTCGCGGCCGGTGCGTTCCCTCCACTCCCGATAAAGACTTGCCGGAAGCGCTTCTCCGGCCGTCAGGCCGTGGCGAAGATCGGGAAAGGAGGCGGGCGTAACAGCGCCATACTTCAGGATACGCCGGAAGAGACTGGGCACGGCCGCAAACAGCGTCGCCCTTGTGTCTGTCATCAGTTCCGGCCAGAGGTCCGGGTCTCGAGGCCCGTCATAAACAACACTGGTCGCACCATTGGCCCAGGGGTCCATCAAGCCGGCACCCAGCGTATAGGTCCAGTTGAATGCTCCGGCATGAAGCAGCCGGTCGGAAGCGCCGATGCCATACCAGCCGGAATACATGGGCCGGCGCGCACTGGCGGCGCGCTGCGCATGCAGGACGCCCTTCGGCGTGCCGCTGGTACCGGACGTATAGACAAGAAAAGCCGGGTCGTCAGCGTGGGTCTCCGCAAAGTCTCCCGGCTCTGCCTGCTTCAGTTCGACCAAGGCCTCTGGACCCAGCAACGTCGCGCTGCCCGCGTTCGGCAGCACAGTATGCCCGTCGTGCAGCACCATCCGGGCCCCGCTATCGGCCAGGATCGCGTCAGCTTCGGATGCAGTAAGTTGGGAAGACGTCGGGATCGGCACGAAACCACCCGCAATCGCCCCGAAGAACGCCAGCGGAAAATCACTGGAGTGACCGATCCTGAGAAGGATACGGTCACCGGGCGAAAGATCCGTGGCGCGCAAACCCGCGGCAACCGAAAGAACGACCCGCGTCAGCGAGCCATAGCTCCATGTTTCCAGAAGGGCGCCACCGGCCCCCACCAGTTCCAGCGCCGTCTTGCCCGGGTCCGGGGTGGCGCTGGTCAGGCAATAGCGGGCTAGGTTCATCGTTACCGGGGCTTCTGCGGTGGCTGGCGAACCGATTACCGGGTCGGAACCGGGTGTTCGCCGCGGTAATCATAGAACCCGCGTTGGGTCTTGCGGCCGAGCCAGCCTGCTTCAACATATTTCACGAGCAGCGGGCACGGACGATACTTGGTGTCCGCCAGACCTTCGTAAAGCACCTGCATGATCGACAGGCAGGTATCGAGGCCGATGAAATCCGCAAGCTGCAGCGGCCCCATCGGATGGTTGGCCCCGAGACGCATGGCCTTGTCGATGGAATCAACAGAACCGACGCCTTCATAGAGCGTGTAGATTGCTTCGTTGATCATCGGCAGAAGGATACGGTTGACCATGAAGGCCGGGAAATCCTCTGCGACGGCAATCTGCTTGCCGAGACGGACGCAGAACCCTTTCGAGGCTTCGAAAGTCTCGTCTTCTGTGGCTATTCCGCGCACCAGCTCGACCAGCTCCATGACCGGAACCGGGTTCATGAAGTGGATGCCGATGAAGCGTTCCGGACGATCGGTCGAAGCGGCAAGACGCGTGATCGAGATCGACGAAGTGTTGGTCGCCAGGATCGCTTCGGGCTTCAGGATCGGGCAAAGCTGCGAAAAGATCTTGCGTTTGACCTGCTCGTTCTCGACGGCCGATTCAATCACCAGGTCTGCATCACGCAGAAGATCGAGATCTTCGGCTGCCTTGATGCGATCCAGCGCAGCGTTGCGCTCTTCCTCGGTGATCATGGACTTGGACACCTGGCGCGCCAGGTTGCCGTTGATCGAAGCCAGGCCGGATTCGATCCGTTCCATGGAGAGATCGCTCAATCCCACGTCGAAGCCCGCAAGTGCACACACATGCGCAATGCCGCTGCCCATCTGACCAGCGCCGATTACGCCGACTTTCTTGATTTCGACTGCCATCCTGAAAATCCGATCTTTAGAAAACATCCCGATTGGACGGGTTGCGGCTATTTTTGGCAAGTCTTGCGCCGAACAGCAAGAACCCCGGAGCGAAAACTGTTATTCGCCCCGGGGTCCGTGATCAATTTGCCGCAGGTGTTACTCGACGGCAGCCTTCAATTCCGGCAGCACGTCGAAGAGATCCGCCACGAGGCCATAGTCCGCGACCTGGAAGATCGGAGCTTCCTCGTCCTTGTTGATCGCGACGATCACCTTGGAATCCTTCATGCCGGCAAGGTGTTGGATGGCACCGGAAATGCCGCAGGCAATGTAGAGATCCGGAGCAACCACCTTGCCGGTCTGGCCGACCTGCCAGTCGTTCGGGGCGTAGCCCGCATCGACGGCGGCGCGCGATGCGCCAACCGCCGCGCCGAGAGCATCGGCCACCGGCATGATGACTTCCTGGAACTTCTCGGAAGAACCGAGCGCGCGGCCGCCGGAGATGATGATCTTGGCAGACGTCAGTTCCGGACGGTCGGACTTGGAAAGCTCCTCGCCGACGAATTCCGAAAGACCCGAACCGTCCGTTCCCGCAACGGTTTCAACAGCGGCAGAACCGCCTGCTTCCGCTGCCGCGAACGTGGAGGTCCGCACGGTGATCACCTTCTTGGGATCGCCGGATTTCACGGTCTGGATCGCGTTGCCCGCGTAGATCGGACGCTCGAAAGTATCCGCGTCGACAACAGCCGTCACGTCTGAGATCTGCATCACGTCCAGAAGGGCTGCGACGCGCGGCAGGGTGTTCTTGCCGTTGGCGGTTGCCGGGGCAACGATCGCGTCATAATCGCCTGCAAGGCCGACGATCAGATCGGCGGTCGGCTCGGCCAGCTGGTGCTCCAGCGCATCGCTTTCAGCAAGCAGAACCTTGGCGACGCCGGAAAGCTTGGACGCGGCATCCGCAACGCCCTGAACGCCCTTGCCGGCGACCAGGACGTGAACGTCGGCACCAAGAGCGACGGCAGCCGTCAGGGCCTTTGCCGTGGCATCGCTCAGTTCGCCACCGGCGTATTCGGCCACAAGAAGTGTTGTCATGTTTTATCCTCCTGCGACGGGTCTTAAAGGACGCCGGCTTCGTTCTTGAGTTTGTCGACCAGCTCGGAAACGGAACCGACCTTGATACCGGCCTGGCGCGACGCCGGCTCGGTGGTGGTGACAACGGTGAGGCGCGGCGTGGTGTCGACACCAAAATCGGCCGGAGACTTTTCGTCGATCGGCTTCTTCTTCGCTTTCATGATGTTCGGCAGGGACGCATAGCGCGGCTCATTGAGGCGCAGGTCCGTGGTCACGATGGCCGGCAGCTTCAGCTTCACGGTCTGCAGGCCGCCATCCACTTCACGGGTGACATCGACAGTGCCGTCGCCCAGATCAACCTTGGAGGCAAATGTGCCCTGGCTCCAACCGAGGAGGGCTGCCAGCATCTGACCGGTCTGGTTGCAGTCGTCGTCAATCGCCTGCTTGCCGAGGATCACGAGACCCGGCTCTTCGGCTTCGACGATCGCTTTCAGGATCTTCGCGACTGCCAGCGGCTCGGTGGTGTCGTCGGTTTTCACCAGAATGCCGCGGTCGGCGCCCATGGCAAGGCCGGTGCGCAGCGTTTCGGTGGCCTGTTGCGGCCCGACGGACACGACGATCACTTCACTCGCCTTGCCCGCTTCCTTCAGCCGAAGGGCTTCTTCGACGGAGATTTCGTCAAACGGGTTCATGGACATCTTGACGTTGGCAAGATCGACGCCAGAACCATCCGCCTTCACACGGACCTTCACGTTGTAGTCGATGACCCGTTTTACGGGTACGAGGATCTTCATTTGGTCTCAACCTCTTGCTGGGCCGGCTTTCACCGCACCGCATTCTCCGGCTCTCTGCCCTCATGACGCTAGGTTACAAACGGCAGAATTGAGCCAATCGTGGCGCATGGCGGGGGACGGTACTGACCGACACGGCACCTGTCAATTGCGGTAAAAGGTCTAAGGCGGCAATTTGCCGGGCTTGGAAAAACATGCGTCGCAATGATGATAGTTCGGCAACGCAACAATGCGTGGAAAACCGGGGCTCACCGCAAAAAGGAAACCGCGCGCACCTGTTACGGCAACACGCGGCGACTTCTCTGTTTTCCTGGGCCCGGTCTCCGGTCAGATGCCGGGGGTCTGCGGCGAGAACTTGTCGGACACCGGTTCGGCGAACACGGTTACCCAGGTGCCGTTCTCGTCCCGGCAGGCCGTGCCACGAATGGAAAGGTCCAGCCTGCTGAAGGTGGTCTCGCGAAGGTATTCGCGGCACCAGTGCCCGCTCTTGCTGCGGTAGGTCTTGATCGGCGTCAGGATCTCGCGCCAGTCGCCTTCCTGCCCAACGAACACGGGCTCGCCGCTGACTTTCGTTTCCAGCGCTTCCTGGACGGTCTGTGCCAAAAGCATCCGCTCAGTTTCCATATGTGCGGCAAGAGAAGACACGGCACTGTCCATCCGCGTCTGCATCCAGTAGGTGGTAAAGCCGAATGTGCCGGCAACCATCACAAGTGCGGCGGCGATCTGGATCAGCACGCCTGTCCAGGACGCATGCGCATGACGGGGCGCAGGACCTTCGCGCTTGGCGAATTCCTTTTCGATGAGTGCTTCGAACCGTGCCATTGATTCGTCAGGCACCGGCGCAGCAACCGCTTTTTGCAGAATGGTATTGTCCTTGGACATCTGCTCCAGCAGATCATGTCCGCCACCAGTCGCGTCGACCCGGCGAAGCAGAGTTGCACGCTCCTCTTCCGAACCTTCCTCGTCCAGGATCTTGCCGATATCCTTTGCAAGCAGGATCTGTTCGCGCTTTTCGTCAAATGTCATCACATACCCCCTGGCATGCTGCGCAGCCTGACGCCCTGCGGGGCATCGTTCGTGTCCAGCCACTCGCGCAGTTTCAGTCTTGCGCGGGCAAGCCGGCTGGTTACCGTTCCAATCGGAACGCCGAGTTCATCCGCCACATCCTTGTAGCTTCTGCCCTCAACGGCGATCTTCAGAAGCACCTCGCGGTTGTCTTCTTCCAGCTCGCCAATGAAATCCTGCACTTTCTGAAGTTCCAGGCTGTCGGCGGCGGCTTTCGCGCCGTCGTAGCTTTCCTCGAAATCCAGCATGGCAAGGTCGAAAAGCCTGGCCCGGTTTGCGGTGTCGCGAACCGAATTGAAGTACAGATTCTGCAAAATCCGGAACATCCAGCTGTCGAGCCGGGTGGCCGGATCGAACTGGTCGAGCGATCGGATTGCACGTTCGCATGTCATCTGCACCAGATCGTCTGCCTGATCCGGATTCCGGCACAGCCTTAAAGCAAAACTCCTCAGCTTCGGGAGCAGACGGATCATCTCCGTCTTTAACGTATCTTCAGGCAAGGAGTTCTCCGCAAAACCGCTCTCAGCGAGACAACACGTAAGGAGACCTTTTGATCCCGACTTTTTTTAGACTATCTTCGGGAAGAACAAAGATTGCCCAGGTGTTATGCGTGCGAAGGTCGTAAAACCGCTCTCGTCGACCGCCAAAAACCCCTTATTACGAATTGAATCGCATCAGATGAAACGCGCCCGCCAGATTACATTGCAAGACCGCCTCTCTGCGATGTTTCGCATACTGCCGGGTGTTGCAGCTGCGGCAATGATGTTCTCTCTTGTCTACTTCAGCCCCTTGTTCGACATGAAGGACAGCATTGCCGCGGCCGCAGATTCGCATGGTGATCGCGGCAGTCGCAGCGATCGTGGTGACCGTGGAGGCCGCAGCGAACGTGGAGACCGCGGCGGTGACAGCGGAAGCAAGAGTTCCGGTGGTGACAGCGGTAGCAAAAGCTCCGGCGGTGACAGCACCGGTGGCAGCAGTTCCGGTGGCGGCGACACAGGTGGCAGCCGTTCGGGCGGCGGCGACTCAACTGGTAACAGTTCGAGCGGAAAAAGCTCGACCGGTAACAGTTCGGCAGGAAACAAATCGGCCGGTAGAAGCTCGGAAAGCAAAGGCAACTCCGGTCGCAGCGGAGGCTCCTCTTCTCCTTCCTCCTCCCGCTCTTCGTCGGGTGGATCGTCATCCGGCGGTTCGTCGTCTGGCGGTTCGTCAGAACGAACTTCTTTTAGCTCTGCCACACAAAAGTCCGGTTCAGGCGGTTTTTTAGATCGCATCTTTGGCGGGCGTCAGTTTAATGGTGATAGCGAGCCTTCTGGTGGGTCCCTCAGCGCGCGGGAAGAACGGGAGGCTATCTCCAACGGCTGGCAATAGATCCAAGAGGCGGGATCGGACTTGATTTTTCGTGGGTTTCACGTTCCGAAAGGGACGTTTTTTCTGTTTTTCTTGGCAAATATCCTAACAGGCTGTTCCGTGGCGTCAGTGCAGGACACGCTTGTCTCCCTGCAGGAACCCGCCGCGGCGGAAACCCGCAAACCGGCTTCAAAGCTGCAAGCATCAGACAAATACCGGGCTGAAAGCACGCTTCAAGCTGCGCTGGAGAAGTCTGTTTCCGGCAAGGACCGAAGCTGGAAAAACCCGTCGAGTGGGGCGAGCGGCACAATTACGCCTTTGAAAACCTGGAAAAATACGTCCGGCGACTTCTGCCGCTCCTACCGCGAACGGATCAAGCTGGCTGACGGTCGAATGATCAGCCGCCGGGGAGTCGCCTGCCGCACTGCTGATGCCGTCTGGAAAGCAGCCTAGTTTCCTGACCGGTCCGCATTCTTTTTGAAAACTGTGCCTAGGCGATGTTTCGGTCGAACAGGGGCACACCCCTGCGCCGGAAAAACACGATCAGCACGGCACCCGCCGCCATGCCGCCAATATGCGCGATCCAGGCGACATCGCTGTCGGACGCAATCACGGCATTGACGATCTGATAAAGGATCCAGCCGCCAAGCAACCATCCGGCGGAAAGGCGCAAGGGTATCCGGCCCAGTGCCAGCACCCACACCTTCACCCGCGGGTGCAGCATCAGATAGGCGGCAACAACGCCTGAAACGGCGCCGGACGCCCCGATCAACGGCACATCTGAATTGACGTCGATGGAGGCATAGGCCAACCCGCCGGCTATCGCACACAGCAGATAGAAGACCAGGTATCGCAGATGCCCCATGGCATCCTCGACATTATCGCCGAACACCCACAGGAACAGCATATTGCCGATCAGGTGCATGTAGCCGCCATGGAGGAAGGCATAAGTGACCACTGACATCCAGTCGGGCAGCATCTGCAGCTCCGGCGACAGATCCCGGATATCGAACAGGACAACCGGGATAAGGCCGAAGGAATAGGAGGACGCGGCCACCGCCTGCTGGGACCCTGCACCCTGATACAGAAGAAAGATCAGGATGTTGGTGGCAATCAGGAAAAGGTTCACAAAGGGGCGGGGAACATGGACCAGCCGATTGTGATCGTGAAGGGGAATGAACATTCAGCGCCAGGCCTCCGGCAAGGGGAACTGACCTAACGGTTCTGTCCAGGCACCCAAAGAACGTCCTGCTCACCCTTTTCATTCAGGTACCGCGAGGCAACGAAGAAATAGTCCGACAGGCGGTTCATGTAGCGCACGGCAGCGGGATTGATCTGCTCGCGGGCTGCCAGTTCCACCATCAGACGTTCTGCCCGGCGTGAGACCGTGCGGGCCAGATGCAGGTAGGCAGCGGCAGGACTGCCACCCGGCAGCACGAAGGAACGCAGCGGCTTGAGCTCCGCATTGAGGACGTCAATCGCCTGTTCGATCGCCGTGACCTGGGCGTCGGTGATCCGAAGCGGCTCGTACCCAAGGTCCTCACCCGTTTCCGGTGTTGCAAGATCGGCCCCCAGGTCGAACAGGTCGTTCTGGATCCTGCCGAGCGACTGGTCGACCTCCGGCGCAGACTGCCCGGTCTGAAGGCGAATCAGACCAACCACGGAGTTGGTCTCGTCGACGGTCCCGTATGCCTCGATCCTGAGGTCGCTCTTTCGGCGCCGTTCTCCGGAACCCAGCGCGGTCGTGCCGTCGTCACCCGTCTTCGTATAGATCTTGTTCAGAACAACCATTGTGCCCCCAGTTCCTCCGGTAGTGTCCGGTTATCTTGTCTTAGTGGCCGGTGCCGAAAAAGTAGAGACCGCCCATCACCAGGACAATCACCAGGAACTGAAGACCGACACGCCAGCGCATCAGGAGTTGCGAGCGGTTGGCCGGCCCGTGACGGAACATGTTCCAGATACCGAGCAGCAACACGAGTGCAACCGCGGCGAGGCCGACGGGAATGAGAAAGTTGATCAGATCTGCCATTTCGTTTTCCTTGTTTCACCACTGTCCGGCGCAGCCACCGGTCGGCAGGCAGCTATTCCTCGCCGTCGGCAGCCCAGATGCAGAACCGGTCGAGCAGACTGGTCGGCAGCACCCGTTTGGCCACCGCCATGACGGTGGTCGGAATTGTTACATGATAGCGCGCTTTCGGCCGATTTGCTTCCACCGCATGCACCAGCCGTTTGACCACGGCCTCCGGCGGCAGCTTGAACGGCCCGGGCTCTCCCGCCTCCATTCGGATGCGGCGCTTTTCGTAGGTCTTACGATGCCGTGACGCCTGCAGACCATCCTCGCCGATCCAGCGCTGAAAATTCGCCAGTGCGTTTTGCGTGAACCGGGTATCGATAGGACCGGGTTCGATCAGGCTGACGTGAATGCCGGTGCCTTTCAGTTCCTGGCGAAGCGTGTCCGAATAGGCTTCAAGCGCGAATTTGGAAGCGGTGTAGGCTCCGCGGTACTTGAGTGCCACAAACCCCAGTACGGACGAACACTGCACGATCCGACCGGAACCGTTGGCGCGCATTGAAGGCACCAACCGGCGGGTAAGATCATGCCAGCCGATGAAGTTCGCCTCGAAAAGCGACCGCAGGGCTTCCGTCGGCAGGTCTTCCAGCGCACCTGGAACCGCATAGGCGCCATTGTTGAACACCGCGCTCAACGCACCATCGGTGCGCTGCAGAACTTCGCTTGCCGTCGCCTCGATGCTGTCCGGATCCTCATAATCCAGGCGGAAGGCTTCGAAACCAAGATCGCTCAACCCGTCAACATCCGCCTGGCTCCGCGCAGTCGGAAAAACACGCCAGTTGCGCCCGCGCATGATGTGGGCTGCCGAAAGGCCGATGCCAGAGGAACAGCCCGTAATCAGGATCGACCGGTGCGCGGAAAAACTCTCCGGATTGGCAATCATCAAATGGAAATCCTGCGGAGTGGAAGACGGTCCGATCCAACTCCTATCAGATAGGTTCGCCGGAAAGCAATTTCGGTACCGGCCCTGCAAAACCGGCAGCTTCCTTGATGAACTGCGTTTTCAGGCCCGGCATCCTGTCCACAATACCAAGTCCGAAATCGCGCATGGCGCGCAACACGTCATTGTCATTGGAAAACAGGCGGTTCAGTACGTCGGTGACAACGCCCATCTGGAACGTATCGAACCGGCGCCAGCGCTGGTAGCGTTCCAGAACGTCGAAACCGCCGAGATCCTGCCCCAGACGACGGGCATCCACCAGCACTTCGGCCAGTGCCGCGACATCCTTGAAGCCCAGATTGAGCCCCTGGCCCGCAATCGGATGAATGCCATGGGCGGCATCGCCGATCAGGGCGAAGCGCGGCTTGACGAAATCACGCGCCAGCTTCAGCCCGAGCGGATAGGCCCGGCGCGGACCGTCCAGCTCCAGTGTGCCGAGGTGATGTCCGAAACGGCGTTCCAGTTCCAGTTCGAAAGTAAAGCCGTCAGACCGCACAAGCCGGTCGGCGTCCGCTGTCTTTTCCGTCCAGACCAGCGACGACCGGTTGCCCGGCAAGGGCAGGATCGCAAATGGTCCGGCAGGCAGGAAATGTTCTTCCGCCCGGCCGTTGTGAGGCCGTTCATGCTTCACTGTTGTGACGATACCGGACTGGCCGTAGTCCCAGTTGACCGTCCGGATACCGGCAAGGTCGCGCAGGCGGGAGCGCACGCCGTCGGCTGCAACGAGCAGCCGGCTTTTCAGAAGGGTCCCGTCTTCCAGCGCCAGTTCGACGTGGTCTGGATGAGTGCGAAAGGTTTCCCCGGTGCCCGGTGCGAAAAAGCTCACGCCAAGCGCCTTGGCCGCCTTGTAGAGCGCAGGCATCATCACGCCGTTCGGCATCATGTGGGCAAAGGGTTCACCCTCCGTCGCCTCCCCGCCGAACGTCAGGAAGACCGGGCGAACCGCATCGCGAAGCTTGCTGTCGGTGACGATCATTTCGTTGATCGGCTGGGCTACGCCCGCAATCTTCTGCCAGATACCGAGTTGCGACAGCATGCGTGAGGCAGCTGCCGCGATGGCTGAGGCGCGAGGATCCTTGTGGAGGTCTTCCATCGGCTTGGGATCGACCACGGCACAGGTGAGGCCGGCATCGCCCTGCTTCAACGCCACCGCCAGAGACAGGCCGACATAACCGCCGCCTGCGATCACGACATCGAACATGTCCGGGACGCTTTTTTTCCTCGCCATCGTCTTCTTCTCCTTGCCTTCGGTTTCCCTAAAGGCATCTTGACTTTAACGTCAACTGCCGTCCAAGAGTGCGGTGCCGGGGCTCCAAGCCTCGAACCAAATCACCTGCCGTCTATCTAACAGGGATCGCGCCGATGAACACGGCCATTGATAATCTTCTCCAGATTCTCGACCTGGAACCGCTGGAACGCAACCTGTTCCGTGGTCGCAGCCCGCAGGTCGGCTGGCAACGCGTATTTGGCGGGCAGGTGATCGGCCAGGCGCTGGTTGCCGCCTCGCGCACCGTGGTGGAAGACCGTCACGTCCATTCCCTGCATGGCTACTTCCTCAGGCCCGGCGATCCGTCAGTCCCCATCATCTACGAAGTCGACCGCATCCGCGACGGTGGCAGCTTCACCACACGGCGCGTTGTCGCGATCCAGCACGGCGAAGCTATCTTTTCCATGTCCGCCTCCTTTCAGGTGCATGAAGAGGGGCTGGAGCACCAGATCGACATGCCGGACGTTCCGACGCCTGAAGATCTGCCCAGCGAACAGGAACTGAAGGAAAAATTCCTGTCGATGGCCCCGGAAAACATCCGCCGCTACTGGGAACGCGAGCGGCCGATCGAGATGCGCCCGGTCGACATGACCCATTATTTCAGCAAGAAGCCCCTGCCACCGCAGCAGTATGTCTGGGTACGTGCGACAGGCCCACTGCCGGACGACGAACGCATGCACCAGTGTGTCCTCGCCTATGCTTCCGACATGACGTTGCTGGACACCTCGCTGTTTCCCCATGGCACGTCCGTCTTCAGCCCGAAGATCCAGGCCGCCAGCCTGGACCATGCCATGTGGTTTCACCGTCCTTTCCGCGCCGACGACTGGCTGCTTTACGCCACCGACAGCACCTCATCTTCCGGCTCACGCGGGATAAACCGCGGATCACTGTTCACCAGGGATGGGGTCCTGATCGCCTCGACCGCCCAGGAAGGACTGATCCGCCTGCGCAAGAAAGATTGAGTTTCCGAGACGATGGTGCAGTCACCGCTGGCTGCTACTCAAAACCTCAGAGCCTCATCCTGAGGAGGGCCTTAAGGCCCGTCTCGAAGGATGGGCCACTTGTTCCTGTGGGTGCCGCCCATCCTTCGAGACGCCGCTTCGCGGCTCCTCAGGATGAGGGATCCCATTGGAGAGCGCCGGGGTATTGCAGACCTGCCGCCTACCTCACCGGACTGGTAAAGCCCGACACCGCCAACGGATTGTCGGTCAGGGCCTGGTGATCCGGCGTATCGGGCAGCAAGGCGCCCGAAAAGGCCTCGAACATGCGCCTGACGAACCCTTCCGGCAGGTCCTTGGTGATGAACACCATGCGGGTTCTGTGATCTGCGTCCGGCCAGGCCTCTAGTGTCGCGGGTGGATGGAAGACATGCTGGACACCGTGGATGACAACCGGCCTTTCCGGATCCTCGGCCAGCTGAACGATACCCTTCACCCGAAGCAGTTTAGGCCCGTGCGCCGAACGCAGCAGATCGAGGAACATTTCCAGCGCGGACGCCGGCACCGGTCGATCAGTCGACAGGGTAAAGGCCCGGATGGCATCACTATGCCGGTTCACGTCATGAGCATGGGCATGGTCGTGGCCGTGGTGATGCCCGTGCGAATGGCCATGTGCATGATCGTGACCGTGATGGTGGCCATGCTGCTGGTCTTCGTAGGCTTCCGCGTTCAGCCAGGCAGCCACGTCCGGGATCTTGCTCTTCGGATCATAAAGACCGGCGTTGAAAAGATTTTCCACAGTTGCATCATCCGCCTGGGCGTCCAGCCGGCGGGCGCCGGGATTGAGCTGTTGCAAACGCTGCTTGAGGGCGTCGAAGGAGGCCCGCGCCTCTTCGTCTTGAACGAGATCGGTCTTGGTGAAGACCAGCCGGTCGGCAACAGCGGCCTGCTTGCGCGCTTCCTCGTGATTGTCGAGGGTCGACAAACCGTTGACCGCGTCCACAAGCGTGATCACGCTGTCGAGCCGGTAGCGCATCACCAGATAGGGATGCAGCATGACCGTGTGCAGGATGGGCGCCGGATCCGCCAGACCCGTCGTCTCGATGATCACCCGGTTGAGCCTGTCCATGCGGCCGTTATCCAGTCGGCGCAACAGGTTTTCGAGCGTCGTGACAAGATCGCCGCGAATGGTGCAGCACAGGCAACCGGAGGCAAGCTCCACGATGCCGTCGCCGGCCTGATCGACAAACAGGTGATCGAGCCCGATCTCGCCGAATTCATTGATGATGACCGCTGTGTCCGCCATCGACGGATCCTTCAGGATCCGATTGAGGAGCGTTGTCTTGCCTGACCCCAGAAACCCGGTCAGGACTGACAGGGGAATGGGGGGCTTCGGACCCTTGGGTTTTTGTCCTTCGGCAACCGGTGTCGGCGAGGCCATGGTATCTCTCCAGATGCATTCGCCGGTCCTTGATCGGACCCGGCGGACTTTCCGCAGACACATAGGCAGAAAGGCGGGTCAGCGCAAATGCTGGTCCCGCCACGTCGGCTTGTTCAGTTGGAAAAACGTCCGGCTGACGCCGAATCACCCCGCGTTGAGGATGATGTCGTCTTCTTCGGAGGCCGCTTCGGCGTCCTTCTTGTCGAGGGCGACAATTTTCCTGTCGGCTTCATCCTCGGACAGATCCATCGGGGTCAGATCCTGGACGATGTCCGCTTCAGACGCTTCCCGTTCGGCTTCCACGTCTGTGTCGCTGTCAGCTTCGAACTCGAAGTCGTCCAGTTCCTCTTCCGCCTCGACATCAACCACGAGCCGGACAGCCTCCGCCGCCTTTCGCAAGGTGGCGATCACATGGTCGACCGAAACCCCTTCCTCCAGTTGATTGGCGGAAAGTTCCGCAAGGCTGGCCAGAGCCTTGATGGTGGCGGTGGATCTCGGTTCAATCATCATGCGATCTCTCGACCTGTTGTGCCGGCATATTCTGTGCCGCAGTGGCATTTCGAAGTCCGGCAGGGAGCACGCCTTTGCCAGAAAAATGCTTACTGCAGTGTTAAGGAGTAGCGTAAATAAAAGGTTAACTCCGTTAACCGCAACGCTACATCATCGGCACCGTCAAAGATCTGGAAATCGAATTACTTGCGAGGACTTGGGGAAGGAACCGGAACGGTGAAATCCAGACCCTTGCGGAAGATCGATCCGGGTGAGGATTTCGAAAGTTCAACCGCGGCTCCCGGGCGTGACACGGTATCGCCACCCTGCGGAATTGCGCCTGCGGTTTTGGCATTGGCCGTCAGCTGCATCTTCGCCCGGATTTCGTTTTCTGCCCGCCGCACGGGATTGGCGACCGGCAGCGGTACGTCTTCCGCCGCAATATCCTCGCCCGCGATGGCTGCGACCGCTTCACTGGCGGCACCGGCGGGAACGGTGCCCGGGCTGACGGAAGGCGACCCTTTCGGGTTGCCGAGGCCGACA
The DNA here is from genome assembly GCF_001999245.1 of Roseibium algicola. NCBI lineage: Bacteria > Pseudomonadati > Pseudomonadota > Alphaproteobacteria > Hyphomicrobiales > Stappiaceae > Roseibium > Roseibium algicola. Next base: position 2,687,150 of record NZ_CP019630.1, on the reverse strand, counting down.
TCCAGCGGACGGTAGGCAATCCGGCGAGGGCCGAGGGTACGGTCAAGGATCTTTGCCCAGTCCGGTTTGCCGTTGGACAGTTTGAAACCGCTGTCGTCGAGCTTGTCCTCATCGGACTTGTTGGCCTTGGCGAAGAACAGGAACCCGCCCTGCTTTTCCTTTTCCATGTCGAACCGGGCCATGTAGCCCTTGGGACCCGGGCTCTTGTTGCGCCGGCAGTAACCGTCGGCCGGCGGATTGCCGCTGGTGCCCGAAAGACTCGTGATGCTACGGCCGCCGCGCTTGCGGAACCCTTCGTCAAAAAGCTGGCGTGCAAAGGCGGTGCGCTCCAGACCGGAACCCGCGCCAAGGATAATCGCGATCAAGGTCTTGTTGCCGCGCGTCGCGGAGGCGGCAACATTGTACCCGGAATTGCAGATGTAGCCGGTCTTCATGCCATTGGCGCCGGGCACGCGCAGCAGGAATTCCCGATTGGCCGACCGCAGGGTCTTCTTGCCGAAGCGGATCCCCGGGTGGTCATAGTAGTTTCGGGATTCCGGAAAGTCCCGGCGCAGCGCCAGGGCCAGAATGGCAAGGTCCCGCGCCGTGGTCACCTGCCGGTTGTCTGGCAGACCATGCGGATTGTAGAACCGGGTATTGGACATTCCCAGGCGCTGAGCTTCCGCATTCATCATGGCGATGAAGCCGGCTTCAGATCCCGCGATCGACTCGCCGAGCGCTACCGCAACATCGTTGGCCGACTTGATCAGAATGATCTTCAGCGCCGTGTCGACAGTGAACCGCGTCCCGACCTTGAACCCCATCTTGCTGGGTGGTTCGGCCGCGGAGTTCTTGGATTGCACCACCGCGCTGTCGAGCGAGGCGCGTCCTTCGCGGATCGCCTTGAAGGTGACATAGGCCGTCATGAGCTTGGTGAGTGAGGCCGGGTACCACTTGCGCGTGGCGTTTTCCTGCTCGATCACAGCGCCGGAACTCGCATCGATCAGGACATAGGCACCTATATCCGCCCGTGCCTGGCTCATGGCCAGACTCATCACAAGAGCGGTTACGGTCAGACAAACGGAAGTCAGGCGGCCAATCGGGCTCAAAAACACGGTTTCCCTCGCTCGTCATCCAGCGGATGACACGTCGCAATTGGGCAATGGCAGTATGAATAGCTGCTGTCTTCTTAAAAAACCGGAACATCGGCGCGAGAGCAACCCCTTCCTCAAATCCACTCCACGCCAATCTTTCTTGCAATTGCCTTATTTTTGAGCAACTTTTGCGAGCAGGCATTGATAAGCTGCGGGAAACAGGGACTTTTTTCGCCGGTGTCGTCTTGCCTTTCCACTTGCCGGCCTTGGCCCGGCTCTTGCTAAGATTGCCGAGGGCATATTGCCCATTGCGGCCCGGCGACGGTCTGGACCAATTTGAACAGATGTGAAAAATAACAATGACTGAATGAGCCCGCAGGGGGGGCGGTCAAGCAATGTATGATGCTGGTCTGGCATCAGAAACGGGCGGGAAAGCCGTAGTTCTGCAGCGCGTGAAAGGCATCGGCAAGGTGCGTTTTTCGGCGCCGGATGGCAAAACCCGTCTGACCGATCTGTATCAGAGCGGGTCGGCCAAGGTTCGCCTGCCGAAGGTCTATGATACCCCTGCAACAGCCGTTCTCATCAACACCGCCGGCGGTCTCACCGGAGGTGACCAGCTCGACTATGAAGTCGGCGCTGACGCCGGTGTACACGTAATTGTGACCAGCCAGACGGCCGAACGTGCCTACCGCAGCCCGGGCGGCACCGCCCAGGTGAGCGGCCATTTCACGGTCGGTCCCGGTGCGACCCTGGAATGGCTGCCCCAGGAAACCATCCTTTTCAACGCCTCGCGCCTTCGCCGCACGCTGCAGGCGGACCTGGAAGGTGACGCAAGGCTGATGATGGTCGAATCCTTCGTCCTTGGCCGAAAGGCGATGGGCGAGCAGGTCAAGTCCGTATTCTACCGCGACAGCTGGCGCATCCGCCGGGACGGGAAGCTGGTGTTTGCCGACGACATCCGGCTGGATGGCGACCCGGCCGACGCGCTGACCGGCCCGGCTACGGCCGCCGGCGCCCTGGCCGCCGCAACCTTTGTCGATTGCTCCGCCGATGCCGAAGACAGGCTCGCCAGGGCAAGAGAGCTGATCGAAACATTGCCGGATGGAACCGCCCAGGCGGCCGCCAGCGCCTGGAACGGCTTGCTGATAACCCGGTTTGTGTCCAATGATGGCCGCGGCTTGCGCACGGCCCTGATGTCGTTTCTCACCGGATACCGAATGACGGCGCTGCCGCGCGTCTGGTATTGCTGATTTGGAGGACTTTCTTTCATGAACCTGACGCCCCGCGAAAAGGACAAGTTGCTCATTTCCATGGCCGCGATGGTCGCCCGCCGCCGCCTGGAACGGGGCGTGAAGCTGAACCATCCGGAAGCCGTCGCCCTGATCACCGATTTCGTTGTCGAGGGGGCCCGTGACGGGCGCACCGTTGCCGACCTGATGTCCGCGGGCGCCAAGGTACTGACACGCGACCAGGTGATGGAAGGCGTGTCCGAGATGATTCACGATGTTCAGGTCGAGGCCACCTTTCCTGACGGCACCAAGCTCGTGACCGTGCACGAACCGATCCGCTGACCGCAATTTCCAAGGAGACGCGCATGATCCCCGGAGAACTGTTTCCCGCCGAAGGCGAGATCGAACTGAACACAGGCCTTGAGACCGTGACGGTGGAAGTCGCCAACACGGGTGATCGGCCGATCCAGGTCGGCAGCCACTATCACTTCTTCGAAACCAATGAAGGCCTGTCTTTCGACCGGGAAAAGACCCGCGGCATGCGCCTGGATATTCCGGCAGGCACAGCCGTGCGCTTCGAACCCGGCCAGTCCAGATCCGTGACACTGGTGCCTTATCGCGGCAGCCGCACGGTCTACGGCTTCAACCAGAAGGTCATGGGCGAATTGTGATCAGATCCGCATCATCTCTTTCGTTTTCGCTGATCGGGCTCGGTCTTCTGCTCGCCGGACCTGTCGCCGCGCAGGAAACACCCAACTGCGAAAATGCCATGACGCAGTCGGAGATGACCCAGTGTGCCAACATCGACTGGCTGAAGGCGGATGCGGAGCTGAACGCGGTCTACAGATCCGCAATGGAAAAGATGACCGAGACCGACGCTTATTTGCCGGAAGGGCTGAAGGGGGCGGTCGAAACATTGCGCGAAGCCCAGCGTGCCTGGATCCCCTATCGCGACAAGGCCTGCGACGCCTACGGCTTTCTGGCCCGCGGCGGAACCATGGAACCCATGCTCGTCTACGGCTGCCGCGCAGATCTGACCCGCAACCGCATCGACGAGTTGAGACAGCTCAGTGAAGGTCTGGGGAATTGATGCCTGTGCGCGGTGTGACCCTTCCTGCTTTAGCCCTGTTTCTGGCCACCGCCGGCACAGCGATTGCTGAGGAAGAGAAGGTCAACGACAACATCGACTGCGGCTATCCGCTGACCGAAGCCGAACGCAGCTTTTGTGCCGACAAGGCCCTGGAAGACGCTGACACGCGCATGAAGGAAGCCTTTGACCGGCTGCGAACTAGGCTGGTCGAGATCGATGCGGAATTGCCGGAGGAGCTGAAGGGCGCCCCCGCCAGCCTCGACGATGCCCAGGCCGCCTGGAAAACCTACGCCGACAAGGATTGCACCGCCTACAGCTTCCCCTTCAAGGGCGGCACACGCGGCAACGAACTGTACCGGAACTGCCTGATCGTCCTCACCATGAAACGCACAGAGGATCTGGATGCGACGGTTGAGGACTACGCGAATTAAACACACCGATTTCTGATCGCCGATTGGAGACTAGATATGGCCTACAAGATGCCCCGCGCCGCTTATGCGGACATGTTCGGACCGACAACCGGCGACAGGCTGCGCCTTGCGGATACCGATCTCATCATCGAGGTGGAAAAGGATTTCACCACCTATGGCGACGAGGTGAAGTTCGGTGGCGGCAAGGTTATCCGTGACGGCATGGGTCAGTCCCAGGCTCCCCGTTCCGCCGGTGCTGTCGACACGGTCATCACCAATGTGCTGATCATCGACCACTGGGGTATCGTCAAGGCCGATGTCGGGCTGAAGGACGGCCGGATCGTCGGCATCGGCAAGGCCGGCAACCCGGATGTCCAGAACGGTGTCGACATCATCGTCGGTCCCGGCACGGAAGCGATCGCCGGGGAGGGCAAGATCCTCACCGCAGGTTCGATCGATGCTCATATCCACTACATCTGCCCGCAGCAGATCGATGAAGCCCTGTGCTCCGGCGTGACCACCATGATCGGCGGTGGCACCGGTCCGGCAACGGGCACCAACGCGACCACCTGTACGCCCGGCCCGTGGCACATCACCCGGATGCTTCAGGCTGCCGACAGCTTCCCGATGAACCTCATCTTCGCCGGCAAGGGCAACGCCTCCCTGCCTGCCGCGCTGGAAGAGCAGGTGATGGCGGGGGCCGCAGCCCTCAAGATCCACGAAGACTGGGGCTCCACACCGGCGACCATCGACAACTGCCTGTCGGTGGCCGATGAATACGACGTCCAGGTGATGATCCACACCGACACCTTGAACGAGTCCGGTTTTGTCGAGAACACCACCGCTGCGTTCAAGAACCGCACCATCCACGCCTTCCACACCGAAGGCGCCGGCGGCGGCCACGCACCGGACATCATCAAGGTGGTTGGCGAACCCAACGTCATTCCGTCGTCCACCAACCCGACACGGCCTTACACGGTCAACACGCTGGAAGAGCATCTCGACATGCTCATGGTCTGTCACCACCTGCACAAGGACATTCCGGAGGACGTTGCTTTTGCCGAAAGCCGCATCCGCAAGGAAACCATTGCGGCGGAAGACATTCTTCATGACATGGGTGCGTTCTCGATCATCTCCTCCGACAGCCAGGCCATGGGCCGCGTCGGCGAAATCATCATCCGCACCATGCAGACCGCGCACAAGATGAAGGTGCAACGCGGCCGCCTCTCGGATGAAACCGGCGAGAACGACAATTTCCGGGTCAAGCGCTACATGGCCAAGACCACCATCAACCCGGCCATCGCTCATGGCCTGGACGAGTACATCGGCTCGGTTGAGGTTGGCAAGCTGGCCGACCTCGTGCTCTGGGATCCGAAATTTTTCGGCATCAAGCCGGCGCTGGTGCTGAAGCTCGGCTCCATCGCGACCGCTCCGATGGGCGATCCGAACGGGTCCATCCCGACACCGCAGCCGGTGCATTACCGGCCGATGTTCGCCTCCTACGGCAAGATGCTGACGCACAGCCGTGTCACCTTCGTGTCCCAGGCGGCCTATGACACCGGCGTCAAGCACAAGGCCGGTCTCGACAGCCTGGTGCTTCCGGTCAAGAACACCCGTGGTGGAATCTCCAAAAAGTCGATGATTCACAACAACATGATGCCAAAGATCGAAGTGCATCCGGAAACCTACGAGGTGCGCGCCGACGGCGAACTGCTGACCTGCGAACCTGCCGAAGTGTTGCCGATGGCCCAGCGCTACTTCCTGTTCTAAGCTCCGCAAGAACGCGTTCGGGAGAGGAAGGGCATGTATAAGATCGTCGGATTTCCGCGGACCCGCGCCATGCGGGTAATGTGGCTGCTTGAGGAACTGGGCGAACCCTACGAGGTTGACCCGGCTCTGCCGCAGTCGGATACCGTCAAGGCGCTCAATCCAAGCGGCAAGGTGCCCGTGCTGGTCGACGGTGACGCCGCCATCACCGATTCCGTCGCAATCTGTACCTATCTGGCCGACAAGCACGGCCGGTTTACCTTTCCCGCCGGAACTCTTGATCGCGCCCGTCAGGACAGCATCACCCAGTTCGGTGTCGATGTGCTGGAAGGCGCGCTCTGGACCGCTGCGAAGAACACCTTCATCCATCCCGAAAATGTCCGTGTTCCGGCGGTCAAGGACGTCTGCCGGCGCGAATTCGAGCAAGGCCTGAAAACGCTGGAAACGCTGATCGGTGACGGCCCCTATGCCATGGGCGAAACCTTCACCATTGCCGACATCATCGTCGGGCACTGCTCCGGCTGGGCACTGGCCGCCAAGTTCGACCTGCCCAAAGAAGGTCCGGTCTACGATTATTTCAAACGCCTCAGGGAGCGTCCCGCTTTCCAGGCCATGATGGCAAAGGTTATGGAAGCCGCATGATCCGCGTCGCGAAAATCCACAAGGCCGAAACTTGGACCGGCGATGTCACCGACCGGGTCACGCTTGACCGGGAAGACCGGTATCGCCGCAGGGCAGTCCTGACCGGCGCAGCCGGGTTGACCTTCCTGCTGGATGAACCGATGGCGATCCATTTGCGCCATGGCGACGGGCTGGAACTTGAAGACGGTCGGATCGTCGAAGTTCTCGCAGAACCTGAGGAAGTGGTCGAAATTCACGCCGACGACACCGCCCACCTGGTGAAGATCGCCTGGCACCTGGGCAACCGGCACCTGCCGACGCAGCTCATGGGCAACACCCTGCGGATCCGGCGGGACCACGTGATTGAAGACATGGTGGAAAGGCTCGGTGGCCGCCTGACCGAACTGTCTGCCCCCTTCGATCCGGAAGGCGGCGCCTACGGCCATGGCCGCACCCACGGGCATGATCATGGACACGGGCATTCGCATGGGCACAGCCATGACCATAGCCACGATCACGGCCACGACCACGGTTCCGGACATTCCCATGACTGAGCCAGTGTCACCCCGGCTCCCCCTGTCACCGCAGGCGCTCTACCGGCTGCAGGCCTTTCTCTCACCGGCCTTTCCGATCGGCGCCTTTACTTACAGCCACGGGCTGGAACAGGTGATCGAGCAGGGCGGGGTGGCAAGTGCGGCGGAACTTGGCGTCTGGCTGCGTGAAATCCTCCGCTTCGGCGCTGGACGAAGCGACGCCATCCTGCTGAAGGAAACCTACCGGGCCGCTCTTGCGGGAGATCGAGCGACCGTTGACGAGCTGCGTGACCTGGGGCTGGCCCTGCAACCCTCCAGGGAGCGGCATCTGGAATCCAGTGCCCAGGGCAGCGCCTTTTTCAGAGCCGTGTGCAACAGCTGGTTGCCGAAAGCGGGCACCGAGGCCGCACGCCTGTTTCACGAATTCGCGGGCGAGGAAAACACCTCCTGGCCTTACCCGGTAGTGCTGGGACTTGCAGCTGCGGCTCACGGCTTGCCGGTGGATGCCGCGCTTCACTGTTTCCTGCATGCTTTCGCGGCCAATCTGATTTCCGTCGCCGTGCGGGTGGTGCCGCTTGGCCAGAGCGACGGCCAGAAGGTGCTGGCTGGTCTGGAACCGGTGATCTTCGAAATTGCAGAAGAGGCCGAGGCGGCAGGTCTTGACGATCTCGGCACCTCCACCTTCCTTGCAGATATCGCCTCCATGGCACATGAAACCCAGTATTCGAGGTTGTTCCGTTCATGACTTCCCAAAATGGTCCCTTGCGCGTCGGCATCGGCGGTCCCGTCGGTTCCGGCAAGACCACGCTGACCGACAAGCTGTGCAAGGCCATGCGCGACCGCTACTCGCTCGCCGTCATCACCAATGACATCTACACAAGCGAGGACGCCGAAGCCCTGATGCGCTCGCAGGCCTTGACCCGTGACCGCATTCGCGGTGTCGAGACCGGCGGCTGCCCACATACGGCAATCCGTGAAGACGCCTCCATCAATCTGGCAGCCGTGGCGGACCTGACCAAAAGCATCCCGGATCTCGACCTGATCCTGATCGAATCCGGCGGTGACAACCTGGCCGCAACCTTCTCGCCAGAGCTCGCCGACCTGACGATCTACGTGATCGATGTTGCCGCCGGCGAGGAAATTCCGCGCAAGGGCGGGCCGGGCATCACGCGCTCCGATCTCCTGATCATCAACAAGACAGACCTTGCGCCCTATGTCGGCGTCAATCTGGAGGTCATGGACCGGGATGCAAAGAAGATGCGCAAGGAACGACCCTTTGTTTTCGCCAATACAAAGGCGGGAGAGGGCGTCGAATCCGTGGTAGACTTCATCGTCCAAAAGGGTGGGCTGAACGCTTAAATCTTCGATGTTGATGGCCGAATGATCGCTGGCAGACAGGATGCCTGCGCGCATAACAATGCGCTCTGGTGCGATGCGGTCCTGAAAACCGCAGGTGCGAAAACCGAATTTCATGCAGGGTTCTGGTGCGCTCGGGACAAGGCCCTGCCGCTCTATCCGAACATTGTCACCCTGTCGCCGAAGCAGGGAGCTGATTTTTATGCCGCGCTGCCCGATTTGCCGAAGGGGGCCGGGGTAAAGGACAGTTTCGACAGTCTGGATCTGGCACCTTACGGCTTTCAGAGGCTTTTTAGCGGTACCTGGCTGTTTCGTCCGCCGCCAAGTGCCAAACGTGCCTCGATCAGCTCCGATTGGCACAAGGTGGCGACATCGGAAAGCCTGAAGAAGTGGCTGGCCGGCTGGAACGAGAACGAAAGCCTCCATGCCGTTTTCCCGTCCAGACTGCTGGAACGCAAAACCATCGATTTCGCCGCCATCATCACGAACGGCAAAGTAAAGGCAGGGGCGGTCTTCAACACCGGTCCGAAGCTTGACGGCAAGGATATCCTTGGCCTTTCAAACGTCTTCTGCCGCAAGACCTGGCTCTACAGTGCTCTGCATGATCTTCTGGAACCGTTTCCGAACCGGTCGATTTGCACCTACGAAAATGATGCAAGCGTGCTACCGGTCTATCGGCAACTCGGTTTCGAGCCTTGCGGACTGCTTTCCGTCTGGCTGAAACAGTAGCTCCGGCAAGAGCGAAGCCCGCAACTTTTCAGCTGCGGGCTTCGATTTTCGTTGATGACCGGTCGCGCTATTTCACCGTCACGGTCTGCCGCGCAACGATTTCCGCGTCACCTGCGGACAGCACGAAGCGCAGCTCGTAAGTGCCCGGCTCTTCCGGTGTCCGCACCTCCACAACGCCGTTGGAGATGTTGTCCGCAATCTCCCAGGCGCCCGGCGCCGTACTCCAGGCATCCTGAGACGGTTCGGCAAAACCGATGAAGTTGCTGCTGTTGGCCGGGCCGCTCGCCTTTACGCTGACATAGCTGGCAGCCGGAACTTCGGACGGGCCCTCCAGCGTCACCTTCGGATCCGTGATCTTCAAAGGTTGGCTGGCCAGGATCTTCGATCCGTCGGACGTCGAGAGAATGTAACGCAGCTCGTAATCGCCCCGAGCCAACGGCGCGATGATCGAGACACTGTCTCCATCGGGACGTTCGTAGGTCACATAGGCCGAAGGGTCGGAGCCGACCGGCGCGATGCCGATCCAGTCGTCGGGCGCCTTCGGTCCGCTCCAGGTCACGTTCAGTCTGCCGGCCGCCTCAACCATGCTGTCGGCCTGAAGCGTTGCTGCGCTTTCGCCAACGGTTAGCGGTTGGCGCGTCAGGATCGTCTGGTCGATGCCGGTGACATAGATGACGTCATAGGTGCCGGCTTCACTCGGTGCCTGAAGGGTGACGGGAGACCCGTCGGCAGTGCCTGTCCAGCGGCCCTGGTAATCGTCAACCGTGCCGTCCTTCGGAACGATCCCGATCCAGTCCTCCGGCCCGTTCGGACCTTCAAAGGCAATCTCCACCGGCTGACCGGCGGCAACTTCGGGGGCGTAGGTCAGGATTGCATGGACTTCGGTCACCTTGATCGGCGCCTTTGCCAGAACACGTTCACCGCTATCGGCCCAGACATAGACGATTTCATAGTCGCCCGGCTGGGTTGGCAGGGCCAGTTTGGCGGGGTTACCGTCGCGCACATACACCCAGAGATCCCGTTCGAGCCTGTTTCCGTCCGGGGTGACGACACGCAGGAAATCACCATCCAGGCCCGGGCCTTCAAAGGCAACTTCCAGCAGCGAGGTTGCAGGTGCATCAGGGGAGGCGGGCGTGACACGCGCCTCGGGAAGATTGCCGTCGAGAAGAACAGTCTGCTGTCCGCCCTTGTCGGACACCTCAAGCGATGCACCGCCTGCCTTTTCACCAAGTTCTGCACTGACGACGTAGGATCCCGGCTCGAGCTCGACCTCGACGCTGCCACCTGTCATGCCGGACGCAACCACGGTCTCGTCGTCGACGGTGGCCACTGTCCATTGCACAGGGCCTGAAACAGGCTGGCCGCTTTCCTTGTCGGCTGCTGTCAGGACTGTCACAGGCAGCGACGCTTTTTCCTCAACCGCGGCGACGCTTTCCTTCAGCGCTTCGGTCAGGCCGTCGGCGTCCTTGGCGTTCCAGTAAGTGCCGCCTGTCAGATGCGCAATACAGGCAATCTTGGCCTGATCCGCCTTGGAAGCGATGTCGAAACCGATGACATGGGCCTTGAAATCGACACCGGACTTGGCAAGTGCCTCGGCGAGGGCGCAAGGATCCCCGCCGCAGGTCTCGATACCATCTGAGATCAGGATCAGCCGTCCCGGGCGGTCGTTCTGCGCCAGAAGTTCCGCGGCCTGCCGAAGTGTTTCGGTAATCGGCGTCTTGCCGCGCGGCGTAAGCGCCTTGACGCTTTGCACCAGTTTGGAGCGATCCAGCTCACTCACCGGCACCAGCGTTTCCACATCGCCGCAATCGGCCTTGCGGCGGTGACCATAGGCCATCACGCCAGCCCTGGTTCCATCCGGAAGACCGGTAACAAAGCCTTCGAAGGCAGACCGCGCAATTTCCGCTTTTGCGGTACCGTCGATCTGGCCCCACATGGAATTGGAAGAATCCAGGACGAACAAAAGATCAGAAGGTGTATCCGTCTGTGCCCCTGCAGGGGACATGAACATCGTGCCGCCGATGAGGGCGGCTCCCATAAGTCGAAACACAGGTCGCTTTGAAAAGAGCATGAAACCTTGGGCTCCTGTAATGAATTTTCGAAAAAGCCTTATCCGGAAAGGAGATAGGCGAGACGGGCCGAATTTAGAGACACTTGCAATCCCGAAGTGTGATAAAAGTCGCAAGTAGACAGAATTGCCAAGGAAAAAATGACGTTGGGAGACCTGCAATGATGTTCGACGGTATCAACCTGATTGCAGTTGCTGCGGCCGCCATTGTGTCTTTCCTGTTCGGCGCGCTCTGGTACGGCATCCTCGGCAAGGCCTGGATGAACGCCGCCGGTCTGACCAAGGAGCAGACGAGGCCAAACCCGGTTGTCTTTGCAACGGCCTTTTTCTGCCAGATCATCATGGCATTCGTCTTCGCGGGCGTGATCTATCACACCGGTGGAGCCGATATCAGGAACGGCATCATCTCCGCGCTGATGATCTGGGTCGGCATCGTCATGACCACGCAGATCGTCAACCACCGCTTTCAAGGGCTGTCCTGGAACCTGACGCTGATCGACGGCGGTCACTGGCTCGGGGTACTGCTTGTGCAGGGTATCGTGATCGGATGGCTGAGCTGACGTGATCGCCGGGAAATACGCGTAAATCCGTACGAGATTGAAGGTCTTAGGCCTTGCCATAGACCAAAGACTCGCCGACTAAAGTACCAAGTCTAGGTTCTGGACGCTTTGAGGGGCCATACGCATAATGGCCCCGGCAAAACAAGGCCGCGGAAGGGAGAACTCGCTTACCGCAGGTCCAATTGTGGTTTCTGGGAGGTTTCACATGACTGAGTCCGTATTTCCCGTTCCCGCGGAGGTTGCCGCGCGGGCGCATGTCGACAATGCCAAATATCAGGAAATGTATCAGCGTTCCGTGGAAGACCCCGACGGCTTCTGGGGTGAGCACGGCAAACGGGTGGACTGGATCAAGCCTTTCACCAAGGTGAAGAACACTTCCTACGACTATCACAACGTTTCGATCAAATGGTTCGAGGACGGCACGCTCAACGTTTCGGCCAACTGCGTTGACCGCCACCTGGAAAAGCGCGGCGACCAGCCCGCGATCATCTGGGAAGGTGACGACCCGAACGAGCACAAGGTCATCACCTACAAGGAACTGCACCGCGAGGTGAACAAGTTCGCCAACGTGCTGCACGGCCAGGGTGTCAAGAAGGGCGACCGCGTCACCATCTATCTGCCGATGATTCCGGAAGCAGCTTATGCAATGCTTGCCTGCGCCCGCATCGGCGCTGTGCATTCCATCGTCTTCGGCGGATTTTCACCGGACAGCCTTGCCCAGCGTATCGAGGATTGCGCCTCTGAATGCGTGATCACGGCAGACGAGGGCCTGCGCGGTGGCCGCAAGGTGCCGTTGAAGGCCAATGTCGACAAGGCTGCTGAAAAAGCGCCGGTAAAGAGCGTCATCGTGGTCAAGCGCACCGGCGGCGACATTGCCATGCAGGCCGGCCGAGACGTCTGGTACCACGACGAGGCGGACCGTGTGTCCGACCATTGTGCACCGGCGGAGATGAACGCGGAAGATCCGCTCTTCATCCTCTACACTTCCGGGTCGACCGGCAAACCCAAGGGTGTGATGCACACCACCGGCGGCTACCTGGTCTACGCCTCCATGACCCATGAATATGTCTTCGATTATCACGAAGGCGACGTCTACTGGTGCACGGCGGATGTGGGCTGGGTCACCGGTCACAGCTACATCGTCTACGGCCCGCTTGCCAACGGCGCCACCACGCTGATGTTCGAAGGTGTTCCGACCTATCCCGGTCCGGGCCGCTTCTGGGAAGTCTGCGACAAGCACAACGTCAACATCTTCTATACGGCACCCACCGCGATCCGCGCCCTGATGGGCGCCGGCGACGAACACGTCACCAAAACCTCGCGCAAGTCCCTGCGTCTTCTGGGGTCCGTGGGCGAGCCGATCAATCCGGAAGCCTGGACCTGGTACTACAATGTGGTTGGCGACAAGCGCTGCCCGATTGTCGACACCTGGTGGCAGACCGAAACCGGCGGCATCCTGATCACCCCGCTGCCGGGCGCAACCGACCTGAAGCCAGGTTCCGCCACACGTCCGTTCTTCGGCGTCCAGCCGGCGATCGTCGACGCGGAAGGCAAGTTCCTGGAAGGGGCAACGGAAGGCAACCTTGTCATCAAGGACAGCTGGCCAGGCCAGATGCGCACGGTCTATGGCGACCATGAGCGCTTCGTCCAGACCTATTTCGCCACCTACAAGGGCCTCTATTTCACTGGTGACGGCTGCCGTCGTGACGAGGACGGCTACTACTGGATCACCGGCCGCGTTGATGACGTCATCAACGTTTCCGGTCACCGCATGGGCACGGCGGAAGTCGAGAGCGCACTTGTGGCGCATCCGAAGGTTTCCGAGGCCGCTGTGGTCGGCTATCCGCACGACATCAAGGGACAGGGCATCTATGCCTATGTCACGCTGATGGAAGGCGAAGAGCCGAGCGACGAGCTGAAGAAGGAACTGGTCAAGCATGTCCGCTCGGAAATCGGGCCGATTGCCTCTCCGGACCTGATCCAGTTCGCACCCGGCCTGCCGAAGACCCGGTCGGGCAAGATCATGCGCCGTATCCTGCGCAAGATCGCCGAAGACAGCTTCGACAGCCTGGGCGACACATCGACCCTGGCCGATCCGACCGTCGTCGACGACCTGATCGACAACCGCCAGAACCGCGGCTGACCGGCACACTCCGGACTGTGAAATGCAAAAAGGCTCGCCACCCGGCGAGCCTTTTTTTCAGTTTTGTCGATCCGATCCCGGAAGGGTTCAGTTACCTCGAAACGTAGATCTGCTGGATCTTCTTGGCGATATTGGCAAAGGCGTTGATCAGCTCGTCCGAACTCGTTGCCTTGTAGAAATTGCCCGTGCTGGCGCAGGACTGCATGTTTCTCGACCCGGCCGAGGTGTTGCTGGTGCCGAAATAGACGCCGAAGATCGAAATTCCTTCGTCCTTCATGGCCTGGCAAAGCGCGCGCTGAGCCGTTGAGGAATTGTTGCTGTAGCTCTCGCTTTCGCTGCGTTCCTGCCACTGATTGACCGTCACCGTCTCACACTTGTACTGCCAGCCATGGCGTCTGGAATAAACCCAGTCGCATTCTTCCCGTTCGCCGATGTATTCGTAGTACCGGTTGTTATCCCCGTCGGTCATGATGATCGCGAACTTGAGAACATCCTCGTTGTCATAAGGCTCCGGCTTGCTCGCAAGGGGCCATACGTCCGAATAGTTCGGCGAGATGCTGTTCCAGCCCCAGACCACGCCGGTCTGGCCTGCCGTACCGCCGTTATCATCCAGGTCGGCGATCGCATCGAGCAACTCGTCCCGGTCGGATGTCAGCGGGATCATCTTCGACGTGCTGGAACAATTGTTGCTGCCACCGCCGTAAAACACGGCCTTCGGCGGCGGATCGGTCTTGTCGTAGTAATTGTAGGTCTTGTCGGTGTAGCGAACTTCGTAGAGATCTTCGCCGTCGTCGTAATCCTGGCGTTCCGTCACGCATTTGCTGCTGTCGGCATAGCCGAAGAGGCCGCCCTTCACCTTGGAAGCGTAAGCTCCCAGGTTGACCCCCTGGCTGTATGGCACCAGCGAGATACGGACCTTGCTTTCGGATTCTTCGGTTCCATCCGGGATCAAGATGTTCACCAGGCCTTCGGAGGCATCCCGCAGCGTATCCATGTCGTTGCGCATGGACCCGGTAACGTCGACGACGAGGGCCAGTTCGACGTCAAAGCGTGAGTAGGTGACCTGTGAGCTCGTTCCGAAGCTGAATGTTTCCGGGCCGAGGGCACTCTTGCCGTAACCGCCCATGTCGATGAAGTAGTTCTTGAGAGAGGCCGTGGACGTTACCTTGATGGTGCCGTTGTCCGGATCGACGACGAAGTCGAGATTGTCGATTGCCTCGTCCAGGAATTCGACGTCGGCCAGGTTGGCCTTGAAGGAATCCGCCAGAGCTTGCTTGATCTGGTCGTCGCTCATGACGCTGGTCGACAGGTCTGCCGCGACCGAAAGTGCCGCGGCATCAATCGCAAAGGACAGTTTTTCGCGCGCATTCACCGTTCGGGACACGTCGATGGTAATCCCCGCGATCACGACGATCAGGATCACCAGCATACCGAAAATGGGCAAAATGGATGCTTTGCGATCGCCGGTAAACTCTGCAAGCAGGGGTCGGCAAATGAGACGCTTCAAATACTGCATTACTGCCTCGTCATTTTGTGAGACAGTTACTCTAGAAAAGTACCTAATTCCTTAAACGGAATGTAGAAAATAGGGGGTTGTTTCCGTTTGGTAAACCAATCGGAAAGAATCGAGACTGACGCTTTTCGCTGGCCGGTCGTCCGGCAGGTCTTATTTGGACAGGTAGATCGACTGGATCTTCCGCGCGATGTTTGCGAACGCTCCTATGAGTTCATCGGACGATGCAGCCTGATAATAGTTTCCCTGGCTTGCGCAGGACTGCATGTTTTTTGCCCCTGCGGATGTATTGCTGGTTCCGAAGTAAACTCCGAAAACCTGGATGTTGGCAGCCTTCATGGCCGCACAGATGTCTCGTGAGCGGACGGAAGAGGTGTTGTTGTAGCTTTCGCTTTCACCTGTTTCCCGCCAGGCGTTCACGGCCACTGTGCTGCATTGCCAGGTCGACTTGCCGTTTTTCTTGACCCAGCCGCACTGCTCCTCCTGTTCGATATATTGGTAATACCGGTTGTTGTCGCCGTCAGTCATGATGATCGCGAACTTGAGCGTATCGCCGTCTGAATAGGCCGCAGGCGCGCTGTCCGCAGGCCATACGTTGGCGTAGTTCGGCGACAGGCTGTACCAGCCCCAGGCAACCCCGGTCTGACCCGCCGTACCGCCAGTGTTGTTGAGAGCGGAAATCGCCGGCAGCAACGTGGAGCGGCTCTTGGTCAACGGCACCAGCTTGGACGTGGACGAGCAACTGCTGCTGCCCCCGCCAAAAAAGGTCTGTGCCGGAGGAGGGCTGGACTTCTTGTAGTAGTTATAGGGATCGTCCGTGAGCATGACCTCATAGGTGGAATAATCCTGACGTTCCGTGACGCAGTTGCCGCTGACGCTGTAGAAATCGCCGCCCTTCACCTTTTTTGCATAGGTGCCGAGGTTGACGCCCTGGCTGTAGGGAACCAGCGAAATGCGCACCTTGGCATCGTCTTCTTCCACGTCCTCGGGCAGCAGGATGTTGACCACCGCCGCCGAGGCTTTGCGCAGCGTGTTCATGTCACTGGAGGACATCGAGCCGGTGACGTCCACCACAAGGGCCAGCTCCACGTTGAACTTGGAATAAGAGACCTGTGAACTGGTTCCGAAGGCAAAGGTCTCCGGACCCAGGTTCTTCATCATGTAGCCACCGAAATCGATGAAGTAATTCTGCAGGCTGGCCGTCGAGGAGACCTTGATGGTTCCGTTTTCCGCATCGACCACAAAGGTCAGGTTCTTGATGGCTTCGGTCAGAAACTCGGCGCCGTCCAGGTTGGACTTGAAGGAATCCGTCAGCGCCTGCTTGATCTGTTCATCCGTCATGAGCGATGTGGACAGATCCGCCGCCACGGACAGTGCGGCCGCATCGATCGCATAAGACAGCTTCTCACGGGCGTTGACCGTGCGCGAAACGTCCACGGCTGCGCCCATGACGACGATCAGAAAAATCACCATCAACGCAAAGATGGGCAAAACGGCCCCTTCACGTTGCGTGAGAAATCGTCTGTTTATTTTGAAATTCCAGAAAAGAAGAGACATGTATGGCGCCGCCTCAAGGGAGATAAAGACAGCTACTACACACTTTAAGAAAAAACGGTGAATGAACTTTGGGAACGAGGTTAAAGCCTCGTTAAAATCAAATATTCAACGGCATAAATACATCCACTGGATGTCAACTGCCAGTTGCCTGCAACGTGGAATAGGCGCTCCGACGCAGACGCGTTGTCACCGTCACAAGGGCATTTGATGACCCCGCCTGAAGGCTCGCAATACGAACCGGAGACTACGGTTCCAGCTCGGTATCCCAGTAGAGGAAATCCAGCCAGCTATCGTGCAGATAGTTGGGCGGGAAACCGCGGCCGTTGTTGTGCAGGTCCTGGATGGTCGGCTGGAACGGCATGTGCATCGGCCACATGTTCAGTTGCTGGCACGACTTGTTGGACTTGCGCAGATTGCAGGGGGAGCAGGCGGTGATGACATTGTCCCAGGTCGTCAGACCACCCTTGGAACGCGGCACAAGGTGGTCGAAGGTCAGCTCATCCTTGGAGCCGCAGTACTGACACTGGAATTTGTCGCGGAGAAAGACGTTAAATCGGGTAAAGGCAGGGTATCGGCTGGGTTTCACGAAGGTCTTGAGAGAGACCACACTGGGTAATCGGAACTCGAAGCTCGGACTTCGAACCGCCGCATCGTATTCGGCAACAATGTTCACCCGGTCCAGGAACACAGCCTTGATGGTATCCTGCCAACTCCACAGCGACAGGGGGTAGTAGCTCAAAGGCCGGTAATCCGCATTGAGCACCAACGCCGGATGGGCGCCCGACGAAACCGCTATCGTCACCTTCCGCTCCTCATTCCCAGAGCATGCCGAATCCACACGCGGATGCGTTGCTCTAACGACTTACGTTGGATCAACTTCCAGCAATCAGGTGCCAACTGACAGCGCGTTGACCTGTCGGAATGTCCGTTATCCGGTCAATCGGACAGCGGAACAGTCCTTTTGTGACCGGAGTATTGTAGTGCCGAGGTGACAGTCTTGTGAAGCCCGGGAAAATCATTTCTGAGTGCAGTTGTCGCCAGATCAGACCCGGCAAAGGATTTTTCTTAACTACATGAATTATTTACGCAAAAGCAAAATCCCCTGCGTCATTGTGACTGTTTTACGGGGAGAAGCAAAAAGGGCGCCTTGCGGCGCCCTTTCTCACGAACCGAAATGCGGTCGAATCAATTAGTCGTCCACTCGCGGATATCGACAAAATGGCCGGCGATTGCCGCCGCTGCCGCCATGGCCGGCGAAACCAGATGGGTCCGGCCCTTGTGACCCTGACGGCCTTCGAAGTTGCGGTTGGACGTCGACGCACAGCGCTCGCCCGGCTTCAGCTTGTCCGCATTCATGGCAAGGCACATGGAGCAGCCCGGCTCACGCCATTCGAAGCCTGCTTCCTTGAAGATGACGTCCAGACCTTCTTCTTCGGCCTGTTCCTTCACCAGACCAGAGCCCGGGACAACCATGGCGCTGACGCCTGCTGCCACCTTGTGATTGCCGATGACGGCCGCCGCAGCACGCAGGTCTTCAATGCGGCCGTTGGTGCACGAACCGATGAAGGCACGGTCGATCTTGATGTCGGTGATCCTGGTGCCCGGCTGCAGGCCCATGTATTCCAGGGCGCGCTTCTTGGACTCGCGGCGGTTTTCATCAGCGATTTCGGCCGGATCCGGCACGACACCTTCCACCGAGATGACGTCTTCCGGAGACGAGCCCCAGGAAACGATCGGCGGCAGGTTGGCGGCGTCCAGCTCGATGACCTTGTCGAAATAGGCGTCCGCATCCGAATGCAGGGTCTTCCAGTAGCCGAGAGCCATGTCCCAGGCTTCGCCCTTGGGCGCCTTGGGGCGGCCTTCGATGTACTTGTAGGTGATTTCGTCCGGTGCAATCAGGCCTGCACGTGCACCGGCCTCGATGGACATGTTGCAGACCGTCATGCGGCCTTCCATTGACAGGGCACGGATTGCTTCGCCGGCATACTCGATCACGTAGCCGGTGCCGCCTGCGGTACCGATCTTGCCGATGATGGCCAGAACGATGTCTTTCGCGGTGACGCCGGCAGGGATCTTGCCGTCGACCTTCACCAGCATGTTCTTGGCTTTCTTCTGGATCAGCGTCTGGGTGGCCAGAACGTGTTCCACTTCGGACGTGCCGATGCCGTGGGCGAGGGAGCCGAAAGCGCCATGGGTGGAGGTGTGGCTGTCGCCGCACACAATGGTCATGCCGGGCAGGGTGAAGCCTTGCTCGGGACCCACGATGTGAACGACGCCCTGACGCATGTCGAGTTCGGAATAATACTCGATGCCGAATTCTGCCGCGTTCTTGGCCAGCGTGTCGACCTGCAGGGCCGATTCCGGATCATCGATGCCGTGACGGCGATCGGTGGTCGGAACGTTGTGGTCGACCACGGCAAGCGTCTTCTCCGGCTGGCGCACCTGGCGGCCGGCCATGCGCAGGCCTTCGAAAGCCTGCGGGCTGGTAACTTCATGCACCAGGTGGCGATCGATGTAGAGCAGACCGGTTCCGTCCGGCTGCATGTCGACCACGTGGTCGTCCCAGATCTTGTCGTAAAGCGTCCGTGCGTTGGCCATGGGTCTCTCCTCGGTCCATCCGAGCAAACGGTCAAACGGTCTAAAGTTTGCGAAATGCCCGGTGATGCCCGTCGCGGCGCGTCCAGCCGCAAGGGTCTATCCTCGTTTATCGTAGCTAGTGAATGACGCAGCGCCGCCTGAAGGTCAAGCGTTCCGAGTTGAGCTGAATTCAACTCAGATTGACCGGCGCAGGAAGAACGGGGCGCAAAACCCCGGATTTGCATCGGACTGCGCCAGGGTTTGGCGCAAATGCAAAAAAGGCGGCCCGAACGACCGCCTTTTCGAAACGTTTTGCCGGGCCGGCTTATTCGGCTGCGTTCTCTGCAGCTTCCTTGGCAGCGGCCTTGGCTTCTGCAGCAGCTGCCTTGGCAGCAGCCACTTCCGCACGCACTTCTTCGTTGAGGCGCTTGGAACGAGCATTGGTGTTTTCCACGATACGGGCAGACTTGCCGCGACGGTCGCGCAGGTAGTAGAGCTTCGCGCGACGGACTTTACCGCGGCGAACCACTTCAACGCCTTCCAGCATCGGGGAGTAGACCGGGAAAACGCGCTCGACGCCTTCGCCGTAAGAAATCTTGCGAACCGTGAAGCTCTCGTTGATGCCGCCGCCGGAACGGGCGATGCAGACGCCTTCGTAAGCCTGGGTACGGGTACGCGTACCTTCGGTGACCTTCACGTTGACGCGAACGGTGTCACCAGGAGAAAATTCCGGCAGCTTGCGCTGCTCTTCGATTTTCGCCATTTCCTCAGCATTGAGCTGCTCGATGATGTTCATGGCATATTTCCCTTTTGAATTACAAAGCGGTCAGAGCGTTTTCCGGTTTTGGCCGGAAACGGGTTCACCGACTTTGGGCCATGTTGCTTGTCGGCCGGACTTTCCTGATTTTCCGGTCCTTTTGGTCCGGTTCAGGACGCAGGTCTTTCCAAGGAAAAGACACAACTTCACCCAGCTTCGGCGCGCGTATACAGGAAATTTGCGCCACTGTCATGCGGATTCTTCAATCCACGTCGTCTTCATCCGCCATATAGGCATCCCAGAGATCCGGCCGCCGCTCGCGTGTCAGGCGCTCGGCTTCGGCCATGCGCCATTCGTGGATCTTCCGGTGATTGCCCGAGGTCAGAACCTCGGGAATGGTCAGGCCTTCGAACTCGGCCGGCCGCGTGTATTGCGGGTGTTCCAGCAGGCCACCCTCGAAACTTTCGGTTTCCGCACTGTCCATGTTGCCCATGACGCCAGGGATGAGCCGGACAACAGCGTCCAGCATGGTCAGCGCGCCGATTTCGCCGCCGGACAGGATGTAGTCGCCGACGGAGACTTCCTCCAGGCCGCGCGCGTCGATCACCCGCTGGTCGACCCCTTCGAACCGACCACAGACGATGACTGCGCCAGGGCCTTCGGCAAGTTCATGCGCACGGTCCTGGGTAAAGGGCGTCCCGCGCGGGCTCATAAGGAGCCGCGGGCGCGGGTCAACAGCGGGGGCCGCCGCATCAATGGCCCTGGCCAGGATATCGGCCCTGAGCACCATACCGGCACCGCCACCGGCCGGTGTATCGTCAACGGAGCGGTGCTTGTCCGTCGCGAAGTCGCGGATCTGGCTGGTTTCCAACTGCCAAAGCCCCTTGTCCAGCGCCCGGCCCGAAAGGCTGTGGCCCAGGGGCCCTGGAAACATGTCCGGGTAGAGCGTCAGAATGGTTGCCTTGAACGTCATTACGCCTGTCAGTTCTGCTGATTGGCCGGTATGCCCGGGTCCAAAACCGCTCATTGGTTAACGAGCCGTTTACCGCTTTCCTAAAAACCTGTCGAATTCTTCAGGGTAGCCGCCGGAAAGAAAGCTCTGATTAAGGCTCGCAGTATAAAGTGGCAAGAGCGTTTCAATCGGGTTTATTGCCGTGGCAAAATTTCCAGTCCTGCGTTTCAAGCTTCCCCGTTTCATTCAGGTGCATGTCGACCGCCACTATCTCGACATTTCCCTGAGCCGCGTGCTGCCCCTGTTCGCCTTGATGACCTTCGGCGTGCTGGCCGGCCTTGTGTTCAACACCGGCGTCGGCCACCCCTATGACAAGGTCATCCATATCGGCTTTTTCGCACTTCTGACCCTGTCGATCCATGCGCTGTTCTGCTGCCGGCTGCGCATTTCCGCCGTCGTCGCCTTCGGCATGGGTCTCGCGGGTGAAGTGGTGCAGGGCTTCATTCCCCACCACGAAATGTCGTTGCAGGATGCCTTCGCCAACGGAATCGGGGTTGCACTGGTCGTCGCACTGATTGCGCTGAAGCGTTCCGAGGTTCGGCAGGCTGTCCGCCAGGACGTTCCCGCGGAGGAGCGCGAAGAGCTCAACCTACGCAAGATGGGCTTGCAGCCCGTGCCAACGCGTTACCTGTCCGGCTCGTCTTCCGAAGGCTCAGGAACTCCTTCGGAGAAGTAATCCTCCGGCAGCGAAGCGCTGATCCGGCCGTTCTCCAGATCGATCTCCGGCACGAATTCCTTCGTGAACGGAACATAGAAGCTGCGGCCGCGTTTTGGCCGGACTTCCAGCAGGTCGCCGGCTCCGAAATCCTGCACCGCAATGATCTTCCCGAGTGTCTCGCCAGTCTGGTCGAGCACATCGAGGCCGGTCAGGTCGGAATAGTAGAATTCGTCTTCTTCAGGTTCGGGCAGCTGGTCACGGTCGATAAAGAGATCGACACCGTTCAGCTCTTCCGCCTGGTTGCGGTCCGCGATCCCCTTGAACTTGGTGATCACCACCGTCTTCTGCACCCGCGCCCGTTCCACCTCGAAGGAACGTTTGCCGTCCCGGGTGGTCAGAATGCCGTAATCGGCAAAGGAAAGCGGGTCATCGCCGTAAGGCTTGACCCGCACTTCCCCGCGAATGCCATGCGCCGCACCGATCTTGGCCATCAGTACCTTCTGATCGTCCTTGGACGTCATCTCAAAAGGCTCCCTGGCCAATGTCTTCCGGTGCGGCTTGGCGCATCTGCTTATTCGGCAGCTGCTTCTTCTGCCGGAGCGGCAGCAGCTTCAGCGGCAGCAGCAGCTGCTTCTTCTTCAGCCTGACGCTTGGCTTCAACGCGTTCCTTCGCCTTTGCACCCAGCTCGGCTTTCTTCGGGTTGTTGCGCGGCTCACGCTTCAAGAGGCCGGCAGCATCCAGGAAACGGTGAACGCGGTCGGTCGGCTTTGCGCCGCTGTCCAGCCAATGCTGAATACGCTCGACGTTCAGGGTCACGCGGTTTTCGGAATCCTTCGGCAGCATCGGGTCGTAGGAACCGACCTTTTCGATGAAACGGCCATCGCGCGGGGAGCGGATGTCAGCAACAACGATGCGGTAGTACGGGCGCTTCTTAGAACCGCCACGTGCCAGGCGAATTTTCGTAGCCATTTTTATGTCTCCAGTTTGTTCAGTTGCCGGCTTCAGCGGCAATGGCTTCGTGGTGCCGGATCACTTCCTTGACGATGAAGTTCAGGAATTTCTCGGCAAAGTCAGGATCGAGATTGGCGTCGCCCGCAAGCTGGCGCAGCCGTTCGATCTGAATTTTCTCCCGCGCCGGATCAGCCGGCGGCAGGTCGTTGGTGGCTTTCAGCACACCCACTTTCTGGGTGCACTTGAACCGTTCGGCGAGCATGTGAACAAGAGCCGCATCAATGTTGTCGATGGACGCCCGAAGAGCCTTCAGTTCGCTCAAGGCGGGGCTTTCACCCAGCTTGTTCTCCGCTTCGCTCATCGTTTCTTGCCCTTGCCCATACCCGGAAACCCGGGAAGTTTCGGACCGCCAAGGCCTGGAAGACCCGGCATGCCCATGCCTGGCGGCAGACCGCCGCCCAACCCGCCGGGCAGGCCTTTCGGCATTTCCATGCCGCCCGGCAACTGGCCGGACTTGGCCATTTCCTCAAGCTGCTTGGGATCGACATCCGGCATTCCGCCGCCGCCAAGGCCGCCCATCAGCTTGCCCAGCATGCCTTTGCCCTTGCCCATCTTCTTCATCATGTCCGCCATCTGGCGGTGCATTTTCAGAAGCTTGTTGACGTCGGCCACATCCATGCCCGACCCGGCTGCAATACGCTTCTTGCGGCTGGCCTTGAGCAGTTCGGGCTTCTGACGCTCGGCCGGTGTCATCGATTCGATGATGGCGACCTGACGCTTGAACATCTTGTCGTCGATGTTCGAAGCCTCGATCTGCTTCTTCATCTTGCCGATGCCCGGCAACATGCCCATCATGCCGGACATGCCGCCCAGCTTTTCCATCTGGCGCAGCTGCTCGGCGAGATCTTCCAGGTCGAAGTGACCCTTCTGCATCTTCTTCGCCATTTTCGCGGCCTGTTCCGCGTCGATGGCTTCTGCAGCCTTTTCCACCAGCGAGACGATGTCGCCCATGCCGAGGATGCGGTCTGCGATCCGGCGCGGGTGGAAGTCTTCAAGTGCGTCTGATTTTTCGCCGGTACCGATCAGCTTGACCGGCTTGCCGGTAACCGCCTGCATAGAGAGCGCCGCACCGCCACGGCCGTCGCCGTCCATACGGGTCAGGGCGATACCGGTGATGCCGACGCGCTCATCGAAACTCTGCGCCAGGTTGACGGCATCCTGACCGGTCAGGCTATCCGCCACCAGCAGGATTTCATGCGGCTGGGCAGCAGCTTTCACCTCTGCCATTTCAACCATCAGCGGCTCGTCGATGTGAATACGGCCGGCGGTGTCGAGCATGACCACGTCATAACCGCCGAGCTTGGCGGCGGACATGGCCCGCTTGGCGATTTCGACCGGGCCCTGGCCGGCAACGATCGGCAGCGTGTCGATGTCGTTCTGCTCACCCAGAACCTTCAGCTGCTCCTGGGCAGCCGGACGGCGGGTGTCGAGCGATGCCATCAGCACCTTGCGCTTGTCGCGCTGGGTCAGACGGCGGGCAATCTTGGCCGTGGTGGTGGTTTTACCGGAGCCCTGCAGACCGACCATCATGATCGCCACCGGTGCCGGAGCATTCAGGTCGATCGGATGGGCTTCTTCACCGAGCATCTCGACCAGCTGGTCATGAACGATCTTCACGACCATCTGGCCCGGGGTCACGGACTTGACCACCTCGGCACCGACGGCACGGTTGCGCACCTTGTCGGTGAAGGAACGTACGATCGGCAGCGCAACGTCGGCCTCGATCAGCGCGCGGCGGATTTCGCGCAGCGCCTCGTTGACGTCGTTTTCCGACAGCGCACCGCGGCCGGTGAGCTTGTCGAAAATACCGCTTAATCGATCGGACAGGCTTTCAAACATCAGTAGTCCTTGAATAGTCTCGGTTTCGGGAAGTCTCCCGAACCATATGGGCAACCGCCGGTCATTTCCAACCGGATCAATCCGCGCAAAGCAGTTTGACACCCGAGGGCGCAACGCGCTGTCGGATGTTAACCTCCGGGAACTCTTTACACCTTTGCGGGTCCCGGTCGGCGGATCGAAATTTCAATCACTCATATGGAGTTAGCGGGGATATGCCCGAAACCCGGGCAAGAGTCAAGGAAGCGGCGGAAATTCCCGTTTTCCTTGATCCGGTTTTCTGTCTCTACACCGTCATCCCGTGGCTCGACCATGGGATCCACGCCGTTTCGCCTTATCGGACACCTGGTTTTCGGTTCAGGCCATGAACGCTTGGGTGCTGATCGCAATCGACGTCAGGATGGCGATGGTGAGGAGCACCGCGGCCAGACCCAGCAGCAGACCGAAGATGACGACAAGTCCGTCGCGCTCGACAATGCCGACGCCGGCGATGAACAGCGCGACCGCCGGAAACCAGCCGCTGAGCGGCACTGGCAGAAACAATGTGAACGCAATGACGAACAACGCAAGCCCGAGCAAGCGCTCATGTTTTCGCGCAAACAGACCTTCGTACCGGTGGGCCAGCACGCGCTCCAGCCGCATTGTGACGGGACGCAGGCGCACCATCGTTCGCCGCAGCTTGTTGTGATTGAGCGACAGGCGTGCAAGCGGCCTGGGCAGTTTCACATGCGGAAAGCCGAGCACCATCTGGAAAGTGGTGACGAGCACCGGCAGACCGGTGACGAGCGAGGAGCCGGGAGGCAACGGAAGAAGTGTCAGCAGGGAAAACAGCACGATCGCCCAGCCGAACGACGTCTCGCCCAGCGCCAACAGCAAATTGCCGAGCGTCAGTGTGCCGTCCCGGTGCTGGTCGCGCGATGTCCGCAGGATCGGCAGCGACAGCGAAGGTCTTCGGCGTCTTTCGCCCTGCATTCAAGATTTCCGTTACAGCTTCTGAGTCGCGCAGGGTCTAACATTCCATCTGCAATAAATCCAACGCCGAGTAGCACGGGTTGGCGTATTTTGCAGTTCGGCAGAGCGACCGGGTTCCGGACAGTCCGGCGGCATCAATCCCGCTTGGACGTCTCGTATTTGGCCGAAACCTCATAATAGTCGTTGAAGCCGATCCGGTCCCGCAGCTCCTTGAAGTCCATGAGATCCGGCGTGCGGTCCTGGTCGCTCTTCAGCTGCTGCAACGTCGCCACCATTGCCTTCATGGCGCTGGCCATCAAGGTCAACGGATAGGCGGCAATGGCGTAACCGATGTCCCGAAGCTCTTCATGCGAGAGGTCGGGAGTTTCGCCGCCTTCCACGATGTTGGCCATCTTCGGGCCCGTCAGTTCCCGGCAGATTTCCTGCATTTCGGCAACCGTCTTGGGCGCTTCGACAAACAGGATATCAGCGCCGAGTTCCTTGAACTTTGCCGCCCGGGCAATTGCCTCGGCAAGGCCGTGCTCATGACGGGCATCGGTCCGGGCAAGGATCAGGATATCGGCCCCTGCCTCCTTGGCATCCTGCGCCGCCCGGATCCGGTCAAAGGCTTCCTCGCGGGAAACGACCGCCTTGCCCGGTGTGTGACCGCAGCGTTTCGGAGCCACCTGGTCCTCGATCATCACCGCCGCAGCGCCTGCCTTGGCCATGCCGGTCACGGTCCGGCGCACGTTCATGGCATTTCCGTAACCAGTGTCGCCATCCGCCAGCAGCGGAATCCGGACCGCATCGGTGATGTTACGCGCCTGATCGAGCACTTCGCCATAGGACATCAGCCCCAGATCCGGCTGCCCGATCCGCGATGCAGAGGCGGCAAAGCCGGACATGAAGGTGAGATCGAACCCTGCCTGCTCGATCAGCTTGGCGGACAAGGCATCATAACAGCAAGGCATGACGTGAAGTTTCGGCTGCTCCAGCAGCGCGCGAAGGGTAGCTGCCGGTGACGGCATGACAAAAACCTCAGAACTTGAATGGCAGATAGAGCGCGAGATCGGTCCAGACATACAGGATCGCGACCGAAATCAACATGATCACCAGGAATGGCAGCACGCCACGGGAGACGTCGGACAGCTTCGATCGCGCGACCGACTGGATGACATAGAGATTGAGCCCGACCGGCGGTGTAATCAGGGCGCATTCCACCATAACGACCATATAGACGCCGAACCAGATCGGATCGAAGCCCAATGCCATGGCTGCCGGCAGCAGCACCGGCGTCATGATCAACACCATGGACAGCGCCTCGAACACCAGCCCCATGATCAGAAGCACGATCGACACCACGATGATGAATGCGAGCGGCGTATCGATGGTCTGGCCGATGAAGACCGAGATATCCTGCGGGATCCGGTAAAGCGTGATCGCCTTGCCGAACACCTTGGCCCCGGCAATGATCAAGACGATGGCAACGGTCGTCACCATGGCATCGAACGCGGCTTCCTTCAGACCCTGCCAGGTAAGCGTACGCAGGATGGGCCCGGTAATCAGCAGCGCCACGGCAAAGCCGATGGCTGCGGCTTCCGTCGGTGTCGCCGCGCCGCTGTAGATGGCACCGATAACAACTAGCGCCAACAGGATCGAGGGAAATGCCCGCACAGTTGCCCGCATGCGCTCGTCCCAGCTTGATGCCGGCTCCGGCGTGTAACCGCCGAACCAGCGGGCATAGACCATGGAAAAAACGATGAAGAACACCACAAGCATAAGGCCCGGGCCAACACCCGCCAGGAACAGCGCGATCACCGATTGTTCGGTAACGAAGCCATAGACGATCATCGGGATAGATGGCGGGATCAGAATGCCGAGCGTGCCACCGGCGGCAAGCAGGCCGTAGACGAATTTCCGCTCGTAGCCGCGCTGGATCATTTCCGGGATCGCAACTGTTCCGATGGTGGCGGCCGTTGCCACCGACGATCCGGAAATGGCTGCGAAAATGGCGCAGGACAGGATGGTCGCGACGGCCAGTCCACCCGGCCAGTGACCGACCCAGGCATGAACAGCGGCAAAGAGATCCCGCCCGACCCCGCCCTTCAGCAGGATGTTGGACATCAGCAGGAACAGCGGTACCGCTAGAAGAATGAAGCCATCCAGCGTCGACAGGATCGCTTGGGGCGCCATCAGCGGCGAGAAACCACCGAGAATGAGCATTCCAAGGCCGAGACCGCCCAGCGCGAACGCCACCGGCACGCGGATCAGCAACAAGGTGAACAGCGAAGCGAGAATGAGAACCGTCGTCATTCCATCACCACCGCTTCATGATCGCCCGACTTGGGCTTCTGGCCCAGCTCAATAAGGGCCTGCACGAACAGAAGCGCAAACCCGACCGGAACGGACAGTTCGGAGATCCACATGGGAAGGTCCAGCATGGAGCCCGAGGTGCGGCCTCGCTCGAAGGAATCGTAGAAGATCCCGCCACCCTTCCAGGCGACCAGGATGCTGAACACCGCAACAAAGCCCATGGCAACCACATGGCAGGCGCGGCGCCAGCCCGGGCTTAGCTGGTCTGTCAGCGCATCAACCGCAATGTGCCGACCGGCTTTCAACAGCCATGGCATGGCAAGCATGGTGCCCCAGATCAGGCACAGCTGAGACAACTCCGACGCCCAGATGGTCGGTGCAACGAAAAGATACCGGGCCAGAACTTCATACGTGAGCATGCAGCCCACGGCGACGAACAGCAGCGCGGCGATCCAGGCAAAGGCCTGAAGAAGAAAATAGAAGGCTTTCATGAAACCATCTGTCGATCGAGCAATCGGCAAGGCCGGGAAAAGACGGCCGGTGAAAACCGGCCGCGAAAAGACACCGGAACTCCGGCATCCGTGACTGGAAGCGGCCAGCATGGCCGCGGCCGCTTCCGTCGTTCAGGATCCGTGGGCCGTCAGAATTTCTGAGCGGCTTCGAGTACCTGCTTGCCGAGAGGGCCCGCTTTTTCGACGAAGTTGTCGTAGACCGGCTGGCTTACGCTTTTCCAGGCAGTCATTTCTTCTGCGGTCGGCGTGTAGATGGTCATGCCGTTCTGTTCCGAAATCTCGTAAGCTTCGGCTTCGATCTGGGACATCCGATCCCGCACATCGGCTTCCGCCTTGAGGGCAGCAGCCTCGATGATCTTCTTGTGCTCGTCCGGCAGGCCGTTCCAGAAATCGGTGTTCACCACGACGATGAACTCGATATCCGCATTGTTGGTCACGGTGATCGTGTCCATGACTTCCCAGAGCTTGCGGGATTTCACGCCGGAAACACCGGTCATGCCGATATCCACGGTGCCGCGCTGGTAGGCCAGATACTGTTCAGAACCGGAAATCAGCGTCGGCGCACCCCCGGCAACCGTGACAAAATCGCCAAGCGTCTTGCCGAAGACGCGTACCTTCTTGCCTTTCAGATCTTCCGGGGTTTTCAGCGGTCCGCCATTGGACAGCATGATGGAGCCGCCATAAGCCTGCCACCACAGAACGGTGGAACCGGTTTCCGCGATTGCCTCATCCAGCGGTCCACGCACGGGAGATCCCTTGGCTACGGCCGCACGAACCTTTTCTTCCGTGTCGAACAGGAACGGCTGATAGAAAACGTCGACGGCAGGAATGTCGCCGACATAACGCGTCAGCGACGCAACGCCCATTTCAATGGAGCCGCTGCCGACGGCTGCCGGAACTTCGTTGTCCTTGTAGAGCTGAGCGGAATCGTAGATCTCCACGGCAATGTCGCCGTTGGAGTTTTTCTCTACTTCTTCCTTGAAGAGCTGCAGATTCTGGCCGAGGTGGCTCGTCAGAGGCAATTGCAGCGAAATGCGCAAGGTTGTGTCTGCTGCTTGTGCCGAACCGGCTGCCAGGCCAAGCGCCATTGCCGCGCCAAGCGCCCAGGAAAGTACTTTCATGTTTTCCTCCCAAATTTATGAAATCACTCTGGCAAAGCCTCCCGGTCCGGTCAACATGAACTGGCGTATAGGTGTGTTTTAGAAGCAGTTTTGCCGATCGCTCGCAGGTCAGCTACCCTGCCGGTCATTCCAGGCGATTGGCAGGCCTAAAACCCGACGGCCTTGCTTTTTGCGGTGCACAGGCAGATAACGACTGTCTTTTGACACACACGCCTGCTGTCCTGACAGCCGACCGTTGCGGACGTCCAGTCTATGAATTATCGCGCCATTGCTTTGCCAATCGGACGATTGCTCATCCTGATTTCAGTTCTGATGATCGTTCCGGGTATCGCGGATGTGTTCGCCAGAAACTCGGACTGGCAGGTCTTTCTGGTATCGGCCCTGGTTCTTGGAACCGCAGGCTTGCTCATGACCATGGCTTTCCAGGGAGAACAGCCGCCGAGCCACTTTCGCGAAGCGATCCTGTTCGTCAACGCCGCCTGGTTCACCTTCTCCTTCGCCGGCGCCGTACCCTTCTACTTCAGCGGCCTCGGCATCAGCTTCACCGACGCCTTCTTCGAGACCGCCTCCGGCCTGACCACAACCGGTTCGACAATCCTGACGGGTCTCGACACTCTGCCGCCGGGCATTTTGCTGTGGCGAGCGCTGCTGCAATGGGTTGGCGGCATTGGCGTGGTTGCCATCGGGATCTGGCTTCTGCCGGGTTTGCGCGTTGGTGGCAGCCAGCTCTTCGCGCTGGAATCGTCTGAAAATACCAGCAAGCCCTATGGCCATGTCGGCCCATTCGTCTACCGGCTGCTGGCCCTTTATGCCGGACTGTCGATTGCCTGCGCCACGCTCTACCTGCTGTGTGGAATGACCTTTTTCGAAGCGGTGATCCATTCCATGACGACCGTCTCGACGGGAGGCTTCTCCACGTCCGACCAGTCCTTCGGCCAATTCGACGGCCTCGCCGTTTACTGGGTCGCCTCGGTGTTCATGCTGGGATCCGCCGTGCCGTTCCTCTATCTGATCCGGAGTATCGAGCGACGGCATTGGGTAAAAGACGTCCAGATCATGCTGCTGCTTGCCATTGTCGCCGCAGCTTCGATCAGCGTGTTCCTGTTCGAGCGGTTCATCGGACATGACACGCCCTTCCAGATGTTCACATTCGCGGTCTTCAACGTGGTTTCGGTGATCACCACCACCGGCTATGCCGCCAACGACTACCTGCAGTTCGGTCCGCCTGTGATCGCGATTTTCTTCGTGCTGACGTTCTTCGGCGGCTGCAGCGGCTCCACGTCCGGAGGCTTCAAGATGTTCCGGATCGCAATTCTGGGCAGTTACATCCAGGGCCTGTTCCGACGGATGATCCGACCACACCGGGTGGTCGAGCCGAAATACCAGGGACGGGCCGTGTCAAATCCGGTTCTGGAAGGTGTGCTTGTCTTCGCCGTTCTTTATGCGGGCGCTTTTGCGGCGTTTTCGCTGGTCTACATGATGCTCGGTCTTGATCTCGAGACGGCGCTCAGCGCCTCCATCACAGCCCTTGCGAATGTCGGTCCCGGCGTTGGCGATACCATTGGTCCGTCCGGTACGTTCCAGTCCCTGCCGGATCTCGCCAAATGGTTCTTGGCGGTTCAGATGATCCTCGGTCGATTGGAAATCCTGGCAGGTATCCTGCTCCTGACGCCGGATTTCTGGCTGGACTGAAGCCTGGCCCGGCCGGATTGGCTCATTTCTTCGGAAAAAATTCGGAAGTCCCCTTCAAAACGGAAAACCACCGCCGGCGTGACCTTACCGACGGTGGTCTTGTTCGGGCAATCTGGCTGCTGACGCAGCCGACGGGGGGTTTGATTGCCCGAAGCCCGGTTACGGCTGGACGGAGGAGAACTCTTCCGGATCCAGAAGGCTGTCCTGATTGCTGTCAGCCGCGTTGAATGCATCTTCGGAAAGGGTCGGGACGGCTGCCGCGATTTCCTCGAAGCTGACATAACCGTCCTGATCGAGATCCACCGCCTCGAACGACATGCCCTGGGCAAGAGCTGCGGAAGACGCGGTAAAGGCACCGATCAGAAGAGCAGCAGTAAGACGTTTGGACATGATATGACCTCCAATGGTTTGGGTCTTGTCAGGTGTCCCGTGTGCCATTCGGCTTTGGGCTCACCTGTCGTTCCGTCCGTTCGCCAGGCCCCTGCGACCCGTCGAACCGGAACGAGACAAACACTGCGGGCCGATCGCGACGGGCAAAGGGCAGCTCTTTGAAACCTTCGCGGCAATGTTGTGTTCCGCCATGGAGATCAGCCACAGGTCGGTCAAACTACCGTCATTTTTAACGATTTTAGGCAGTTCTGGGGCTTCCGCTGGAAAAACCAGTCTGAATATCTATTTGATTTTATTTATAAATTCGAAACAAACTGGTTGAAACGGCTATCCATGCTTCGGTTCGCGACCAGTCCTGCAAACCGAAGCAATGCCAATCCCGGTCTGATTGCCGTTCCGTGAAACGGCAGGCTCTGATCAGGTGTAGTCGCGCGAGCCGAAGATGGCGGATCCGACACGCACGTGCGTGGCCCCAAAGCCGACCGCGACCGGATAGTCGGAAGACATGCCCATGGATAGCTGCTCGAGGCCATTGCGGGCGGCGATTTTTTCCAGAAGCGCGAAATGTTCGCCCGGTGCTTCGTCGACCGGCGGAATGCACATCAGGCCGACAATGTTGAGCCCGACATCTTCCTTGCACTCTTTCACGAAGGCATCGACATCCTTCGGTGCGATGCCTGCCTTCTGGGGCTCTTCACCCGTATTCACCTGAATGAAACACGGCAGATCCCTGCCCTGCTTTTCCATCTCGGCTTTCAGTGCCCTTGCGATTTTCGGCCGGTCAACCGTATGGACGACATCAAAGGTCGCGACCGCTTCCTTGGCCTTGTTGGATTGCAGCGGGCCGATCAGATGCAATTCGATACCTTCAAAGTCCTCGCGAAGCCCCGGCCACTTGTGCATGGCTTCCTGCACCCTGTTTTCGCCGAAAACCTGCTGACCTGCCTCAAGTACCGGGCGGATCTCGTCCGCTTCGAAGGTCTTGGAAACCGCAATCAACGTTACCGACCCTTCCGGCCTGCCGAACTCGGCTTCGGCACTTCTGATATCTGCCTGGACGTTTGCCAGTCGGTCTGCTGCGGAGGTCATCAGTTGGTCCTTCAAATTGTCAGGTGCTCTGCCGGATCGCGCGTTCCTTCTCATAGGCCCGGTCGCCCCTTGATCTCAAGTGGTCTTTGCAAAGACCCAAGCAACCTGACATGACTGCACAGCCGGTGAATTTTCACGCCAGGTATTCAATCAGGTTCACCTTTTCCTAGAGGTTTGCCGATAGTGTCTCGCAGCTTGCATCAAATGAAGATGGAGGGCCCGGTGTGAGGCAACTCGGTTCATTTATCTGCATACTGATGTTGTTCTGCTTTCTGTACGTTCCTGCATCGCGGAGTGAAACCTTCACGTTCGCGGTTGGCGAATGGCCGCCTTTTATTGGCGCGAAGTCACCGGGCTTCGGAAGCCACACCCAGATCGTCAGGCGCGTAATCGAAAAAGCCGGGCATCAGGCGAAATTCGACTTTCTCCCCTGGCAGCGATCGTACCAGATGGTCAGGAACGGGACTTACGCGGCAACCTTTTCCTGGTCCTACACGGATGAACGAAGCGAGGAATTCTATTTTCCCGAACGACCCGTCGGACTGGCAACCTACGTACATTTTTACAAGAAAGACCGGTTTCCGGACGGCATCGGGCCACTGAGCTTCGATGATCTTCGCAAGGAAGGGCTCTCCGTGGTTGCGGTCAGAAACTACTGGTATGAAGACATGCTGGAGGCTGCCGGTGTCACTGTTGAATATGTGTCGACGGAACAGCTTGCCTGGTCGATGCTTCTGCACGAACGGGCCGATGTCTATATGGAGAGCACGGAAGTCGGCATGATCCGGAAGGCCGTGTTCCTGGGTGACGAAGCAAGCCTGCTCGTTCACTCCCCCACCTTCCTCGAAGTGCCCATGTATCCCATGTTCAGCAGGAAACACCCGGACGGGCGGCGCCTGTTGGAAATCTGGGAAGCTTCAAGCCCGCCTGATCCCGAAACAACGCCGGAAGCGGCCATCCGATAGCTTTACGAATGCGGCGTTGCGAAATAAACAGGCATCTGCAAGATCAATCTCTTCTCACATGTTGACCCCGGACGCGATTTCTGGTGACAGTCCGGCAGTCAATCTTTCAGGAAATCCGCCGGATCCGGCGGCAAGAACAAACGGCACATTTGATGGCAACGGAACGGTACAATGCGCGCGAAGTCGAAGCGCGCTGGCAAAAGGTCTGGAACGACAAGGACGTCTTCGTCACCCACAACGACGATCCCCGCGACAAATACTATGTCCTTGAAATGTTCCCCTATCCGTCCGGCCGCATCCACATGGGCCATGTGCGCAACTACGCCATGGGCGATGTTGTTGCCCGTTACAAGCGCGCCAAGGGCTTCAACGTCCTGCACCCGATGGGCTGGGACGCTTTCGGCATGCCGGCGGAAAACGCGGCCATGCAGAACAAGGTTCATCCCAAGGACTGGACCTACGAAAACATCGCCACCATGCGCGACCAGCTCAAGATCATGGGCCTGTCGCTGGACTGGAGCCGGGAATTCGCGACTTGCGACGTCGCCTATTACACCCAGCAGCAGCGGCTGTTCCTGAAGTTCCTGGAGGCCGGCCTCGTCTACCGCAAGAACGCCAAGGTCAACTGGGACCCGGTCGACATGACGGTTCTGGCCAACGAACAGGTGATCGACGGTCGCGGCTGGCGCTCCGGCGCTCTGGTTGAGCAGCGCGAGTTGACCCAATGGTTCTTCAAGATTTCCGATTACTCGGAAGACCTGCTGGAGGCGATCGACACGCTCGACCGCTGGCCGGACAAGGTGCGCCTGATGCAGAAGAACTGGATCGGCCGCTCCGAAGGCCTGCGTGTGCGCTTCGAGTTCACCGAGGCTGCGCCCACCGGCGACAAGACGCTGGAAATCTTCACCACCCGTCCGGACACGCTGTTCGGTGCGTCCTTCATGGGCCTGTCGCCGGATCATCCAATCTCGACCAAGCTGGCGGAAAGCAATCCGGAGCTGAAAGCCTTCATCGAAGAGTGCCGCCGGGTCGGTACATCCGAAGAAGCAATTGAAAAGGCAGAGAAAAAAGGCCTCGATACCGGTCTGCGCGTCAAGCACCCGCTGGATGCCTCCATCGAGCTGCCGGTGTATGTCGCCAACTTCATCCTGATGGACTATGGCACCGGCGCCATCTTTGCCTGCCCGGCACATGACCAGCGCGACCTGGACTTCGCCCGCAAATACGGCCTGCCTGTCACGCCCGTCGTGCTGCCGAAGGATGCCGATCCGGCAACCTTTGATGTAGCCGACGAGGCTTTCACCGACGACGGCACCATCTTCAACTCCGACTTCCTCAACGGCCTTTCCATTCCGGACGCCAAGGAAGCGGTGGCCAAGAAGCTGGAAGAAATCACCGTCGACGGCGCGTCCCAGGCAGAACGCCAGGTGAATTACCGCCTGCGCGACTGGGGCATTTCGCGTCAGCGCTACTGGGGCTGCCCGATCCCGGTCATTCATTGCGACGATTGCGGCGTCGTTCCGGAAAAGGACGAGAACCTGCCGGTCCAGCTGCCGGACGACATCAACTTCGACAAGCCCGGTAATCCGCTCGACCGTCACCCGACCTGGCGCAACACGTCCTGCCCGAAATGCGGCAAGCCTGCCCGCCGCGAATCCGATACCATGGACACCTTCGTGGACAGTTCCTGGTACTTCGCCCGCTTCACGGCGCCGGACTGCGATCAGCCGACCGACCCGGAAGCCGCCAACGGCTGGCTGCCGGTGGACCAGTATATCGGCGGTATCGAGCATGCCATCCTGCACCTGCTCTATTCCCGTTTCTTCACGCGGGCGATGCAGAAGGTCGGTGCGCTTGATCTGAAGGAGCCGTTCAAGGGCCTGTTTACACAGGGCATGGTCACCCACGAGACCTATCGCGTCGGCGAAGGTGCGAACGGGCGCTGGATTGCCCCGTCCGAAATCCGTATCGAGGATGTCGACGGCAAGCGCCGCGCGGTTCTTGTCGAAACCGGTGAAGACGTTGCCATCGGCTCCATCGAGAAGATGTCGAAGTCGAAGAAGAACACTGTCGATCCGACCGACATCATCGACACCTACGGCGCCGATACCGCCCGCTGGTTCATGCTGTCCGACAGCCCGCCGGAGCGGGACGTGATCTGGACCGAGGACGGCGTGCAAGGTGCCTGGCGTTTTGTCCAGCGCGTCTGGCGCCTGATTGGCGACATTGCCGAGAAGATCGAACCTCGTGGCGGCAAGGCACCGGAAGTCGACGGCAAGGCGCTTGATCTGCGCCGGGCCAGCCACAAGACCCTGGCGGCCGTTTCCGCCGATCTGGAAGGCCTCGGCTTCAACCGGGCCGTGGCCCGCCTCTATGAGCTGGTCAACACCATCAGCAAGGTCTTCAACGAGGGCGAAGCCGATGCCGGCACCGAATATGCCGTACGTGAAGCAGCCGACTACCTCGTGCAGATGATGGCTCCGATGATGCCGCACCTGGCAGAAGAATGCTGGTCTGCACTCGGCCACGACAATCTGATTTCGGAAGCAAGCTGGCCGCAGGCCGACGAGGCCCTGCTGTCCGACGACACCGTCACCTACCCGATCCAGATCAACGGAAAGAAACGCGGTGAACTGACGATTGCAAAAGAGGCTTCCAAAGACGAGGTCGAAGCGGCTACCTTGGCCCTCGACGCAGTCAAGAAGGCTCTTGAAGGCAAGGCGCCGAAGAAGATTATCGTGGTACCGCAAAGGATCGTGAATGTCGTTGTTTAACAACCTCTTCCAGAGCAGCGGCGCGTTGCGGCGCGCTGCCCTTTGCGCCGGACTGGCAGCTGCCATGGCTCTGGGCGGATGTCAGGTCCGCCCGCTTTACGGCAGCAGCACGGGCGACTTCGGTTCCCAGCCCTCTCCCGTAGCGGCGGAACTTGCGGCGATCGACCTGGAATCCATCTCCAGCCAGTACGCCAACGACGATGCATCGCGTGTTCTCTACAACGAGCTGACCTACCGGTTCGAACGTGGGGCCGGCTCTGGTGCCAAGAAATATCGTCTCAAGGTATTGATGGACATCGGCAGCTCGGAAGTCGGTGTCGAACAGTTCTCCGACGTGCCTTCCGCCTACACGACCACGATGAACTCGACCTTCGTCCTGAGCGATCTGGCGACCGACGAGACCCTGATGACCGGCCGGGCGTTCAAATCCGCTTCCTACGACTTCTCCAACCAGCGTTTTGCCAACACCCGTGCCTATCGTGATGCGCAGGAACGTGTTGCCAAGGCAGTTGCTGACGATATCGCAGCCCGGATTGCCGGCTATTTCGCCAGCCAGTCGTGACACTGACCCTGGAGGCAAACGGCCGTGACCGTCCTCAAAGCCGCGGAGATTGACCGTTTCGTCGCCAATCCCCCGGAGGCTGGCGGCGTTGTCCTGATCTTCGGTCCGGATACCGGACTCGTATCGGAACGCGCTACCCGCCTCGTCAACAAGGCCTCCGAAGGCGAAAGCGATCCGTTCAATCTGGTCAAGCTTGATGCGTCCGATCTCGGTTCGGATCCGAATCGGCTGATCGACGAAGTTCTGACCGTTCCGCTTTTTGGTGGCCGCAGGATCGTCTGGGTGAAGGATGCTTCCTCCCGCAATCTCAATCCTGCAGTCGAACCCGTTCTGAAGCTGGACGACTGGCAGACGCTGGTGGTCCTTGAGGGCGGCGACATCAAAAAGGGCGTCGGCCTCAGAAAGCTGATCGAATCGCACAAACGCGCCGTTGCGCTGCCCTGTTATGCCGACAATGACCGGGGCATCGACCAGTTGATCGACGAGGAAACCCGCGAAGCCGGTCTTTCGGTTACCCGGGAAGCCCGGGCAGCACTGCACAGCCTGCTGGGCGGTGATCGCATGGCCAGCCGCGGTGAGCTGAAAAAACTCTGCCTCTATGCCCTCAACAAGGGCCGGATCGACAGCGAGGATGTCGAGGCTATCATCGGCGATGCATCCGCCTTCGAAATGTCGGAGCTGATTGATGCCGCAGCATCGGGAGACCTTGCCTTGCTGGACCACGGGCTGGAACGGCTTGCGGAAGCCGGCTCCAAGGCCTCGGTGATCGCCAACCAGACATTGAAGCATTTTCAACATTTGCACCGGATGCGAATCGATATCGAACAGGGCAAAAACGCCCAGGCCGTCGTCGATGGACAGCGACCGCCTATCTTCTTCTCCCGCAAGCCGAAATTCACCCAGCAGCTGCGGATCTGGTCCCTGACGGATCTGGAACGCGCCATGGACATTTTGAGCGAGGCTACACGCATTTCCCGCCTCAACGATGCCCTTGGTGTACCCGTCCTCTCCGAAGCCCTCCTGAAGCTCGGCAGAGCCGCCAGAGCGCGGCAACAGAGGCGCTAACGAGGTTACCTGCTCCTCTCCCTGAGTCTCTTTGTATTCTTGGCGTTCGCTCACACACCTCCCTCATCGTGAGGAAGCGCGCAAGCGCTGTCTCGAAGGATGGGCGGCAACCACCGGGACATGTGGGCCATTCTGCAAGACAGGCCTGATGACAGTCCTCAGGATGAGGGATGTTGGGATTACAGGCTGGCAAAATCAAAACAAAAAAGCCGGAGCAATAATCGCTCCGGCTCTAAAATTTAAAATAAATTCAATATCTTAGCGCGTCTCAACGCCCAGCTTCTTGCAGATCTCGTCGAGCTGTTCCAGCGACGTGTACTTGATCTTCAGGTCGCCCGATTCCTTGCCCGGCTTGTGGCCGACGGTGACTTTCAGACCGAGCGTGTCGGTGAGGCGCTTTTCCAGCGCCTTGGTGTCGGCGTCCTTCGGGGCCTTCTCGGTCGGGGTCTTCTGGCCCATCAGTTTGGCGAGAGCATCCGGGTCCTGGGCGATCTTTTCGGTCTCGCGGACGCTGAGGCCTTTTTCGACGATCAGATCGGCAAGTACCCTCGGGTCCTCGATGGTGATCAGCGCCCGGGCGTGGCCGGCCGTGAGCAGGCCTTCGTGCAGATAGTCCTTTACCGAATTCGGCAGCTTCAGCAGGCGCATGGTGTTGGCCACGTGGCTACGGCTCTTGCCGATCACCTTGGCGAGTTCGCCCTGGCTGTAGCTGAACTCCGCGGTGAGCTGCTCATAGCCCATCGCTTCTTCGATCGGATTGAGATCGGCACGCTGGACGTTCTCGATAATGGCGAGCTCAAGCGCTTCCTGATCGGTCACGTCCCGAATGATGATCGGTGCTTCGTGCAGCCCGGCCCGCTGTGCGGCCCGCCAACGGCGTTCGCCGGCGATGATCTCGAAACGATTGGCCTTCCCTGCTGCCGGACGTACCAGGATCGGCTGGACGATGCCTTTTGCCTTCAGGGACTCGGAAAGATCCGCCAGGTCTTTCTCGGTAAAGGTCTTGCGCGGGTTGCGCGGGTTGGGCTCCAGATGTTCGATCGGCACCCTGCGGGAGTCGCGAATGATCTTTTCCGGCGGTGCGGCCGCTTCGGGAGCCGAATCCCCGATCAGCGCCGCCAAACCACGGCCCAAACGCTTGTTCTTGACGTCTCTTTCCGCCATACCGCACCTTTTTCTTCTTATATTTCAATAGGATATAGCATGGCGACTGTGCCTCTTCGCCGCCATGCATCAAGGCTCGCCAAAACGGAGCCGAATCGATCGGGCTTTATGCCGCGACGCGTCGCAGTTCGCGCTCACGCTGGATGATTTCAGACGCAAGCCGCAGATAGGCCTGGCTGCCGGCGCATTTCAAATCGTAAAGCAGCGCCGGCTTACCATAGGACGGAGCTTCCGAAATACGAACGTTGCGCGGAATGATCGTTTCGTAAACCGCATCACCCATGGTTTCGCGCACATCGGCGACCACCTGGCTGGAGAGATTGTTGCGGCTGTCATACATGGTCAGAACGATGCCATGGATGCTGAGTTCAGGATTAAGCGCGTTCTTGACCTGCTCAACCGTGCTGAGCAACTGGCTGAGACCTTCAAGCGCGAAGAACTCGCATTGCAACGGCACCAGGATGGAGTGCGACGCAGACAAGGCATTGATCGTCAGCAGGTTCAGTGACGGCGGGCAGTCGACCAGCACATAGGTAAAGCCGATCTCCTGGAACAGACGCGAATGGGTCAGGTTTTCGATGGCACTGCGCAGGCGGAACGCCCGGTCACCCGTGGAGGCGATTTCCAGTTCGAGGCCCAGCAGATCCATTGTGGACGGCGCCACCCAAAGACGCTGCACCGCCGTTTCGCGAACGGCCTCTGCAAGGGAGCAATCACCGCTCAGAACTTCATACGTCGACAGACCACGATCACGATGCTCGATACCCAGACCCGTTGAAGCGTTACCCTGCGGGTCGAGGTCAATCACCAGAACTTTTTCGCCAATCGCCGCAAGCGCCGTGCCGAGGTTAATGGCGGTTGTGGTTTTGCCCACCCCACCCTTCTGATTCGCTAGCGCGAGAACGCGCGGCATTTCGGGAAGCATGCTCATTGCTACAACACCTTCCTGGCTACTCCGGCCGGGCTGAAATATTCGAGAAAAGAAGCATCCGGCTCATTGGATCAACAAGACTGTCTTTTTCTATCATGTCGAACTGCCAACGGGCAGTAGCTTCGTTAACTTCTCGCTGAAAATCCTGACCTTTGTGGAAAACAGCCTTTGCGCCGGCTGCCGTAAACGGCTCTGAAAGCTGAAAAAGCAGATCCAGCGACGCCAAAGCGCGCGCAGAAACAGCGTCCACCCGGCCGTGCTTCCAATCTTTCGCAACCGATTCGATCCGGCCAGGATGCACTGTCCCCTTGGACCCTGTCTCCCTTAAGGCCGTTCTGAGAAATGCCACCTTGCGCTGGTTGCTCTCGATCATGTGCACATGTGCGTCCGGCTCATCGGCGAGCAGGATTGCGGTCACCACACCGGGAAACCCACCGCCGCTGCCGATATCAACCCAGGTCCTTGCTTCCGGATTACACCACTGGGTTTGCAGGCTATCCGCCACGTGACGGGTCCAGATATCCGGGATGGTCGACGGTGCAATGAGGTTTTGCGCAGGCTGCCATTTCAGAACGAGGTCGACATAGATCTGGAGTCTATCCAACGTTTCACGTGAAACATCCCCAAACTTATGCACAACCTGTCCAGAGGTATTCAACATCACCGGGCGGCCCATCAGGCAGCCCCTTTCTGGCTCTGGCGCTTCAGATGCGACAGGATCAGCGTGAGCGCGGCGGGTGTCATGCCATCCATGCGAGACGCCTGGCCAAGAGTGGCCGGACGAATGTCGATCAGTTTCTGGCGCACTTCATTGGAAAGACCAATGATCGCTTCGTAGTCGAAACCATCGGGAATCGACAAGGCTTCATCGCGTTTCAAGGCTTCGATATCTGCCATCTGACGATCGAGGTAAACGGCATAAAGCGCATCTGTCGCAACCTGCTCAGCGATCGCCGGATCAATATCTTTCAGTTCGGGCCAGATGTCCGTCAGGCCTTCGAAGGTGACATTGGGATAGGACAGCAGATCGAAGGCAGACCGGCGGATGCCGTCCTGGTTTACAGGCAGGCCCTTCTTCTGAGCTTCGGAAGGCGTCACGGTCAGTCTCGTCAGAAGTTCCCGCGCAATGGCGATCCTGGCCATCTTGTCTTCAAAGGCTTCTCTACGTGTGGAGGAGACGCACCCGATGCCGATACCCAAAGGAGTCAGGCGCTGGTCCGCATTATCCGCCCGCAGGGACAACCGGTACTCTGCACGCGATGTGAACATCCGATAGGGTTCGGTGATGCCCCTGGTGATCAGGTCATCGATCATGACACCGATATATCCCTCGGACCGGTCAACCACGAACGGCGCCTTGCCAGCAGCCTTCAGAGCGGCGTTGAGCCCGGCCACAAGACCCTGTGCCCCAGCTTCCTCATACCCGGTCGTACCGTTGATCTGGCCGGCCAGGTAAAGACCCGAGCACCGCTTGGCTTCCAGTGTCGGACGCAGCTCGCGCGGGTCGACATGGTCATATTCGATCGCGTAACCTGGCTGCAGCACCACCACATCTTCCAGACCCGGAATGGTCTTCAGAAACGCTATCTGCGCATCTTCCGGCAACGATGTGGAAATGCCGTTCGGATAGACGGTGTGATCGTCCAGTCCTTCCGGCTCCAGGAAAATCTGGTGCCCGTCCCTGTCGCCGAAGCGAACGATCTTGTCTTCGATGGATGGACAATAGCGTGGCCCCCGCCCCTTGATCTCGCCTGAATACATAGCAGAGCGAGAAAGGTTCTCACGAATGATGCGATGGGTCTCGGGCGTCGTGCGTGTGATGTGGCACGGGATCTGAGGTGTCTCGATCCTGTCCGTCAGGGTGGAAAACGGAATCGGGTCGTCATCGCCCGGCTGCTCTTCCAGCCTGTCCCAGTGGATCGTCCGGCCGTCCAGCCGTGCGGGCGTACCTGTCTTGAGACGCCCAAGATCGAAGCCGATTTCCTCCAGTGATTCAGACAGCCCGAGTGCCGGCGCTTCGCCGGAGCGTCCCGCGGGTATCTTCTTGTCGCCGATATGAATGAGGCCCCGGAGAAATGTACCGCTCGTCAACACGATGGCGCGGCAGTTGATCACCCGGCCATCGGCCAGTTGAATACCCGAGACAGAACGCTTCTCGCTGTCACCCGCAAACCGGATCTTGTGGGCTTCACCTTCAACGACGCTCAGACCTTCGACAGCGGCAATCTCACGCTGCATCGCTTCCCGGTAGAGCTTGCGATCTGCCTGCGCGCGCGGACCACGCACCGCCGGTCCCTTGCGCCGGTTAAGCATGCGGAACTGGATCCCGCCCTTGTCGGCAACACGCCCCATCAATCCATCAAGCGCATCGATCTCGCGAACGAGGTGCCCCTTCCCCAGACCACCAATAGCCGGGTTACAGGACATCACACCGATGGTATCGAAGCGATGCGTGACCAGAGCAGTCGCGGCACCAGCACGTGCCGATGCCGCCGCAGCTTCACAGCCGGCATGACCGCCACCAATCACCACCACATCGAAGGTCAGGTCCAGTTCGTTCATAGTCTCTACCGCTCACGAAACCCGACAGCAGAGCCTCGGGTCCGGGTTTTTCCGGTTCGGTTTTCGGGATCTTTCTCCAGCCTAGGCCAGACTATCACAGGCCGCGCAAACCGGCACTTGTTCGCCGAGACTTATACGTGTGACGCGGCTGTAGGTCAAAGCGGAATTCAGGTCAGCAGACAGATCGTCTGGTGGCGCTGGTCATTTTGCACTTACGGCAGAGAAAATGATTCACGTGAAACATGTTCCGGTAGAGAATCGATCCGCAGTTCACCTGAGATGATTCACGTGAAACAGGTCACTTGCCGATACAGAAATCCCGGAAGATCACATCAAGCAAATCCTCGACATCGAACCTCCCGGTGATCCGCCCGAGAGCATCCGCAGCCCGGCGAAGGTCTTCCGCGCGCAATTCCGCCGGCAGGTGCACCATATCCACGGCAGCTCTCAGGCCGGACAGACAATCCTTGAGATAGTGACGGTGCCGTTCCCGGGTGGCCAGTGGTGCTTCGCCGACAGATATCGTTTCCTCGGCAAAACGGGTAAGCCGGGAAAAAAGCGGGTTCATACCTTCAGCGCTTTTGCTGGAACAAGCAATTGCCTGGATCGTTCCGGAAGAGTCTTGTTCCGGAAGAGTCTCAAGATCAGCCTTCGTTCGAACGGTCCAGACAGGCACACTACGGCGAAGGTCTTCCGGAAGGCCGGCGGCGACATCGTCCTGTTCCACCCCACCAGGCTCCACCGCCCACAGGATGAGATCCGCTCCCCGGCCCCGTTCCTCTGCCCGGCGTATGCCTTCCTTCTCAACCACACCCTCCGTCTTCCGGAGGCCGGCGGTATCGACAAGCGTCACGGGATACCCTGAAAGATCCAGATGAACCTCGATCACGTCCCGGGTCGTTCCGGCTTCTTCCGTGACGATGGCGACCTCCCGTCCTGCGATGGCATTCAGGAGACTGGACTTGCCGGCATTGGGTGCCCCCATCAGCACCACCTGCAAGCCGGACCGTAGACGCTCGCCGCTGCGGGATTTCTCAAGGTGCTCTGCAATCTCGTAATGGAGCTGGGTTGCTTCCGCCCAGACTTCATCGGCCACGCTGCCAGGAACATCCTCTTCATCGGCGAAATCGAAGTCGGCCTCGATCATTGCGCGCATATGGATGAGACGCTTTCTCCAGTCGTCATAGAGTTTGCCGAGGGCTCCACCCATCTGACGGACTGCCTGCTTGCGCTGGCTCTCGGTCTCTGCGGCGATGAGATCTGCCAGGCCCTCAACTTCCGTGAGGTCCATGCGGCCACGATCGAAAGCGCGGCGCGTGAACTCCCCTGCCTCGGCCGGACGGCAATTGGAAAACCGGGAAAGTACGGACAGGAGGCTTGAGACCACGGCACGTCCACCATGGCATTGGAACTCGGCAACGTCCTCTCCCGTGAAGCTGGAAGGTCCTTCAAAGTAGAGTACCAGGGCCTCGTCGAGAACGTCCTTCGTTTCCGGATCCCGGAGCTTGGCCAGCATCGTCTTCCGCGGCTGTGGCACCTTGCCAGCCAGTGTCTCAACGATCTCCCTGGTACCTGGACCAGACACACGGATCACCGCAACGCCCGAAGGCACAGCTCCACTGGAGAGCGCAAAGATCGTGTCAGCCATGGTGTCTTCCGGTTCGTGGTCGAGTCGTGGACCGCCTCTTTATCAACTCTCGTCACCGCGGAAAAGAACAAGCCTCGCCATTCCGCCGCCGAATCGAAGTGATCGGTGAGACGGCGATCTGTTTCACGTGAATCAATTGTCAGAAAAATACCTGTCCTGACCAGGAGCGGCTTTCCTTTCCGGCGCGGTTCTCGTCCCTCACACACGCAGCCTCCGACAGTATCTGTTTCCCCTTCAAATCGGGCCCAGGACGGAAACACACTGAATGAGGGAATTGCATTTCGTTTGGCGAGACTACGTCACAACCTCACAATCTGTTTGTAGGCCTAGGGGCGAGGTCTTTCACCCATGTCGTCACACGATGTAAGTGGAGGCGGTTGAGCTCCTGAACACAACAGTAGCCGATTCAAAACAGGAGATTCACGTGAAACACCGCTTCCGGGATTTTTCCGTCGCCCTCTGGTCCAGCCACTGCAATCAGGCGTGACATCGGGTTCGATGTTGAGCCTTC
This sequence comes from Roseibium algicola, assembly GCF_001999245.1. Lineage (NCBI taxonomy): Bacteria > Pseudomonadati > Pseudomonadota > Alphaproteobacteria > Hyphomicrobiales > Stappiaceae > Roseibium > Roseibium algicola. The sequence goes on along the minus strand of NZ_CP019630.1, from coordinate 2,642,399 downwards.
AGGATGTGAGAAAGAAGCACCCTCCTCAGGTGACAATTCCGGCTGTCGGATCGGAGCCGATTCAAGGTGACGGATTCACGTGAAACAAATTCAAGCTGTGACGTCGCCCCTCTTCTGTTTCACGTGAATCTATGCGCTGGCAGTATTCGTCTTGAAGAGATCTTACCCAGCGCCGGCATCTGGCAATCGGTTTCTGTCAGACTTTTCGAGAACATTCCGTTTAAAGCGGCATCCGTCTCGAAGGTTCGGATGCAGGAAATCGCCGGGTGTATCGCACCCCATTCCAATTCGGCTCGTCAGTCCCTGCGTGGGAAAATTGTCGGGAAAGGCGTCAGTTACCAAGCGATATCGACACAGGCAGCATTGGGCAGCGCATCTTCGTCTTCAACATCAAGCCCGTCGAAACGGATTCGATGCGGTTTTGTTTCACGTGAATCTGATCGACACACCGGAACAGAAGTCAGACTTGCTTCGGGCTGGATATCCAGTCCGTCTTCTTGAGGCGATAGAGCACATGCTTCGCGATCGGATGATCTGCCGGAAGACTGGGATGGAGAAAGTCCCCCTCCAGGTCGCGGGTCATGCCGATCTTTTCCATGACCCTTTGCGACGGGAGATTGTCCGGGATGGTGAAAGCCACGATCTCTTCAAGACCGATGGTTTCAAAACCGAATCGAAGCCACTCCCGCGCAGCCTCGCCTGCATAGCCCTTCCCCCAGGCAGTCCGCTTCAAGCGCCAGCCGATTTCGACACAAGGCTCGAACGGCAGGGGTGCCGCATAGGACGGAACGTTCAAACCGACGAAGCCGAGAAATTCTCCCGTCTCCTTGGTTTCAATCGGCGCCATGCTGAAACCGTCCTTCACCGTCTTTTCCCGGCATCGCGCAACCAGCAAGTCGGATTTCTCCCGCGTCAGCACCTCAGGGAAAAATCTCATCACCTCGGGGTCGGCACAGAGCCTGGCAAATGGGTCCAGGTCTTCATCCTTCCATGGACGAAGCAGGAGCCGGTCAGTCTCTAACAGGAACGAAGCTTCAGTCATCAGAACGGGTCCGATTCAACAAAGGCAGGATTCACGTGAAACACGGTGGCGGGGTTTTTAATTCTTAACAAAAAGTAAAGGCGCGAACCCTCGCGGGCCGCGCCTTTGAATAGAACCGGATCCGTTTGGGATCAAGTGTTCATGCTGTCGAAGAAATCGTCGTTCGACTTGGTCTGTTTCAGCTTGTCGAGCAGGAATTCGATCGCATCCACCGTCCCCATCGGGTTGAGGATCCGGCGCAGCACGAAGGTCTTCTTGAGACGCTCGGCCGGTACCAGAAGCTCTTCCTTACGTGTACCGGAGCGCTGGATATCGATGGCCGGGTAAACACGCTTGTCGGAGATCTTGCGGTCCAGGATGATTTCGGAGTTACCCGTACCCTTGAACTCTTCGAAGATGACTTCGTCCATGCGGCTGCCGGTATCGATCAGTGCGGTCGCGATGATCGTCAGCGAGCCACCCTCTTCAATGTTACGGGCCGCACCGAAGAAGCGCTTCGGCCGCTGCAGGGCGTTGGCGTCGACACCACCGGTCAGGACCTTGCCTGAAGACGGAACGACGGTGTTGTACGCACGTCCCAGACGCGTGATGGAGTCCAGCAGGATGACGACGTCGCGGCCGTGCTCGGTCAGGCGCTTAGCCTTCTCGATCACCATTTCGGCAACCTGCACGTGGCGGGCGGCCGGTTCGTCGAACGTGGAGGAAACCACTTCGCCGTCGACCGTGCGCTGCATGTCGGTCACTTCTTCCGGACGTTCATCGATCAGAAGAACGATCAGATAGCATTCCGGATGATTGGTGGTGATGGACTTCGCGATGTTCTGCAGGAACACCGTTTTACCTGTGCGCGGCGGCGCGGTGATCAGCGCACGCTGGCCTTTGCCGAGAGGCGCTACCAGGTCGATAACGCGGGAGGAGAGATCCTTGATGGTCGGATCTTCGATCTCCATCCGGAAACGTTCATCCGGATAAAGCGGCGTCAGGTTGTCGAAGTGAACCTTGTGCCGGGCCTTTTCCGGATCCTCGAAATTGATGGTGTTGACTTTGAGAAGGGCAAAATACCGTTCGCCCTCTTTGGGGCTGCGGATCTGGCCTTCAACGGTGTCCCCTGTCCGCAGCGAAAAGCGGCGGATCTGCGAGGGCGAGACGTAAATGTCGTCCGGGCCCGGCAGATAGTTCGCATCCGGAGACCGGAGAAAGCCGAAGCCGTCCTGAAGGACTTCAACGACGCCTTCGCCGATAATCTCCACATCCTGAGCAGCTAGGTTCTTCAGGATGGCGAACATCAGCTCCTGCTTGCGCATGGTGCTGGCGTTTTCGACTTCAAGCTCCTCAGCAGTTTGGAGCAGCTCTGTCGGTGTTTTTTCTTTTAGGTCTTTGAGTTTCATTTCCCGCATCGAGTTGGGGTCTTTTTTTGTGTTGTTATGGATTTAGGTTTGGAAAGGTCGTTCTGCGCCGGATGGATGGGTCGGCCAGAAGATATCTGAGAGACTTTTAGGCGTGTCCAGATTGTACGGCGACTGCGGAGCGATTGAAAACGAACACTGTGCCGTATGAAGATGCGCGAAAGATACGTTGATTTGCAATAAAGCGCAAGCCCGGAATTCTGCCGGTTTTTTAGGCCACACTTAGAATTCGAAAGGTGAAAATGACGGCCGCATGTCTGCGGCTGTCTCTATTGCCTGTTTCGTGCCGCTTAAAACGGTTTGACGATGACGAAGATGACGATCCCGATCATCAGGACAGTCGGAACTTCGTTGAGTATCCGGTAGTAACGCTGCGACCTTTTGTTCTCGTCGCGGGCGAATTTCTTCACACAGCTGCTGAGATGGCCGTGAACACCGGACATGATCAGGACAAACGTGAACTTGGCGTGGAACCACCCGTCCTGCCAGGCCTGAAGTTCCCAGGCGAGCCACAGGCCAAACCCCCAGGAGGCGATCATGGCCGGATTGATGATGGCCTTGAGCAGCCGCCGTTCCATGATCTTGAAGGTCTCGGACTGTTCCGATCCGATTTCCGTGGCCGCATGGTAGACGAACAGCCGCGGCAGATAGAGCATGCCGGCCATCCACGCGATGATCGAGATGACGTGGAGCGCCTTGATCCAGAGAAAGAGATCCATGCGCTTATCCCTTCCTGACCAGCTCGACCATGCGGGCAACGTTTTCCGGATCCGCGTCCGGCGTCACACCATGCCCCAGGTTGAAGACCAGCGGACCCTTGTCGAAGGTGTTCAGGATATGGGCCACGCCCTCTTCCAGCGCCTTGCCGCCGGCCACCAGCCGCATCGGATCGAGATTGCCCTGGATCGGGACCTTCTTCTGAATGTCGAGCGCAACCTGGTCCGGAGCCGTCCAGTCGAAACCGACCGCATCCACACCCGTACCTTCCACGAATGCCATCATCCGAGCCGAGGAAGCTTTCGGGAAACCGATGATCTTCGCGTCCGGTCGCACGGCCCGAACACCGTCAACGATCCGGCGGGTCGGTTCTATCGACCAGCGCTTGAAACCGGCTTCATCCAGTACGCCTGCCCAGGTATCGAAAATCTGGACCGCATCCGCGCCCGCATCCAGCTGTCGGATGAGATAGCGGATCGAGGCGGTGACGAGCTGATCGACGAAACGCTGCATCAGGTCAGGATCGCGATAGGCGCCCACACGAGCGGCAACCTGATCCTGGGTGGTGTGGCCGGCAACGGAATAGCAGGCAACCGTCCAGGGAGCGCCACAGAAGCCCAGCAGCGTCGTTTCCTCTGGCAGCTCCGCCCGCAGGCGGGAAACCGTCTCTATGACCGGTTTGAGATGATCCTCGGCACGATCCTGTTCCAGACGATCCAGAAGATCGGAAGACAGCGGTTCCAGAACGGGACCACGTCCTTCTTCAAAACGAACCGGGTACCCGATGGCGTCCGGTACGACGAAGATGTCTGAAAACAGAATGCTTGCATCAAAACCATACCGGCGGATCGGCTGGAGCGTGACCTCTGTTGCAAGGTCCGGCGAATAGCAGAACTCCAGAAAGTTTGCCGCCTTCGAACGCACTTCGCGATATTCGGGAAGATAGCGTCCGGCCTGACGCATCATCCAGATGGGAGGCGGCCAGAGCTTTTCTCCGGAGAGTACCCGCATCACGGACCTGTCTTGGGATTTCATGAGGTCGCCTTTCCCACATTTCAAATCAATAAAGATTCTTATTTTGAATCTGTTTTTTCTATTTGTGCGTGGATTACCGGGATCATTTTCTATCCACAATCCATCAGCCTGATTTTCTCGGCGGGAAAAAATCCGCTACTTGTTAAGCAGATTTCCTCCCCAGGAGTCGATAACAGGATTACGAATTGAATTACAATCACTTGTCCGCTTGTTTACGTTTCGTTAAGGAATTGGGCGGCAGTGGACAATCTGTCGATATGTCACAGCGCCTTTGTGAATCCACATCCATGCACAACCGTTTCGGCATCAGTTTCCGCTCGTTTAAGCATTGTTAATAAATTCGGCTGAGCGGGCATAAACTTCGTGCTAGGCACTGGGTGGCAGACATCTTACCCAAATCATCAACAGGCCTGGGGATGACAACGTGAACAAGTCGAGACACTACTTCCATCTCCATCTCGTGTCCGACTCCACCGGTGAAACGCTGATGACAGTGGCCCGTGCGGCGACGGTTCAGTACGAGAACGTGCAGGAAATCGAGCATGTCTATCCGTTGGTGCGCTCCCAGAAGCAGCTCGACCGGGTAATCACTGAAATCGAAAAGGCACCCGGCATCGTCCTCTATACCCTGGTCGATGTGGAAATCGCCGGCCGGCTGGAACTGAAATGCCGCGAGCTGGGTGTGCCTTTCGTCAATATCCTGGATCCGGTCTTCGCGGTCTTCCAGTCCTATCTCAATGTCACCCAAACCCACCGGGTCGGCGGACAGCATGAACTGGATGCGGAATATTTTCGCCGGATGGAAGCGCTCAACTACACCATGTTGCATGATGACGGTCAGATCTGGGACGATCTGGAATCCGCCGATATCGTGCTGATCGGCATTTCGCGCACATCCAAGACGCCAACCTGCATCTATCTGGCCAACCGGGGCATCAAGGCAGCAAACGTGCCGCTGGTCCCGGGCATCGCCCTGCCCGAACATGTGAAGAAACTCAAGCAGCCGATGATTGTCGGCCTGATCGCTTCTGCCGAACGCATTCAGCAGATCCGCCGCAACCGTGTGCTGTCATTGAATTCGGAAGGCTATAACGACACGTATGTCGACCGGAAGGAGATCTCCCAGGAGATCAACATGACCCGCAGGCTCTGCACGGAACATGGCTGGCCGTTGATTGACGTTACGCGTCGTTCTGTCGAGGAGACAGCTGCGGAGATCCTGACCCTTTTCAAGGAATTCAAATCAGGGCAGGAAGGCGGAGGAGAAACCGGGCGCGCCGGATAACCAACAAAAGGGATGGAAATGGCACTTGTCTTGGCAAGCGGAAGCAGGATCCGCGCTGATCTTCTGAAAAACGCCGGGCTCGACATCGAGGTCGACCCGGCCGATGTCGACGAGCGTGTTGTCGAAGCTCCGCTCCTGGAAGCAGGCTTTCCTCCGGAAGACCTGGCAAGCGTTCTGGCGGAAGCCAAGGCGAATGACGTCAGTGACCGCCGCGCCGGAGATCTTGTCATCGGTGCCGATCAGATTCTGGCGTTCGAAGGTGAAAGACGCACAAAACCGGAGGACATGGAAGCTGCGCGCCGGCAACTGCTCGCCTTTTCCGGCAAGACCCACGAACTGCATTCCGCCGTGGTGATTTCAAAGGATGGCGAAGCAATCTGGCGCCACGTTTCCACGGCACGGCTGACCATGCGCGAACTGAGCCCGGCCTTCATTGGCCATTATCTGGCTGCGGCCGGTGAGGACGTGCTTTCCAGTGTCGGCGCCTATCAGCTGGAAAGTCTCGGCGTGCAGCTTTTTGAAAAGATAGATGGCGACTATTTCACCATTCTTGGCCTGCCGCTTTTGCCTCTTCTGGCAGAGTTGCGCAGCCTGAAGGTGATCGAAACATGAGCGGATCCGTGAAAAAAGCGGCCATCACAGGCCATCCGGTGACACATTCCCGCTCTCCGCTGGTGCATGGATACTGGTTGAAGAAGCACGGCATCGCCGGAGAATATGGCCGGGTCGACGTTACGCCGGAAACTGCCGAGGACTTCTACCGGAATTTTGCCGACGCGGGTCTGTCCGGCGCCAATGTCACTGTTCCGAACAAGGAAGTGGCTGCCGCGGCCTGCGACTGGCTGGATGATGCGGCAAAATCCATGGGGGCTGCCAACACGATCTGGCTGGACGACAGCGGCCGGCTGTGCGGGGCCAATACTGATGGTCTCGGCTTTCTCGGCAATCTTGATCAGCTCGCCCCCGGGTGGGACGTTTCACGTGAATCTGCCGTGGTCCTGGGGGCAGGCGGAGCCGCACGTGCCGTTGTGTGGGCATTGCTCTCGCGGAAATTCACAAGAGTGCATATCGTCAACCGGACATTCGAGAAAGCAAAAGCTATTGCGGATATGTTTGGTTCCGGAACAATTGCCCATGAATGGGACAACTTGGGGACAGTGCTTGAAGAAGCTGATCTTCTGGTGAACACCACTTCGCTCGGCATGGCCGGCAAGGCACCGCTGGAAATCGATCTGTCACCCTTGCCGAAGACGGCAATTGTCACTGATGCGGTCTATGCACCACTTGAAACCGATCTGCTGCGCAGCGCGAAGGCGCGGGGCAACCAGACTGTGGACGGCCTTGGCATGCTGCTGCATCAGGCCGTACCGGCTTTCGAACGCTGGTTCGGGGTTCGGCCGGAAGTGGACGACACCCTGCGCAACCTTATACTCGCAGACCTTGGAGTAACTGCGTGATCCGGATCGGCCTCACCGGCTCCATCGGCATGGGCAAATCGACAACGGCAAAAATGTTCGCAGCCGAAGGTGTTCCCGTGCACGATGCCGATGCCGCGGTCCACGCGCTCTATTCGGGCCGGGCCGCGCCGCTGATCGAGGCGGCGTTTCCCGGCACGGTATCAGACGGCAAGGTCGACCGTACGCTGCTCTCTCCGCATGTGCTTGGCAAGCCCGAGGCCATGAAAAAGCTCGAAGCCATCGTTCACCCCCTGGTGCGTGAGGAAGAGCAACTCTTTCTGCAACGCGCCCGGGCGGACCACCGGCGTATCGTCATGCTGGATATCCCGTTGCTGTTTGAAACCGGCGGTGAGGCCCGTGTGGATGTCGTCGTTGTTGTCACCGCCGATGCACAGGTTCAGCGAGACCGTGTCCTCGCCCGGCCTGGCATGAGCGAAGACAGGTTCGAGGCGATCCTCGCCAAGCAGATGCCAGACGCAGAAAAACGCCGCCGCGCGCATTTCCTGGTCGATACCGGCCGGGGCATGGAAGCGGCCAAGCGGCAGGTGAGAGCGATCCTGAAGGCATTGGCCTCGGCAGGGTGACGTCTCTCTGATCTCCTCTTGCACCGAAGGTCTTTTCAACTTCGCCCTCATCCTGAGGAGGGCCTGCAAGGCCCGTCTCGAAGGATGGGCGGCATACTCCGAAACCAGTGACCCATCCTTCGAGACACCCGGCAATGCCGGGCTCCTCTGAATGAAGTGTTGGACGGAACAGGCACAGGGGCACTGGGATCAAACGCCAGAACCCCAGAACACCGGGGAAAACCACGCGCAACTCTTGCCACTCACCCTGCAAGCTGCACAGTGAATCCATAGGCAAAAGGCGGAAAAATGCGCGAGATCTCGTTCGATACGGAAACAACAGGCCTGAACCCGCGCGGAGGCGATCGGCTGGTGGAAATCGGCGGTGTGGAGTTGATCAACCACATCGCGACGGGCAATTCCTATCATGTCTACATCAACCCGCTGCGCGACATGCCGGAAGAAGCTTTCCGGGTTCATGGCCTGTCGGCGGAGTTCCTGTCCGACAAGCCCTTGTTCGAGCACGTTGCGGATGAGTTTCTGGAGTTCGTTGGCGATGCCACGCTGGTGATCCACAACGCGGCTTTCGACATGGGCTTCATCAACATGGAGCTGGAACGGGCCGGACGGCGCACAATTCCGAATACCCAGGTGCTCGATACGCTGGATCTCGCCCGCCGCAAGCACCCATCGGGGCCGAATTCGCTGGATGCGCTGTGCTCTCGCTATGGCATCGACAACTCCAAGCGCATCAAGCACGGCGCTCTTCTGGATGCGGAAATCCTGGCTGAAGTCTATCTGGAGCTTATCGGCGGCCGTCAGACGGCCCTTGGCCTGATGACGGACGAGGAAGAAACCTCTTCTGCAGGCTCCAGCTTCGAACCTGGCGAACTCGGCACTTTTAACGCCCGCCAGCGTCCCTCGCCGTTGCAGCGCCTGCTGCAGGAAAGCGAACTTGAAGCCCACAAGGCCTTCATCGAAGGCATGGGCGACAGTGCGATCTGGTCAAAATACAACGGCTGAGGCTCGAAAGACCACTTAAACGGATTTGGTGGATCAATTGTCCGCCAGCAACCAGCGCACTGTTTCAAAGTGCCGCTCGGCATAGCTGCTGCTGAATGCCCAGGCCATGGTCTGGCCGATGGTCCAATATCTTGCCCGCTCCCGGTCAAGCTCCAGTTCTTCCGACAGTCGGTCCAGGCGGTAACGCGCTTCGGCTTTCGAATGTCCGAATTCGAAGCTCCTGACGATCGGGCTTAGCGCAAAGGCAGGATCGCCGGCGAGAGGCTTCGGGTCGATGGCAAGCCAGGTATCTCTTTCAGAGGACAGAATGTTGTGTCCGTGCAGGTCCTGGTGGAGCAGGACCTCTTCCGTCTCTTTCTCAAGACAAAGGTCCTGCAAGGCCTTGCGCGCAGCGTCCACGAGATATTGCTCGCAAGGCTTCCCGGCAGCCATCCAGTTATGGTCGAGGCTATCCCGCCACCGTGCGGCTTCATCGTTGAGGCGAGTAAACGGATCACCGGCGGGGATTGTCAGGAGACGCAGCAACCCTGCAACAACGCCAATCCGGTCCGTTTCGGTGTCGTCGGCCAGATACTGTCCCGGCCTGCAGCGCTCCAGCAGCAGTGCGCCCAGTTCCGGCGTATGCTTCAAAAGCCGAACAGCACCCTTGCCGTTCCAGCGCCCCAGTGCCTCGGCTTCATGGCGGCATTCGTGATCGGGAAACTGCAGTTTGAGGACAACATCCTCACCGTCGTGTCTTGCCGGAACGACGAGAGATACATTACCGCCAGAAAACGGGCTCCCAATTTCTGAAAGCCCGAAGTGTTCGCACGCGGTTTCAAGCAGCACCGGCAGCTTGTCGAGCCAGATACGGCCGGTTTCGGTCGCCTTCAGCCAGTCGAGACTGGCCGGCACGGCAACCGCGCTGCCGATGAAACGATCAGCCAAGACATGAGACTCGCAAACGGGTCAAAGCATCGATGGCAGAACACGATCCGGCGGGCGGTGTCCGTCCATGAAGGTCTTGATGTTGATGATGACCTTCTCGCCCATTTCGATACGGCCCTCGATGGTGGCCGACCCCATGTGCGGCAGCAGCAGAACGCTTTCCAGCTTGGCCAGCTTCGGATTGACCGCGGGTTCGTGCTCGAACACGTCCAGACCGGCGCCGGCAAGCTCACCGCTCTCGAGCATCCGGATCAGGGCGTTTTCGTCGATCACCTCGCCACGGGCGGTGTTCACGACGTAGGCATCCTTTTTCAGAAGCTTCAGGCGGCGGGCGGACAGAAGGTGGAACGTTCCCGGCGTGTGCGGGCAGTGGATGGAGACGACATCCATGCGCGCCAGCATCTGGTCAAGGCTGTCCCAGTAGGTTGCCTCAAGCTCTTCCTCGACACTTTCGGCAAGACGGCGGCGGTTGTGATAGTGGATCGACATGCCGAAGGCCTTGGCACGGCGCGCGACGGCCTGGCCAATGCGGCCCATGCCGATGATACCCAGGCGTTTTCCCCAGATCCGGTGGCCAAGCATCCAGGTCGGCGACCAGCCGGCCCAGTCGCCGGCTTCCAGCGCCTTGATGCCTGTGGCAAGTCGACGCGGCACGGCCAGGATCAGCGCCATGGTCATGTCCGCGGTGTCTTCGGTCAGCACGCCCGGCGTGTTGGTGACATTGATTCCCCGGTTGTTGGCACTCACGACATCGATGTTGTCGACACCATTACCGAAGTTTGCGATGAGCTTCAGATTTTCACCAGCCTGCGAGAGGACAGATGAGTCGATCCGGTCGGTAACGGTCGGCACCAGAACATCGGCGGTTCGCACCGCTTCCACCAGTTCCGCCTGGCTGAAGGGCCTGTCATTATCATTGAGACGCGTCTCGAAAAGCTCACGCATCCGTGTTTCCACCACGTCCGGAAGCTTCCGGGTCACCACAACGACAGGCTTCTTTTTCGCCATACCAATTGCCTTTCGCGCTTCGTTGAGGACTTGTTAACCTCAACGGTACCACTTTGACGCTGCGCGTTGCGCGAGCGGATGAGACCACCCCTTTTCCTTACCAGATGGTCCGGCAGAAACAAGGGATCGGTTTCAATCGCTGCGGATCGCCAACCGGCCAAAACGACCAAGCTGGTTTTCGCGCAAATTTTTCGGTAGAGATTTGCCTCAAATCAAAGATCAATAACAATTGGACAACCGGACAATATGGCTCGCTCGTTCCAGGCTACCCGGATCTTCCTCACTGTGATGACATTGCTGTGCGGTCTGCTTGCAACTTCGGTCGCTTCGCAGGCCCAGGGCACCACGACCGGCGCCAGCGGCCTGCCGGTGCCGAGATTTGTCAGTTTGAAGTCCGACCGGGTCAATGTGCGCATCGGGCCTTCGCGCGAACATGATATCGCGTGGACCTTCGTGCAGTCCGGTTTGCCCGTGGAAATCGTCGGTGAATTCGAGAACTGGCGCCGCATTCGCGATTGGGAAGGCAAGCAGGGCTGGGTGTTCCGCTCGCTGCTGTCCAGCCGCCGTACGGCTCTCGTCACCCCATGGGAAAAAAGCGACCGCACACCGCTGCGCTCCCGCTCCCGCTCCGATGCCGATATCGTTGCCGAACTGGATCCCTTCGTGCTGACGACAGTTTCCGAATGTGCCGGAGGCTGGTGCCGGGTCAACGGCGAGAATTATGACGGCTGGCTGGATCAGACCCGCCTGTTCGGTGTCTATCCGGACGAGCTGATCGGAGACTGACCTCCTCCTCCCTCGATTGCCTGGGTTTCCTGATCCCTCATCCTGAGGAAAAAGGAACGGAAATTCTGGAACAAAAAAGGCGGCCAACGGCCGCCTTTTGCATGTTTGGATTGTTGGACAGGCCTCAGTCGGCCTGAACTTCCTGAACCTTGAGTTCTTCCAGACGCGGCATCGACATGATGTTGTAGCCACTATCGACAAAGTGCACTTCACCGGTCACGCCACCGGAAAGATCCGACAGGAGATAGAGGCCGGTTCCGCCGATTTCGTCCAGGGAAACGGTCCGGCAGAGCGGAGAATTGCGCTTCTGGAAGTTGAACATCAGGCGGGCATCGGAAACGCCGGATCCTGCAAGCGTCCGAACCGGGCCGGCGGAAATCGCGTTCACGCGGATGTTCTGCTCACCGTAGTCCACCGCCAGGTAACGGACGGAAGATTCCAGAGCAGCCTTGGCAACGCCCATCACGTTGTAGTTCGGCATGACCTTGGTGGAACCGCCATAGGTCAGCGTCACCATGGAACCGCCATTGGTCATCAAAGCGGCAGCCCGCTTGGCGATCTCGGTGAAGGAGAAGCAGGAGATCAGCATGGTGCGGGAGAAGTTCTCCCGCGTGGTGTCGGCGTATTTCCCGCGCAGTTCCGTCTTGTCGGAAAAGGCGATCGCATGCACCAGGAAGTCGATGCTGCCCCACTCTTCCTTCAACGTGTCGAACACGCTGTCGACCGATGCAATGTCTTCCACGTCGCACGGCACAAGGATCTTGGAACCGACGGAATCCGCCAGCGGCTTGGTACGGCGGCCGAAAGCCTCTCCCTGATAGGTGAAGGCAAGTTCGGCACCGTGATCGGCGAGCGTCTTGGCAATACCCCAGGCAATGGAGTGGTCGTTGGCAACGCCCATGATCAGGCCGCGTTTGCCCTTCATCAGATCAGACATTCAAAACTCCTCAGCCGTGAAAGCGCGACAGCGCGAGCGACGCGTTGGTGCCGCCAAAGCCGAAGCTGTTGGAAAGAACCGTGTCGAGGCCTGCATTGTCCACGCGCTCGGTCACGATCTCGCCCGGCTTCAGGGCCGGATCCAGCTCGTTGATGTTGGCAGACGCGGTCATGAAGTCGTTCTGCAGCATCAGCAGGCAGTAAATGGCTTCCTGAACGCCGGTCGCACCCAGGCTGTGGCCGGTGAGCGACTTGGTCGAAGACACCGGCGGCTGGTTTTCACCGAATACGCGGCGGATCGCTTCGATTTCGCCGATATCGCCGACGGGTGTCGAAGTGCCATGGCTGTTGATGTAGTTGACCTTGCGGTCGCCCAGGGTCGAGGTGGCAAGGCGCATGCAGCGCTCGCCGCCTTCACCGGAAGGCGCCACCATGTCGTAGCCGTCGGAGTTGGCTGCGTAGCCGGTAACCTCGGCATAGATTTTCGCGCCGCGCGCCTTGGCGTGTTCCAGTTCTTCCAGAACCACCACACCGCCACCACCGGCGATCACGAAGCCGTCGCGGGTCGCGTCATAGGCCCGCGATGCGGTCTGAGGGGTGTCGTTGTACTTGGAGGACATGGCGCCCATGGCGTCGAACAGGCAGGACAGGGTCCAGTCTAGTTCCTCACCGCCACCGGCAAACATGACGTCCTGCTTGCCGAACTGGATCTGTTCGGTAGCTGCACCGATGCAATGCGCCGAAGTGGAGCAGGCCGACGTGATGGAATAGTTGATGCCCTTGATCTTGAACGGCGTCGCCAGGCAGGCAGAGTTGGTGGAGCTCATGCCGCGGGTCACCATGAACGGGCCCATGCGCTTGGGCGACCCTTTTTCCAGCACGATCTGGTGTGCCTGGAACAGGTTCTTGGTCGACGGACCACCGGAACCCATGATCAGGCCGGTGCGCGGGTTGGAGATGTCGGTTTCTTCCAGACCGCTGTCGGCAATCGCCTGCTGCATGGAGATGTAGTTATAGGCGGCACCGTCGCCCATGAAGCGCAGCTGGCGCTTGTCGATGAGCGAAGCGATATCGACATTCGGCATGCCGTGTACCTGGCTTCTGAAGCCGTGTTCCGCGTAATCCGGAGCGAAGCTGATGCCGGACTTGCCTTCTCGAAGGCTGGACAGCACTTCTTCGGTGTTTGCTCCGATGGACGACACGATACCCATGCCGGTGACGACAACGCGTCTCATTGCGGTCTCCTATTGTCTTGACTGCACCACAGCTCTCAGGGGGTGTGTCGAGAGCCTGCAGGCACATACATAATATGCAAACCGGCGCCCCCAATGAAAAAGAAGCGCCGGTGCCATCAATTGATCCTGCGAACGGGTGTCAGGTCTTTGCCAGGCCGACGCGCAAATCGGTCGCCTTGTAAATCTGTTCACCGTCCGCCTTCAACCAGCCGTCGGCAATGCCGAGAACCAGGCGACCCTTCATGACCCGCTTGAAGTCGACACCGTATTCCACCAGCTTCACGTCCGGCGTAACCATGCCCTTGAACTTCACTTCACCGGTCGACAGGGCCATGCCCTTGCCTTCAAGGCCCAGCCAGCCAAGGAAGAAACCGGTCAGCTGCCACAGGGCGTCGAGACCAAGGCAGCCCGGCATCACCGGATTTCCCTGGAAATGGCACGGGAAAAACCAGAGATCCGGCTTGATGTCGAACTCGGCGCGAGCGAACCCCTTGTCGAATTCACCGCCGGTTTCGGAAAGTTCCGTGATCCGGTCGAACATCAGCATCGGGGGAAGAGGCAGCTGGGCATTGCCCGGGCCAAACAGCTCGCCGCGGCCGCAGGCGAGAAGTGCTTCATAATCGTAGCTGGAGCGGCGATCGGTCATTCGGGATCCGTGTTTTGTCTCCTGCCAGGGAAATTCCCAAGGCAGGTTCGGTTTGTTTTCGGTTCGTTTGAGGCGCCTTCCTAACACAGGGGAACCATGACCGAAAGATGTCACTTGCGCGAAGTTACTCGGTTTTTTCGGGCGTTTCGCCAAGTTTTGTGCGTATTCGACGTAATCTGCGCATCCGGCTCCGGGACACCGGCTTGCGGCTGTTTGGTCAGCGCTTGCACGAACCTTCCGAACGCGCCGCAGTTGCGCCCTGATTTCCGCTCAGGTTGCCCTTTACGTTTAAAACTTGCATCTTGGGTACAAGAAATGGCAGATATAGGCCAATGTTAGTGAAAACGGCCCGGCGCAACGTTTGCGCGGTATATATTTGCGCCGTTTCAAGAAGCGACCCTGGACCTGGATCGGATCGGAATGACAACACTTGTGGTGCATGAAACCGGCGACAAGAAGAATGTGACCGACATGCTGCGGTCTGCAGGCCTTCGGCCGACGCGCCAGCGTGTCTCGCTTGCAGAAATTCTGTACTCCCGGGGCGATCGCCACATCTCGGCCGAGCTGCTTCATGAAGAGGCGGTCGACGCCGATGTGCCGGTCTCTCTCGCCACGGTCTACAACACGCTGCACCAGTTCACCGAAGCCGGTCTGCTGCGCGAAGTCGCGATCGACGGCAACAAGACCTACTTCGACACCAATGTGTCCGACCACCATCACTTCTTCATCGAAGGCGAAAACCGGGTGATCGACATTCCGGGCGAAGGTGTGGGCATCGGCGCTCTGCCGAAAGCACCCGAAGGCATGGAAATCGTTCGTGTCGACGTGGTCGTACGCGTTCGCGAGAAACGCTGACCGTCACGATTGATTGCGGCGGCCCTCAGGCCAGACCGCTTTCCACATAACGCAATTTCCATTCGTAATAGTCGGAGGTCGTCCCGATCTCCGCCAGATGCCGCTGGCCATCCGGCTCGAAGCCAAGTTTCTTCAGGAGGTTGGCGGAGCGGACGTTCTCCGGATGCGTGATCGCGCACAGCGTGCGCAGCTTCAGTTCCCGGGTAACGAAGTCCAGTACGCTCTGCCCGGCCTCGCGGCCGAACCCCTTTCCGCGGTGGTCTTCCAGAAAGGCAAAACCAAGGTCCGGGTACTTCAGTTCCTTGCGCACCACCAGACCGCACACACCAACCGGTGTCAGCGATGGTTTCAGATCCAGGATCCAAAGCCCGACTCCATGGGCGGCAAAGCGCGCCAGCGTCTTGTTCTTGATGTAGTTGGCCGCGTCTTCCTCGGTCTTGATACCGTGGTCGGCGATAAATCGGATGTAATCCGGCTCATTCATGAGCTGGTGGTAAAAAGCGGCATCATTGCTGGAAGGCAAGCGGAAGCGAAGCCTCTCGCTCACGGGAAATGGTCCAAGCGGGAAACTCACGCAACTGTTTCCTTTTCAATAAGGGCTTTGGTGCGCAGGGCAATATCCGGCACCGCATCAAAAAGTTCTTTCTCCGTGCTCCGGCACAGATCGTAAATCACACAGCGCCGGCACTCCGGTTTGCGCGCCTTGCAGATGTACCGGCCATGCAGGATGAGCCAGTGGTGGGCATGGAGCGCAAATTCCACCGGCACGACTTTCTCCATCGCTTTTTCCACGTCGAGAGGCGTCTTGCCGGGGGCAATGCCTATGCGGTTGCCCAGGCGAAACAGATGCGTATCGACGGCAATGGTCGGGTGGCCGAAAAAGATGTTCAGAACCACATTAGCGGTCTTCCGGCCGACACCGGGCAGCGCTTCCAGCGCTTCGCGGTCTTCCGGAACCTCGCCGCCATGGTCGCGGATCAGCTGCTCGGACAACAGGATGACGTTCTTGGCCTTGTTCTTGTAAAGGCCGATCGTCTTTATTTCCTCCCGCACCCGGTCCTCCCCGAGCGCCACCATCTTTTCCGGTGTGTCGGCAATCTGGAACAAGTGTCTTGTTGCCCGGTTCACACCAACGTCGGTTGCCTGGGCCGACAGCACCACGGCAACCAAAAGCGTGAAAGCATTG
Organism: Roseibium algicola; assembly: GCF_001999245.1. Taxonomy (NCBI): domain Bacteria; kingdom Pseudomonadati; phylum Pseudomonadota; class Alphaproteobacteria; order Hyphomicrobiales; family Stappiaceae; genus Roseibium; species Roseibium algicola. Next base: position 2,626,292 of record NZ_CP019630.1, on the reverse strand, counting down.
ACATAATCCAGTTCGCCCTTCGGTTCCGGGTTGTCGGCATGGAAGCGCTGGAAGATCGCAAAGGTTTCCGCCTTCGTATAGCGGGACCGTTTCAGCACCTTGCCGGGGTTGTCCACGGAGGGTGCTTTTCTCCGGGTCTGTTTGGATTTTGCGGGCCGGCGTGCTGCCGCAGTCTTGGAAGGGCTCTTTGCTTGCGTCATCTTCTCTCTATAATCATGCCTCATGAGCGAGAACAATCCGAAACCCCTGCGGGATGGTGAATTGCCGGATCAGGACCGGCCGTTTTTCACTGCCGTCCTGACCCCTCACCGGTCTCTGGGGCCAAACGGATTCCTGGTTCTCATGTGCTTCTTCGGCGGTGTCAGTTTCATCGCCGGTATTCTGTTTCTGCGTATCGGCGCCTGGCCGGTTTTCGGGTTCTTCGGACTTGATATCGCGCTGCTCTGGTTTGCCTTTCGGATGAACTACCACTCCGCCCGAACTTTCGAGGAAGTGGTCGTCTCGCGGCACGAGATCGCGATCCGCAAGGTTGGCCCGGGCAAGAAATACCAGGAATACCGTTTCAATCCCTTCTGGGTCCGCCTGACGGTGGACCGGATCGAGGACGAAGGGGTCGTCAAGGTGACCCTCCTCAGTCGGGGTGAACAGGTCGATCTCGGCAATTTCCTGAATCCCGATGACAGAACGAGTTTTGCCGGTGCCATGGCCAATGCGTTGTCCGTCGCCAAGTCAGGCGGTGTCTAGGCTCCTTCTTCAATGACTTTGGGCTGCACCTTGAGCGTTGCAAGCAGAACGGCCAGGGCCGCGGTTGCCGAAAGCGCTGCGGTGTAAAGCACGGTCTGAAAGCTGGCCGCACTGGCGATGAAACCCATCGAAATGCTGCCGATCATGCCACCGAGGAACAGGCTGTTCATGTAAACCGCCGTTGCCCGGCCCGGCCGGTCCGGTGCGAAGCTCTGCACGAAGCTGATCGCGACACCGGCAAACAGGCCATAATAAGTCCCTTCCAGTACCGCGATGGCCAGCACCTGCCAGAGTGCGGTCACCTGGGCAAACAGCACCATGCTGACCGCGGCAAGGCACGCTGCCAGCATCAGCACTTGGCGAACGCCGATGCGCTCGGCAAGGCGAACCGAGCCGAAGATGACAAAGACTTCCAGCAGGCATTTGACCGACAGTGCCAAGCCGGGTGTTGCGCCGGGCAGATGTGTTTCCTGCACGAAGAACAGCGGCATCGCCGAGACGAACAGCGAATTGGTGATGACAAAGCCAAGGCAGGTTAGCCCGGCAATCTGAAGACCCCAGTTGATCGGCGCCTTGCCGTTTGTCTTGGAACGCTCTCGTGCTGACCTGAAGTCCGCCGGAACGACAATGTACCAGAGCATCAGGTAGACAATGCCGATCGCAAAGGCGCACAGGAAGGCGGCGGCAAAGCCGAAGGCTGCAACCACCGAAAAGGAGACCGCCGGCCCGATCATCCATGCAAGTGAAACCATCATGCGCAGCCAGGAATTGACCCTGGCAACGTCCATGCCCTCCTGTTCGGCAAAAAGGCGGCCGAAGGTAAAGACGACACCCGCGCCCATGTTGGAAAGGCTCATCAGGGGGGCGATCAGAACGAGCAGCATCACCAGACTGCTGATCTGAGTCAGCAGCGCGGCGAGCGTGATATAGGCGACAACAGAGACGACCAGCAGGCTCTTGACCGGGAAACGGTTGTCCAGCCGTTCGCCTGCCCATCGATTGACGGCCAGCGTCAGCGGCATCACCAGACCGGAGTAAAGACCCACCTGCCAGGGTTCGGCGCCCAGCCCTTCCACAATGAAAAAACTCATCAGCGGCACCAGCGCCGAAACGCCGAGGCTGTTGGTGAATTGAAGAAGCAGAATCAGCAATGCCTGTCGGGGCAGTTGCAGGAGGGACAACATGACGATCGCCGGAAAAGTGAAATAAGCAAGAATTACAACCTAACTGGGTTGTATCGCCTCGTCACCGCTTTTTTTGCCGAACGCGCGTCTGCCGATTGCGCAGCCCGTTTCGGAAAGTTTCGAAAACCAGACATTCCCGAACGCTATCGTCACTCAAATCAGCGGCACAATTCGAACCTGACAACTAGTCGTCCGGGGTCAATCGCAATGTCTTCAGCCGGTACAGCGCTTCCAGCGCTTCGCGCGGGGTCATGTCATCCGGATTGATTGCCTCGAGAGCGACCGAAACAGGATCGGGTTCCGCAAACCCTGCCGGAGCGCTGGACGCAGGCGCGGTCAGGCTGGCGAAAAGCGGCAGTTCGTCGATCAGGCTCTCAGCCGGCGAGCGGCGGTCCTGCTCTTCCAGCTGGCTGAGCACCTGCTTGGATCTTTCGACGACGGATACCGGCAGACCAGCCAGCTTGGCCACCTGAATGCCGTAGGATCGGTCGGCTGCACCGGGAACGATCTCGTGCAGGAAGATAACGTCGCCCTTCCATTCCTTCACCGAGACGGTGGCATTTGAAAGCCGGGCCAGCTTGGCGGAAAGGGCAGTCAGTTCGTGGTAGTGAGTCGCAAACAGGGCACGGGACCTGTTGACCTCATGAAGATGTTCGATCGTCGCCCAGGCAATCGACAGGCCGTCGAACGTCGCCGTTCCACGGCCGATTTCGTCCAGGATCACGAGTGAGCGGTCACCGGCCTGATTGAGGATTGCAGCGGTCTCGACCATCTCCACCATGAAGGTGGATCGGCCACGCGCAAGATCGTCTGCCGCGCCGACGCGGGAGAACAACCTGTCGACCACGCCGATATGGGCTGCTGCTGCCGGCACATATCCGCCCATCTGGGCCATCACGGCAATCAGTGCGTTCTGGCGCAGGAAAGTCGATTTACCGGCCATGTTCGGACCGGTAATCAGCCAGATATGGCCGATATCCTCGTCCGCTTCCGGACCGAGATTGGCATCATTGGCAACAAAACTGTCGCCGCCGGACTTCTTCAGCGCCTTTTCGACCACTGGATGACGTCCACCCTTGATGTCGAAGGCGCGGCTGTCATCGACCACGGGCCGGACATAGCTTTCTTCCTGGGCAAGTTTCGCAAGCGCCGCCGAAACATCCAGAATGCTGAGGCCGTGGGCAGCGGCCTTGATTGCTTCCCCTGCGTCGATGATCGACTTGGCAAGCCGGTCGAAGATTTCCAGCTCGATGGCAAGCGAGCGTTCGCCGGCACTGGCGATCTTCGATTCCAGATCCGCCAGCTCCGTGGTGGTGAAGCGCATGGCGCCGGCCATGGTCTGGCGGTGGATGAACCGACCGGGATCTGCGGTCAGCTTTTCCGTCTGCGCGGAAGGCGCCTCGATGAACCAGCCGAGCACATTGTTGTGCTTGATCTTCAGCGACCTCAGGCCGAGTTCTTCCGAATAGTCTGCCTGAAGCTTCGCGATGACCTTTCGGCTTTCGTCGCGCAGGGAGCGCAGTTCGTCCAGATCGGCGTTGTAACCGGTGGCGATGAAACCGCCGTCGCGTTTCAGAAGCGGCGGCTCTTCTTTCAGCGCCGTCGTCAATTCGCTGCCGAGATCGTGCGGAGCCTGTTCAAGACTGGCGCGCGCAGCAGCGATTTCCGCCGGAATCGTTCCCGCCGTCGCACTGGTCTGGTCGAGCACTGCCCGCGCGGCCTCAAGCCCCTGGGCAACCGACAGAATATCGCGCGGCCCGCCGCGGTTGAGCGCGATCCGCGACAGGGCCCGGGCCATGTCCGGGGCGCCTTTCAGCGTCTGGCGCAGGCCTTCGCGCATGATTTCGTTTTCAAGAAAGAAGGCAACGCCGTCGAGCCTGTGCTGGATCGCATCCACATTGACCAGCGGTCCGGCCAGGCGGCTGGCGAGCAGGCGTGAGCCGCCGCCTGTCACTGTCCGGTCGATCGTCGCCAGCAGCGAGCCCTGCTTTTCGCCCGAAAGCGTGCGGGACAGCTCCAGATTGGCCCGGGTTGCCGGATCGATCAACATGCGCCCGGCGCCGGCCTCGCGCACGGGCGGATCCAGCGGCGGGCGTTCGCCGAGCTGGGTCTTCTCGATGTAGGCAAGAATGCCGGCGGCGGCGGAAAGCTCCGCCCGGCTAAAGGTGCCGAAGCCGTCGAGGGTCTTCACACCAAAGTAATGCGCAAGCCGGTCCGTGGCGGTGGAACTGTCGAAAAAGGCACGCGGCACCGGTGACAGCGCACCACCGGCCTGTTCGGCGGTCAGGCGCAACTCGCTTTCCTGCAGCAGATTGTCCGACAGGATCAGTTCGCGCGGGGAAACCTGGGCAAGGTCGGCGGCAAGGCGCTGATGATCGGTTTCCGACACCTGGAAGGAGCCGGTGGACATGTCGATCCAGGCAAGACCATAGACCGCGCTGCCGTCCAGCGAGCCGCCCTTCAACCGGGTCAGCGCCATCAGGTAGTTGTTGGCACCGGCATCCAGCAGGCGCTCTTCCGTCAGCGTTCCGGGGGTAACGAGACGCACGACATCGCGCCGGACGACGGATTTGGAGCCGCGTTTCTTGGCCTCGGCCGGATCTTCCGTCTGTTCGCAGACCGATACCCGGTGCCCCTTGGCAATCAGCTTGTTGAGATAGTCGTCGGCTGCATGCACCGGCACCCCGCACATCGGAATGTCGGCACCCTGGTGCTTGCCGCGCTTGGTCAGCGTGATGCCGAGCGCGACGGAGGCGACTTCGGCGTCTTCGAAAAACAGTTCGTAGAAATCGCCCATCCGGTAGAACAGAAGGCTGTCCGGATTGGCAGCCTTGATCTCCAGGAACTGGGCCATCATTGGCGTGACCTTGCTGTCCGCCGGGGTGATTTCTTGCGCGCTCTGTCCACTCATGCCTGATACCTAGCAAACTGAGCGGACCATTCCACCAAGGGCCTATTCCATCTTGGCTTGAGGCTTCATTTTCCAGGGGATAAGGTCGTGCTCCCGCCCCGTAAAGAGAGCGCGCAAGAGGAAACGCCCAAACCATGTCCGCCGACAAGAAACCGACCAAGACCAATGTCAGCTTCACCGACCAGGAAGCGCTGCAATTCCACCAGGAAGGCCGCCCCGGGAAGCTGGAAATTGCGCCCACCAAACCGATGGCGACCCAGCGCGACCTGTCGCTGGCCTATTCGCCCGGCGTGGCGGTGCCGGTGCGGTCGATCGCGGAAGACCCCAGCCGTGCCTACGACTACACCACCAAGGGCAACATGGTTGCGGTGATTTCTAACGGCACGGCCATTCTGGGCCTCGGCAATCTGGGCGCGCTTGCCTCAAAGCCGGTGATGGAAGGCAAGTCCGTCCTGTTCAAGCGCTTTGCCGACGTCGATTCCATCGATCTGGAAGTCGATACCGAAGAGGTCGATGAATTCATCAATGCGGTCCGCTATCTCGGTCCTTCCTTCGGCGGGATCAACCTGGAGGACATCAAGGCACCGGACTGTTTCATCATCGAACAGCGTCTGCGCGAACTGATGAACATTCCCGTCTTTCACGACGACCAGCATGGTACGGCCATCATCGCGGCGGCGGGTCTCATCAACGCCCTTCACCTGACCGGTCGCGATATGAAGGACACCAAGGTGGTCTGCAATGGCGCGGGCGCGGCCGGCATTGCCTGCATCGAACTCGTGAAGGCAATGGGCATTCCGAACGAGAACGTCACCCTCTGCGACACCAAGGGTGTCATCTACAAGGGCCGCGAAGAGGGCATGAACCAATGGAAGTCCGCCCATGCGGTCGAAACCAAGGCGCGTTCGCTCTATGACGCCCTCAAGGGCGCGGATGTCTTCTTCGGCGTTTCTGCAAAAGGCGCGTTGACGCCCGACATGCTGCGGGTCATGGCACCGAACCCGATCATTTTCGCCATGGCCAATCCGGACCCGGAAATCACGCCGGAAGAGGCGGCGGAAGTGCGCGACGATGCAATTGTCGCGACCGGGCGTTCGGACTATCCGAACCAGGTCAACAACGTGCTCGGCTTTCCCTATATTTTCCGCGGCGCGCTTGATGTTCAGGCCACCACGATCAACGACGCCATGAAAGTTGCCTGCGCGCACGCACTGGCAGAACTGGCGCGTGAGGAAGTGCCGGACGAAGTGGCAGCGGCCTATCGGGGCAACCGGCCGAAGTTCGGTCCGGAATACATCATTCCGGTGCCCTTCGATCCGCGCCTGATCCACACCATTCCACCCGCGGTCGCCCAGGCAGCGATGGAGTCCGGCGTCGCCCGCAAGCCGATTGTCGATATGGAGGCGTACAAGCACCAGCTCTCCGCCCGCCGCGACCCTGTCGCCGGCACCTTGCAGAGGATCTTCTCCAAGGTGCGCCAGCAGCCCAAGCGGGTCGTCTTCGCCGAGGGCGAGGAAGAACCGGTCATCCGCGCAGCGACAAGCTTCGTGTCGCAGGGCCTGGGTGAGGCCATCCTGATCGGCCGCGAGGACGAGATCAAATCCATGGCCGAACGCGCCGGCATCGACATCGACCGGCCGGGCATTTCCATCCAGAACGCGCGGCTTTCCAACCGCAACAGCGACTACGCGCAGTATCTCTACGGCCGCCTGCAGCGCCGGGGCTACCTGCTGCGCGACTGCCAGCGCATGGTCAACAACGACCGCAACTACTGGGGTGCGATCATGGTTGCGCGCGGCGACGCTGATGCCATGGTGACCGGTCTGACCCGGAACTATTCCGTCGCCCTCGATACCGTGAAGGCCACCATCGATCCGAAGCCCGGTCACCGGGTCATCGGCGTGTCGCTGGCACTGGCCCGCGGCCGTACCGTTCTGATCGCCGATACGGCGGTGATCGACATGCCGACATCGGAAGAACTGGCGGACATCGCCGAGGAAGCGGCGCATGTCGCACGCAAGTTCGGCTATGAACCGCGTGTTGCCATGCTGGCCTATTCCACCTTCGGCCACCCGAAGGGTGAACGTTCGGAAAAGGTCATCGAGGCGGTCAAGATCCTCGAACGCCGCCGGGTCGACTTCGAATACGACGGCGAAATGGCCGCGGACATCGCGCTCAACATGGATCGAATGGCCGCCTATCCGTTCTGCCGCCTCTCCGGTCCGGCCAACGTTCTGGTCATGCCGGCGTTCCACTCGGCATCCATCTCCACCAAGATGTTGCAGGAACTGGGCGGCGCCACGGTCATCGGCCCGCTGCTCGTCGGCTTCGACAAGTCGATCCAGATCGTTCCCCTGGGGGCGAAGGACAGCGACATCGTCAACATGGCCGCCATCGCGGCGTTCAATGTGACGTGAGGTGGTTGATTTTTCCGCTGAATTAGGGGACCCCCGATCCCGGGTCGCGCTTTGCTTGCCCGGGATGACGACTGAAAGGTTTTTACCAGACCTGTCGTCGTCATCCCGGACGCAGCGCAGCGGAGATCCGGGATCGGGGAGCCACCCAACCTCTCGAATCCCGGAGTGACCATCGCTTGACAGCCTGGGTCTATATCCTCGCGTCGCGACCGTTCGAAACTCTTTACACGGGCGTAACGACGGACTTGGCCCGCCGGGCTTACGAGCACCGCGAAGGTCTGATTGAGGGTTTTTCCAACCGATACGGTACGAAATCCCTGGTCTGGTACGAACAGCACGAAGAGACCGGGGCTGCGATTGCCCGCGAAAAACAGATCAAGCGTTGGCGCCGACAATGGAAATTCGATCTGATCGAGAAGATGAATCCGGGCTGGCAGGATCTCTATCTGGAGCTCAATCGGTAATCATTGTCCGGACACCTATCGTCGTCATCCCGGAGGCAGCGCAGCGAAGATCCGGGATCGGGGAGCCCCAAAGCGCTGCCGCAACACACATGGAAATCCAAAGTCCGGTGTCTCGTCGTACTCAAGCTGCAAGTCACTCGACAGGGGTGCGATAGCGTGCAATTGCGCCTTTTCTCGTCGGGATAGCTAATCTTTTTTGACAAACCCTGCCCCAACGGCGATACCTCGAAACCATGTCGGATATTAAAGTCAAAATCTGCGGTCTTTCGACCGAGGACACCATGGCGGCGGCGCTGGATGCCGGTGCGGATATGGTCGGGTTGATGTTCTTCCCGAAGAGCCCGCGTCATGTGTCGCTCAGCCAGGCCTGCCGGCTGGCCGATATGGCGCGCGGCCGGGCGGAGATCGTGGCGGTAACCGTCAACATGGATCTCGACGGCCTGTCCCGTATCAACGAGCTTGTGAAACCCGATACCTTCCAGTTTCATGGCGAGGAAGCTCCGGAAGCCCTGGCAGCGGCCAAGGTGATGCAGGGCACCAAGGTCATGAAGGCGATTTCGATTTCCGACCGTTCAGATCTGGAGCAGGCGCACTATTATGCTGTTGTGGCAGATCGTCTCCTGTTCGATGCCAAGCCGCCGAAAGGGTCCGAACTGCCCGGCGGCAACGGCGTGTCCTACGACTGGACGATCCTGAAAGACCTTGACCTGAAGAAGCCCTTCATGCTTTCCGGAGGACTTGATCCGGAGAACGTCGCCGAGGCGATCCGTTTGAGCGGCGTCAGCGAGGTGGATGTTTCCTCCGGCGTCGAGCGGGAAAAGGGCGTCAAGGACAGTGGTCTCATTCGCGCATTCTTGGCGGCGGCCAAGGGCGTCAAGGTTCCGGGCTGAAGCCCGGGTGAAGGAGTAAACGCGTGAACGATATGGCTAACAGCATCCGGACCGGTCCGGACGATCGCGGGCATTTCGGTATTTTTGGCGGCCGCTATGTTGCCGAAACGCTGATGCCGCTGATCCTGGACCTGGAACAACACTACAAGGACGCCAAGAACGATCCGGCTTTCAAGGCCGAGATCGAGACGCTGAACAAGCACTACACCGGCCGGCCATCGCCGCTTTATTTTGCCGAGCGTCTGACGAAGGAACTCGGCGGTGCCAAGGTCTATTTCAAGCGTGATGAGCTGAATCACACCGGATCGCACAAGATCAACAATTGCGTCGGTCAGATCCTGCTCGCCAAGCGCATGGGCAAGACCCGTATCATCGCGGAAACCGGCGCCGGTCAGCACGGTGTCGCGACAGCGACAGTCTGTGCCCGCTTCGGCCTGCCCTGCGTTGTCTACATGGGCAAGACCGACGTGGAACGGCAGAAGCCGAACGTCTTCCGCATGAAACTTCTGGGCGCGGAAATCGTGCCGGTGACCGCCGGTGCGGGCACCTTGAAGGACGCCATGAACGAGGCGCTGCGCGACTGGGTGACCAACGTCGAGGACACCTACTACCTGATCGGTACTGCCGCGGGCCCGCATCCCTATCCGGAAATGGTGCGCGACTTCCAGTCGGTGATCGGCAAGGAACTGCGCGAACAGATGATGGAAGCCGAAGGCCGGCTGCCGGATGCGCTGGTTGCCGCCGTCGGTGGTGGTTCCAATGCCATTGGCCTGTTCCATCCGTTCCTGGACGACAAGGACGTCAAGATTTACGGCGTCGAAGCTGGTGGCCGCGGCCTGCAGGGGGAAGAACACTGCGCATCCCTGACCGCAGGCAAGCCGGGCGTTCTGCACGGCAACCGCACCTACCTGTTGCAGGACGGCGACGGCCAGATCCTGGAAGGTCACTCGATTTCCGCCGGTCTCGATTATCCGGGCATCGGGCCGGAGCATTCCTGGCTGAAGGAAATCGGCCGTGTGGACTATGTACCGGTCATGGACGACGAGGCTCTGGAAGCTTTCCAGATGCTGACGCGCGTTGAAGGCATCATCCCGGCGCTGGAGCCGGCCCACGCGCTGGCCCATGTCGTGAAACTGGCCCCGCAGATGGACAAGGACCAGATTATCGTCATGAACCTGTGCGGCCGGGGCGACAAGGACGTCTTTGCCGTTGGCCAGATGCTGGGCTTCGATCTCTGACAGCCCGCTTCGAACGGAACCCTGGAAAACCGCGTATCGAAAGGTGCGCGGTTTTTCTTTTGGCCGGTCCGGAGAGTCATCCCCTCCGCCAAGAGAAAGACCTGGAGCCTGCTGGTCATCAATGCGGGTTTTGGATAGGGCCGACGTTCCGCTTTGACCGCGATGACAACGCGGCTTGCCACCGGCCCCTAACGCCGGTTAACCAGCCCCGCCAGTTTGGAAATGCTGCAATGCAAACTTGTGCGTTGTGAATCCGCCGGGAAAGACTAAATCAGCCGCGAATGAAACAGGGTCGGCGCTATTGCCGGCCGCTTGAGGAAACCCCGAAATGGCTTTCGATCTTCTGACCGGCTTCGTCCGCGACTTTCGCGCTTCCCGCAAGGTTGCCGGCGAAATCGCACGCATGAACCACCTGAACGACGCCCAGCTTGCCGATCTCGGCCTGGAACGCAGCGAAATCACCAGCCGCGCCTTCGCCCGTCATTTCAAACGGCGCTAAGGCTGCAGCCGGTCAGGCACTGCGTTTGTAAGCAGCGCGCGGTGGCACGGCTATGGGTTTTGCCGTCAACATGGCTTCCAGCAACTGCTGGCGGCCCCGGGCGTCCAGACCGGTCGCCTGTTGTGCCAGCACCGGCTCTGATTGCGCGGAAGAAACTTCGGCAACACCCTTGCGCTGGGCAAAACCCAGGTGAAGATCCCTCATCCGGCGCCACAGCTTTTCAGTGAAAGGCTGAGGAGCGGGTTCGAACAGGGAATGGGCCATTTTCAGCTCCTTATTTGTTTGGTGGCTCAGTGGTTCGTTTTACAATAAGTGCACGCAGTGCATTTTTCTAGGCGCAATTTGTGCACATTTCGCCTATCAGCCATGCATTTTTTGCGGGTCTGACCCGCGCTTCCACAGCTTGCTGCACTGCGAAAAAGCCATAAGGTGCGGCCCGGTTGCGATTCCGGATCGCGGCATCAATCTTTTTTGGTTTTTGAGATGAGCACCTTGCAGGCCCTCCATATCAGCGCGCCATCGGCAGCGCCCCTCGCCACCGTGTTTCGCGGTGCCGGAAACCCGTTCACGCGCTCCGGCCGGGCGAAGCCCATGGGCAGCGAACATGTCTACCGGGCGGATGCCGCCCTGCGCGCTATCGGCCTGATCGACTATCCAAGCCGCTGACCGGTCTGGGTTCGGAGCCTGTTTCAACGCTCCGAATCTGCATGAGACAATTGACATTGCACGCACTGCCCCCGTACATCGCTGAAACGGAAACGCCCCGGAGGGTCCCGGACGGCGCGAAAAAGGGTAGCAGTGAATGACGGATACGCGTATCGACCGCCGTTTTAAAGCCTGTGCGGATGCCGGCCGGCCGGCCTTGGTCACCTTTATCACCGCAGGCGATCCGGATCTGCAGACCTCGCAAGCCCTCCTGAACGCCCTTCCGGCAGCAGGTGCCGACGTTATCGAACTCGGCATGCCGTTTTCCGACCCGATGGCCGAAGGCATCCCGATTCAGCTTGGCAACCAGCGTGCGCTGGCTGCGGGGCACACCATGGACAAGACCCTGGACATGGTTCGTGAGTTTCGCAAGCAGGACCAGGATACGCCGATCATCCTGATGGGGTATTACAATCCGATCTACGTGCGGGACCCGAAGGTTTTCGTGCAAGTAGCCAAGGACGCTGGTGTCGACGGCTTCATCATTGTCGATATTCCGGCAGAAGCAGATGACGAACTCTGCATTCCGGCCCTGGAAGCAGGTCTCAATTTCATTCGCCTGGCAACACCCACCACTGACGACAAACGTCTGCCTGCCGTTCTGGCCAACACCTCCGGTTTCGTTTATTACGTCTCCGTGACCGGCATCACCGGCGCCAATATCGCCGACACCGGTCGGGTGACCACCGCGGTCAAGCGGATCAAGGGCCATACGGACCTGCCGGTTGCCGTCGGTTTCGGCGTGAAGACCGCAGACCAGGCAGCGGAAATCGGCAAGGATGCCGACGGTGTCGTGGTCGGGTCGGTTCTGGTCAATGCCATCCGTGACAGCCTCGATGAGGCCGGCAAGGCGACTGACAAAACCGTTCAGACCGTCGTCGACCTGGTGTCCGACCTGGCCTCCGGATGCGCCCGGTCAAGAACAGCCTGACTGGTCAGCCATCGGCTGGTCTGAATTGAAGGATTTCGGACGGACCCCATATCTCCGTCCAATGGTAACTCGAGTAGCGGGACGCGTTTGACGTGAACTGGATCAATTCTATCGTACGCCCCAAGATCCGTGATCTTTGGAAAAAGCGCGAAGTTCCGGAAAACCTTTGGATCAAGTGTCCGGAAACCGGTGAAATGGTGTTTCACCGGGACCTGGAAGCCAATCTTTGGGTGATCCCGAATTCCGGTCATCACATGCGCATCCCGGCGCGCAAACGCGTTGAGGCTTTGTTTGACGGAGGCAAATACACCGAGGTCGATACCCCGGAAGTGCATGCCGATCCGCACAAGTTCCGCGACAGCAAGCGCTACACCGACCGCCTGAAGGAAGCCCGCACCAAATCCGGCGAAGACGAAGCCGTGATCGTGGCCCAGGGCCAGGTCAACGGCATGCCGCTGACCATTGCCGTGCAGAACTTCGATTTCATCGCCGGCTCGCTCGGCATGGCCGCGGGTGAAGCGATCCTTGCCGGCATGCTGAAAGCGGTCGAGGACAAGACGCCTTTCGTCATGTTTGCCGCTTCCGGCGGTGCACGCATGCAGGAAGGCATTCTGTCGCTGATGCAGATGCCACGCACCACGGTCGGTGTGCAGATGCTGCGCGAAGCGGGACTGCCCTATATCGTCGTCTTGACCAACCCGACCACGGGTGGCGTCTCGGCCTCCTACGCCATGCTTGGCGACGTGCACATTGCCGAACCGGGCGCCCAGATCGGCTTCGCAGGCCGCCGCGTGATCGAACAGACCGTGCGCGAAAAGTTGCCGGACGATTTCCAGACTGCCGAATATCTTCTCGACCACGGCATGATCGACATGGTGGTGCCGCGCCAGAAGATGAAGGAAACACTGGCACGCATCTGCGGTATCCTGATGAAGCGGGAAGTCGAACTGCCGAAGCTTGAAGCGCCGAAGGAGCCGGCACCGGAAGCCGAAGCCAAGCCTGCCGAAGCGGCTGCGGAGCCTGCCAAGGGCGCGGAAGCTGCCAGCTAGGTGGCTTCGTTACACGAATACGTCGCGAAAGCGGCCTGACACGACATTTCCGGGCTGTCCGCTTGTCTCGCGGGCGGCCTTCCCGTAAAGGCGTTAGTCAAACGCAACCGGGAAAAAGGGACCCTGCGGAGGGCGCCTTGGATCAAATCACGAAAATTCTGGACCGTTTGCTGGCGCTGCATCCGAAGGAGATAGATCTCTCGCTCGGTCGCATGTACCGCCTGCTGGAAGCGCTCGGGCATCCCGAACAGCGCCTGCCGCCGGTGATTCACGTCGCCGGTACCAACGGCAAGGGCTCGGTTACCGCCACCATGCGGGCGATCCTGGAAGCTTCCGGAAAACGCTGCCACGTCTACACCTCGCCGCACCTGGTTTCCTTCAACGAGCGCATTCGGCTCGGCTCGAATGGCAAATTCGTCTCCGATCCTGTCCTCTATGAGGCCCTGCACCGCTGCGAAGAAGCCAATGGCGGTGAGGAAATCACCTTTTTCGAGATCACCACCGCTGCTGCCTTGCTCCTGTTCGCGGAAAATCCCGCAGATGTGCTGCTGCTTGAAGTCGGTCTCGGAGGCCGTCTTGACGCGACCAACGTGATCGACCGGCCGCTTGCCACGGTGATCACCCAGGTTTCGATGGACCACGAGAAGTTTCTGGGTGACGACCTGTCGGTGATCGCTGCCGAAAAGGCCGGTATCATCAAGCCGGGCGTGCCGGTCATCTGCGCTGCGCAGGAAGACAGCGCCATGGCAACGATTGCGCGTCAGGCAGCGCGCAACAAGGCGCCGATCGAAGTGTTCGGGCAGGATTTCGCAGCGCAGGAAGACCAGGGCCGCATGGCGTTTCAGGACGAGGACGAGTTGATCGACCTGCCTGTGCCCGTGCTTGGTGGCCGTCACCAGTTCTCCAATGCGGCTGTCGCCATTGCGGCGTTGAAGGCGGCGGGCATGTTGCCGAATGGCGATACGATTGCCCACGGCCTGAAAACGGTCAACTGGCCCGGACGGCTGCAGCCGATCACCAGCGGACCGTTGCATGACCTGTGCCCGGAAGGGTCGGAAGTCTGGGTCGATGGTGGCCACAATCCCGGCGCGGGCATTTCGATCGCCCAGTTCATGGGCGAACAGGAAGAGCGCTCACCCCGGCCGCTTTACCTCGTGTCCGGCATGCTGACGACAAAGGATCCCGTCGGATTCTTCCGTCCGTTCCACGGACTGGCACGCCACGTGGGCACCGTGCCGATCACCACGACACCCACCGCAAGGGAGCCGGAAGACCTGGCCGATCTTGCCCGCTGTGCGGGACTTGAAGCGACGCCGTTTCAATCACTGGACGCAGCGCTGGCAGATGTGGCAGCTTGTGCGGCAAAAGATGGCGAGCCGCCCCGGATCCTGATTTGCGGGTCGCTCTATCTGGCTGGTGAAGTTCTGGCGCGCAGCGGTCTGGCGCCGGTCTGAGGCGTCACCGGCCTCTGCCCGAGGAGGCCCTGAATGTTCGGTTTTGAAACCTGTCGCCCAAAGCTCGCAGGCGCTTTCCTGGGCGCTCTGCTCTTGAGCGTGCCTGCAAACGCACTCACCGAACAATATGAAACGCCACCGGAGCAGGATCCGGCCACACTTCTTGACGGCAAGGAACTCGGTCCCGGCTATGCGGTACTCTCGCCGGTGCGCGGCGACGGTTTCCTGCGGATTTATCAGGTTCAGACCGATCTCGGCGTCGAGCAGATCGAAGGCGACGGCATGCTCAAGCTGCGCCTGCACGAAATCCAGGTACTGATTGCCCTCGACAGTCTGAAAAACGACGCCAGTTTCGTCGACGGCCTCAAGCAGGCGGCCATGAAGCCGGTCGAGTTTGTCGAAAGCACGGTGACCGATCCTGTGGGAACCGCAAAGAACACCGTTTCGGGTGTCGGCCGCATGTTCGGCCGCCTCACCAAGGGCGTCGAGGCCGCAGTCAGCGGCAAGGGCGGCTCTCCGGCGGAACTTGCCAAGTCGATCACCGGCCAGGCCAAGGCCCGGCGCGAACTTGCGGTCGATGTGGGTGTCGATCCCTATACGTTCTACCGGCCGCTATCGGAAAAGCTCGACGAAACCGCCAGCGTGACCACGGCAGGCAACTGGACGGTAAGCGCAATTACCAGCCTCCTGCCCGGTGGTATCATCGTCAATGCCGCGCGGCAGGCAGACAATTTCCGCAATCTCATCGTCGACAGCACGCCGACCGAGCTGCAGGAACGCACCTCCAGCGTTCTTCGCGCCGTGGGCGTGCCCGAGGTGACGAACGCCAAGCTCATGGGCAATCCGTTCTACACGGCGTCGGAAAAGGCCGCGATCGCCTATCAGATGCAGGCAATGCCCGGTGTGAAGGACCTTTACCTGATTGCCGAAAAGGCGGCTGATGCCGACAGCCGGGATCTTGCCTATTTCCAGCTTCGTCGTGTCGTTCTCATGGAAACCTACAACAGCACGGTTTCGCCGCTGGGGGACATCAAGCTGGTGTCCGGCATTCCCGTCGCCCTGCGCCGTGACGGCATCGCCGCCATCGTCATGCCTTTCGATCATGTGGCCTGGACCCAGACCGTGGCGCAGACCTTCTCCGCCATGCACGAAGGCCTCGGCACCTTGCCCTTCCCGCCAACGGGCGTCGACTTCCTGATCACCGGCGACGTCACGCCCATGGCCGCCGAACGCATCGCCGCATTCGGCTGGGAAATCACCGGCAACTATCCGATGCCGAAGGGGCCGGTGTTTTAGGACATCCGGCTGTCATTCCGGACAAGTGAGGCAAGCCGAACGCAGATCCGGAATCCAGATGCTTTTCGCGCCTAAGGCGCGGCCGCTTCTTCTTTCAAGCGGGTTTCGCTTCGCTCATGCTGATGTCTGGATTCCGGATCTGCGCGCATCGATGCTGCGCTTGTCCGGAATGACGGACAGTGGGTTCATTTTGCCCCCTCAAACACACTCCAGAACCGGCCCGGACAAGCCGCTTTCCCAGCCGAGGATGGCGCGTTTGCGGGTGAGGCCCCAGTGGTAGCCGCCGAGTTTGCCGCCTTTGGCGAGCACCCTGTGGCAGGGGACGACGAACGAGAGCGGGTTGCGGCCGACTGCGGTGCCGACAGCGCGGGATGCCTTCGGGTTGCCGAGGCAGGCGGCGATGTCGGAATAGGTGGTAGCCTTGCCCATCGGGATCTTCAGCAGCGTTTGCCAGACCCTGATTTCAAAATCGGTACCAATCATAACGATGTTGAGCGGTTGATCCTCTTGCCACTTTTTCGGATCGAAGACGCGCCGGGCAAATTGCACCGTCGCATCCTGATCTTGGACGAAAGCGGCTGCGGGCCAGCGCTCGCACATGTCTTCCAGGGCAGAGGTTTCCTCGCCCGGATCGGCAAATCCCAGACCGGCCAAACCCTTGTCGGTGGCCATCACCAGAACCTGGCCGAAAGGGGATGGATGAAAGCCGTAGGCAATTGAAAGACCCGCGCCACGATTGCGGTAATCGCCAGGCGTCATGGCTTCATGGGTGACGAAAAGGTCGTGCAGCCGGCCGGATCCCGACAGGCCCACTTCGTAGGTTGCGTCGAGAACACTGGCGGACTCGCGCAGCAGCGCCTTGGCGTGATCCAGCGTGATTGCCTGCAGGAACTGCTTTGGCGTCAGTCCGGCCCAGCGCGAAAACACACGTTGTAGCTGGATGGGTTGAAGACCGGCTTCCCTGGCCAACTGGTCCAGCGTGGGTTGCTCGCGCCAGTCTTCGGTGATCCGTTTCAAGGTGCGGCGAACGACGTCGTAGTGCTGTGCAGCCTCCTCGCCGATGGAGATCGGGGTCGGTTCGGACGTCAGGCTGGTAAGGTCGAGCGCTTTGGTCATGGCGGTTTCTTCATGCTGAACTTGAAGTCTGCTCCGATCTTAGTCGGCGAACAACGGGGGATCGACCCGATTTGCGATCCGTCTCATGATCCTTGGCGCTTTGGTACCAGTTTCCGCTTCATTCGGCCGGAATGACGGCACAGAAACCGGGATTGGCGTTCCTACCCCAGAACATCCTTGAATTCGCTGGCCGAAACCGCCGGTCCCTTGCGGGTGGTCAGAAGCAGGCTCGTCTCCGTGCCGGTAATACCTTCGATAAGGCGAATGCGATTGAGTGCATCGTCAAAGGCAGCAAGATCGCGCGTGGCGACGTCTAGTACCAGATCCCACTTGCCATTTGTGGAATGGATCGCGCGAACCTCCGTCATGGCGCTGAGCGAGCGGATCACCGGTTCGGTGTTGTGGCCGTCTACGACCACCAGCGTCACAGCGCGGATCGGCAGATCGCGCCAGTCGTCGCGCAGAACGGCCGTAAATCCCAGGATTTCTCCCGTGTCGACCAGCTTCTCCATGCGAGAGCGCACGGTGGCGCGCGAGACCTTCAGATCACCTGCCAATTCGGACACTGACCGTCGCCCGTCATGGCGCAGAAGCGAGATCAATCGAAGATCCAGATCGTCCATTTTTCCATTCCGATAAATTCAGCTTATCAAAATGATAAATCTGGCTGCTCTTTTGATCAAGTGTCCGGATTTACTCCGCCGCGGCGTTTCAGCACACTTTTGACAGTTGAATTTTGGGGCGGAGCAGGACGTGAACGTCGTTGAGAAACAGATTGTGCTGGTTGGAGCTCCGGTGGATGAAGGCGCCGGTCAGCGCGGCTGCCTCATGGGACCGGACGCCTATCGAACCGCCGGCCTGCAGGAGACGCTGCAGGAACTCGGCCATTCGGTCGTCGACCACGGAAATCTGAGCCCGGCGGAGGTTGGCAGCCTCACCCCTCCCAACAGGATACTGCGGAATTACCGCGCCTATGTTGCCTGGACCCGGGCGCTCCACCAGAAGGCGGCGGAACTTGGCGAAGGACCGGGTTTTCCGATCTATCTTGGCGGCGATCACGCCATGGCGGCGGGCACCGTTTCGGGTCAGGCAAGGGCGGCAGCCGCACTCGGACGCCCGCTGTTCGTGCTTTGGCTCGATGCGCATTCGGATTTTCACACGCTGGACAGCACCGCCAGCGGCAACCTTCACGGTACGCCGCTTGCGTTTCTGTGCGGCCTGCCCGGATTTGACGATCTGCTCGGCAGCCCGCTGGAACACACCTTGAAGCCGCAGAATGTCGAGATCCTCGGCGTTCGCTCGATCGATGATGCCGAGCGCAACCTGCTGGTCAGCCACGGCGTCGGTGTCAGCGACATGCGCCGGATCGACGAGGAAGGCATCGGCACTCTTCTGAAGCCGTTTCTGGAGCGCGTAAGGGCCGAAAACGGCCTTCTGCATGTCAGCCTGGATGTCGATTTTCTGGATCCGTCAATCGCCCCGGCCGTCGGCACCACCGTACCGGGCGGCGCGACCTTCCGCGAAGCCCATCTGGTGATGGAGATGCTGCATGACAGTGGTCTCGTCACCTCTCTCGACCTGGTCGAGCTCAATCCCTTCCTGGACGAACGCGGAAAAACCGCGCGTCTGATGGTCGAACTGACCGGCAGCCTGTTTGGCCGCCGGGTCTTCGACCGGCCGACAAGAAGCTTCTAGAGGACCGAACAATGTCAAACAGCCCCATCAATCTTCTGCCGTCGGATCTGGCCTATGTGCCCTTCGTCAGCGTCGACAACATGATGCGCAATGTCCGCGCGATTGGCGTCGAAACCTTCATGCGTGGCATCGCCGAATATATCGAGCAGGATTTCCTGCGATGGGAAAGCTTCGACAAGAAACCGCGTATTCCGGCGCATGCGCCTCAGGGTGTCATCGAGCTGATGCCGACCAGTGACGGCAAGACCTTCGGCTTCAAGTATGTCAACGGTCATCCCGGCAACACCCGTGATGGTCTGCAGACTGTTACCGGCTTTGGTGTTCTGTCGAACCTGACGACCGGCTATCCGGTGCTGTTCACCGAGATGACCATCCTGACGGCCTTGCGCACGGCAGCCAACTCGGCACTTGCCGCCAAATACCTGGCACCCAAGGGGTCCACCACGATGGCGATCATCGGCAATGGCGCACAGTCCGACTTCCAGTGCCTGGCGTTCAAGGACATGCTCGGGATCACCGACATCCGCGCCTACGACATCGACAGCGCCGCCAGCTTGCGCCTTGCCCGCAACCTCGCCAATTCCGGACTGAACGTGACTATCTGCAAGACGCCGGAAGATGCGATCGAAGGCGCGCAGATCATCACCACCGTAACCGCGGACAAGAAATCGGCGACGATCCTGACCGACAACATGGTCGGCACCGGCGTTCACATCAACGCGGTCGGCGGCGACTGCCCGGGCAAGACCGAGCTGCATCGCGATATCCTGTTGCGGTCAGATATCTTTGTCGAGTTCCCGGACCAGACTCATATCGAGGGTGAATTCCAGCAGCTCGACCGCGATCATCCGGTTACCGAACTCTGGCAGGTCTACGCCGGCAAGGCCGAAGGCCGCACTTCGCAGGACCAGATTACGCTGTTCGACAGCGTCGGCTTTGCCATCGAGGACTTTGCCGCCCTGCGCTACGTCCGCGATCTTCTGCCCAGAACCGGTCACTTCGAGAAGCTCGACCTGCTGGCTGATCCGGACGACCCGCGTGACCTCTACGGCATGGTTCTCCGGTCTGCGGCCAATGGAGACAACCAGGCAGCGTGACCTGAGATCACGTGATTGTAGCAAACTGGACCACCGCTTCGGCGGTGGTTTTTTTCTGGCCTTGGTCAACCGGCCGCTACCCCTGCTCTCGAGGGAAAGAAACGGTTCCGGAAAGTACTTGTGTCATCCCGGGAAAGCATGGCGGAACCCGGTCCGCGTGGTTCAGGAGAGGAAGTTGGACCCGACAAGGGTAATGCCAAAAAACGCCTGACATCAGTCACGTATTTTAAGGTTTTCGGTGTTGAGTTGGCGTCATCCTACCTTTTCGGGGACTTTTTGATGACATTCAGAATTTTGACCGGCCTCGGACTCGGCCTGCTTGCCGCTTCCGCTGTTCAGGCCAAGGAACAGTATTTTTCTTACAAGGACTGGAATGTAGAGATTCAGTCGTTTGATACGGGCGAAGACTTTCGTATCAACTGCACCATGTGGACCGGCGGCGACGGCCTGCCCACCGTAGGCTTTGCGACGTCCAACAGCGATGCATTGCCGCCGGACTTCTTCCCCGGTGTCCAGCTGACGGAACGTGCCGTCCGCGGCCATGCGACGGTTCTTCAGAATGACCAGAAGGTCAATTTCGTCTTTGATGACGGCGACAGCGCGCAGGCAACTGTCCAAGCCTATTTCGATGAAGACGGTTTCGCCGTCGCCCAGACCTATTTCCCGATAGAGGACGCTCAGCGCGTCCTGCAGGCGATGCAACGAAACGGGCAGATCGATATCGTCGGACCGAGTGGCCTCATCTACACCGCTTCCCTGAGCGGATTTACCGCGTCATATCGAAAAGTTGCCGAAGGATGCGGCTTTCCGGTTACCGGTGTTATCGACTAGCGGCGGCAGGTTCAGCGCCTCTTCTATTTCGGCAACCACGGCATCGGCCGCCGCACCCGGATCTTCGGCCCGGCTGATCGGGCGGCCGACTACCAGGTAGTCGCTACCAGCCTGAATCGCGTCCGCCGGGGTCATCACCCGGCGCTGGTCTCCGGCATCGCTGCCGGCAGGGCGGATGCCGGGGGTGACGATCACAAGCTCGTCTCCAAGGATGGCGCGCATTTTTGTGGCTTCGGTGGCGGCGCAGACGATGCCGCCCATGCCAGCCACACGGGCGTCCTTCGCCCGCGCTTCCACCACATCGGCAATCGGGCCGCGATACCCTGCATCGACCAGGTCCTGCTCGTCCATGGAGGTCAGCACCGTCACCCCAAGCAGGCACAGATCGGGATTACCCTCTTCCCGCAGGCCTTTCACGGCAGCACGCATGGTTTTCGGGTAGCCGTGCAGGGTCATGAAGGTCATGCCCATCTTGGCGACGTTGCGTACGGCCTTTTCGATGGTGTTGTCGATATCGTGCAGTTTGACGTCCAGAAAGATCTTCTTGCCGTCACGCGCAAGGTCACGGGCGAATTCCAGCCCGCCGGCAAACTGGAGTTCCATGCCGATCTTGTAGACACCGACCTTGCCTTCAGTCTGCTTTACCAGCTTCTCGGCCTCGGCAACCGTCGGCACGTCGACAGGCAGCATCAGGCGATCCAGAGCGGTTTTCGGGGAGAAAGGGCTGGTCGGCATGGGCAGATCCTCGGATTTTGGGGCAGGTGCCAGTGCATAGCACCAAGGATCGCCCAGCGCCAGAACTACCCAGAACTACGCCTTGCCTGTTCGCTCGAATTCCGCAAAGGCATCCTTGTAGTCGTCATGCCAGCGCGACAGCGGCGGCCGGTTTTCAATGATATCGCCGATGGCCCATTCTGCCCGGCGATTGTCCCTGGTGCTGTCGACATCATTGTCCGGGCACAGGATGTAGAAATCGCCCGCTGACATCCGCTCGATGAAGTGATCGACGGTCTGCTCGCTGGTCCAGGCCGAGGCCGGCTTCTCCGGAAAATGGCTTGCGGTCATGCCCGTGTAGGTGAACCCCGGAACGAACAGATGCACGGAAATGGGCGCTCCGGCCTGCCGCAGTTCATGGGCAAGCTGTTCGCTGAGCACTTTCACGGCTGCCTTGGTGGTGTTGTAGCCAGGGTTTCCCGGAGGTGTCGTGATGCCCTGCTTCGATCCGGTGTTGACGATGACCGCCGGGCGGGCAGCCTCGATCAGGTGCGGCGTGAAGGCATGGACACCGCGCAGGACGCCGTAGAAATTGATGTCCATCAGGCGGACCCAGTTGTCGAACCCCTCCCAGGCAGAGGTCGGCAGGCTGATACCGGCGTTGTTCATCAGGACCGCGACGGGCCCGGTCTGAAAAGCCTTCTCGGCCAGGGCTTCGACCTGCGCCATGTCACCGACATCGGTCGGAACCGCGAAAATATCGACACCGACCGTACCGGCGGCACGCACCTTTTCCGTTGCCTCTTCAAGTGCCGGACCGGGCAGATCGGCAAGAATGACGCCCAGTCCTGCCTGGGCGAAGCGGGTGGCTGCGGCCAGTCCGACGCCGCTGGCAGCACCGGTAACGACGGCAATCCCGCCTTCTGAAATGGCTTTTTTGTACATGATGGATTTCCCCCAAAATGGATTTCAGGAACGCGGCGGCAGACGAATGCCGATTTGCCTGTCTGCAAGATAGACCGGCCACAGAACCCTTTCACTATGAAACCGCTATTTTCTTAGACGGTTCAGGCTGCTACAACACCGCGGTTCTTCTTTCCCATTACCCACGGGGCATCAGCACATGCGCACAGCGAGTGTATCGCGCGACACCAAGGAAACCCGCATCGCGGTCGAGATCAACCTGGACGGCACGGGCGCATACGACGTCCAGACCGGCGTCGGGTTCTTCGACCATATGCTGGAGCAATTGTCGCGACATTCGCTGATCGACATCAAGGCCCGTGCCGATGGCGACACTCATATCGACTTTCACCACACGGTCGAGGATACCGGCATAGCGCTGGGCCAGGCAATTTCCGAAGCGCTGGGCGACATGGCGGGCATCACCCGTTACGCCGATACCCATCTTGCCATGGATGAAGCACTGACCCGCTGCGCGCTGGATGTGTCCGGCCGTCCCTTCCTGGTCTGGGACGTCACCTTCGACCGGGACAAGATCGGTGAATTCGACACGGAGCTGTTCGAGGAGTTTTTCCGGGCATTTGCGATGAATTCCGGGATTACCCTTCATATTGCCAACCTTTATGGCTCCAATTGCCATCACATCGCTGAAACCTGCTTCAAGGCGGTTGCGCGCTCCTTGCGCAAGGCGGTGGAGATCGATCCGCGGCAGGCAGACCGCATTCCGACCACCAAGGGCCAGCTCGGCAGCTAGGGCAGGAAACGGCGCATGAGCACATATGTTGTGATGGCTCCGCCAGAATTCGAAGACGTGGCTGGCGATCCTCGCCAGACCGACAGGCTCGCCTTCGTTCCGGACGGCTTCTCGACACTTGCGTTCCTGTTTGCCGTCATCTGGCTGCTGGTCAACCGCATGTGGCTGGTGCTGCTTGGCTATCTCGCCGCGACGCTGGTGATCGAGTTGCTGGCGCTGTCCGTCAGTCAGGAAGCCATGGCCGTCGTTGCCCTCTTCACCTCCATCCTGTTCGGCCTTGAGGCCCAGGCGCTGCGCCGCTGGTCGCTGGAGCGCAAGGGTTGGCGCGTTGTCGGCATCGTCGACGCGCACAACAAGAGCGAAGCCGAATTCCGATTTCTCCACAAGGCGGCTGACCGAGTGTCGCCGCCCAGACCTCAAATCGACCGGCAACAGCGCCCCGCCTCCCAACCGATCATCCCGAGGATCGGTAGCGAGCAGGTGGTGGGCCTGACTCTCGGTCCGGAGACCCGTCAATGACAATTGCGATTATCGACTACGGCTCGGGCAACCTGCGCTCGGCCGAAAAGGCGTTTGAGCGCGCGGCCCGCGCCCACGCCCACACGCCCGACGTTATCGTGACGTCCGACCCCGAAAGGGTACTGAAGGCCGACCGTGTCGTGCTGCCGGGTGTCGGCGCCTTTGCCGACTGCAAGCGCGGCCTGTGGGCTGTCGAAGGCATGCCCGAGGCGCTGGAACAGGTCGTGCGCAAGGACGGCAAGCCGTTCTTCGGTATCTGCGTCGGCATGCAGCTGATGGCAAGCCGCGGCCTGGAATTCGAGACCGTGGAAGGCCTTGGCTGGGTCGAAGGCGACGTTACAGCCATGGAACCGGCAGACAAGACGCTGAAAATCCCCCACATGGGCTGGAACACCATTGAGGTCCGCCCGGAAAGCCACCCGGTTTTCAAGGGGCTGGAAACGGGACCGGATGGCCTGCACGCCTATTTCGTGCACTCGTTCCACTTTGCCTGCGCCAGGGCGGAAGACCGCCTGGCAACGTTCGACTATGCCGGCACCTTCACCGCCATGGTGGCGAAGGACAACATGATCGGCACCCAGTTCCACCCGGAAAAAAGCCAGCGGCTCGGTCTGGAGCTGATCGCCAATTTCCTGGACTGGACCCCTTAATCTAAAAGCGCCTGGGAGGCCAACATGAGCAAAGGTTACTGGATCGCCCGTGTCGACGTGCATGACGCCGACGGATATCCGGCATACGTGGAAACGGCAAAGCCCGCCTTCGAGCGGTTCGGCGCCAATTTCCTTGCCCGCGGCGGCAAGACCGATGCCATTGAAGGCCCGGGCCGGGCGCGCAACGTCATCATCGAATTTCCGAGCTTCCAGCACGCGGTGGATTGCTATAATTCGCCGGAATATCAGGAAGCGGTGAAAATCCGCCAGAAAGTAGCCGATGGCGAAATCGTCATCGTTGAAGGAATTTAAAACGACATGATCCTCTTTCCCGCCATCGATCTGAAGGATGGCCAGTGCGTTCGCCTGAAACTGGGCGACATGGACCAGGCAACCGTGTTCAACGACAACCCGGGCGCGCAAGCCCGGGCGTTCGAGGACCAGGGCTTTGAATGGCTCCATGTGGTCGATCTCAACGGCGCCTTTGCCGGCGAGAGCGTCAACGGCGCGGCTGTCGATGCCATTCTGGGGGCAACCAAGAACCCGGTGCAGCTGGGTGGTGGGATCAGGACGCTGGATCATATCGAAACCTGGCTGGACAAGGGCATCAGCCGCGTCATTCTTGGCACGATTGCCGTGCGCGATCCCGAGCTGGTGAAGGAAGCCTGCCGCAAGTTCCCGGGCAAAATTGCCGTCGGCATCGACGCCAAGGGCGGCTATGTCGCTGTCGAGGGCTGGGCGGAAACGTCCGAACTGACTGCTGTCGACCTGGCCAGACAGTTCGAGGACGCAGGCGTTGCGGCGATCATCTACACCGATATCGACCGGGATGGCGTCCTGAAGGGCCTTAACATTCCCTCGACTCTGGAACTTGCCAGGGCGGTCTCCATTCCGGTCATCGCTTCTGGCGGCCTTGCGTCGATTGACGATATCCACCGTCTGCTGGAGCCCGACTGCGCTATCCTGGAAGGCGCGATCTCCGGACGGGCGCTTTATGATGGCCGTCTCGATCCCAAAGAAGCCATGGATCTGATCCAGGCCGCGCGGAGCAAAGCATCATGACCTTGAAAGCCCGTGTCATTCCCTGTCTCGACGTCAAGGACGGCCGTGTCGTCAAGGGCGTCAACTTCGTTGATCTGGTCGATGCCGGTGACCCGGTGGAAGCTGCCAAGGCCTATGACGCGGCCGGTGCGGACGAACTGTGCTTTCTGGACATCACGGCCAGCCACGAGGGCCGGGACACGATCTACGACGTTGTCCGGCGCACGGCCGAGGCCTGTTTCATGCCGGTTACCGTCGGTGGCGGCGTGCGCACGGTGGAAGACATCCGCAAGCTGCTGATTGCCGGAGCCGACAAGGTGTCGATCAACACGGCGGCCGTTACCAATCCGGATTTCGTGCGCGAAGCAGCGGAAAAATTCGGCGCGCAATGCATCGTCGTTTCCATCGATGCCAAGCAGGTCAACGCTCCGGGCGAACCGGAAAAATTCGAGATCTTCACCCATGGCGGCCGCAATGCCACCGGCATCGATGCTGTTGAGTTCGCCAGGAAGGTTGTCGAACTGGGCGCCGGTGAACTGCTGGTCACGTCCATGGACCGGGATGGCACCAAGTCCGGCTACAATATCGCCTTCACCCGGGCGATTGCCGATGCGGTGCCGGTGCCGGTGATCGCCTCGGGCGGTGTCGGCAACCTGGACCACATGGTGGAAGGCATCCGTGATGGCCATGCCACTGCGGTGCTGGCCGCCTCGATCTTCCACTTTGGCGAATACACCATTCAGGAAGCCAAGCACTACATGAACGACGCCGGCGTACCGATGCGCCTCGACGCCTGAAACGGCCTCAAGGGAACTAGCCGAATGACCGACTTCACTTTGGAAGATCTGGACGCCATTATTGCTGCACGTGCGAATAGCGCGGACGACAAGTCCTATACGCGCAAGCTCGTCAACAAGGGCGTTGCCAAATGCGCCCAGAAGCTGGGGGAAGAAGCGGTTGAGGCGGCGATTGCCGCCGTTCAGAAGGACCGGCAGGAATTGACGGCCGAGGCCGCCGATGTGCTTTATCACTTGTTGGTGGTTCTCAATGTCTCCAATGTCCCCCTCGGGGATGTTATGAAGGAGCTTGCGAGCCGTACGGGACAGACCGGACTGGAAGAAAAGGCGTCCCGGCCTCAGGAATAATCCAGGGCCTGCAGGCTCTGTACCGGATCCGGCGTTCAGCCGCGCAGCAGGAACTGCGAAGTAATGGATCAGAAAGTCGCCACGGCCCTGGACATGGATCTGTCCCCCTACCAGGTGTTCACCGAGCGCGAGTGGGCAAGACTGCGTGCGGACACGCCCATGACGCTGGATGCGCACGAGGTGGCCCAGTTGCAGGGCCTCAATGCGCCGGTCTCGATCGAGCAGGTCGAGACAATCTACCTGCCGCTCTCCCGTCTGCTTGCCTTCTATGCCGAAGCAACCATCAGCATCTTTCAGGCAACGCAGAACTTCCTCGGCACCCGCGACGGCAAGACGCCGTTCATCATCGGTGTTGCCGGGTCGGTGTCTGTCGGCAAGTCGACCACCTCGCGCGTCCTGCGTGAGCTTCTGGCCCGCTGGCCGGCCAGTCCCAAGGTCGACCTGATCACCACCGACGGGTTCCTGTATCCAAACGCGGTGCTGGAAGCCGAAGGGCTGATGTCCAAGAAGGGCTTTCCGGAAAGTTTCGACAGGCCACGTCTGCTTAAATTCCTGTCCGACATCAAGGCAGGCAAGCGGTTCGTCCGGGCACCGGTCTATTCGCACTTCTACTACGATGTCATGCCCGGCCACACGGTGACGGTCGACCGCCCCGATATTCTGATTGTCGAAGGCCTCAACGTGCTGCAGACGCGCGAATTGCCCAAGGACGGGCGCGCTGTGCCGTTCGTTTCGGATTTCTTCGACTTCTCGGTCTATATCGATGCCGATGAAACCCTGCTGCTGAACTGGTATGTCGACCGCTTCATGCGCCTGCGCGAGACGGCCTTCCGCGATCCGGGATCCTATTTCCATAAGTATTCGCGGATTACCGATCAGGAAGCCGTCACGACCGCCAATCGCATCTGGAACGACATCAACCTGGTCAACCTGCGCGAAAACATCCTGCCGACGCGGCCCCGCGCCGACCTGATCCTGACCAAGGATTCCAGTCACAAGATTGCCAAGGTCGCCCTGCGCAAGATCTGAACTGCAGCTGACACCTGTCCCTTAGAGGAAGGTGCCCAGCTTGGCCAGAACAAGATCCGGCACCTCGAGTTGCGGCAGGTGGCCGGCGTTCGGCAGCGCTTCGAATGTCGACTGCGGAATGGCTTCGTGCAGAGCCCGGCCCCGGTCGATCGGGATCCACGGATCGTCCTCTCCCCAAAGGATCTTCACCGGGCACCGAATGTCGCCGTAAAGCGGTTCGATCTCGTTGGTATAGGCTTCGTCTGCCTGGGCGAACTGGCGATAGAAGCTGCCGTGGCCTTCTTCGGTCAGCCAGGGGCCAGCCAGTGCCGCGCGGGCCTCGGCCCCGATTTCGTTGACAAGGGCGCCGCCGATATAGGCATCGACAACCGCGCGGTGGATATGCGGCGGGAGCCCGACAAAGGCTTCCACATGGCGGCCGACATGATCGAAGAACTCCGACCCCCAGGGGCTGAGGGCAACGACGTTCATCAAGACGTATTTCCCGAAATCACAGCCGTGCAGAAGATGCGCCCGCAACGTTGTTGCCCCGCCAAAGTCATGGGCCACGACCGAGGGCCGTTCGAGTTGCCAATGATCGAGCATTTCGGCAAAGATCTTCCCCTGAATGTCGAGGGATGTGCGTTGCTCAGGTGACTTTGCCGACCGGCCGTATCCCGGCATGTCGTACCAGTGGACGCGGAACTTCCTGGAGAGCTCCGGAATGAGCCGATGCCAGGACCAGGACGACCACGGCCAGCCGTGTGCGAGCACCAGCGACGGCCCTTCACCTGCCCGGCCTGCCATCACGACACCGGCAGATGTCCGGATTTCTTCGGAAAGGTGCCAATTCGTGGTGTCGTTCATAACCTGGTCTCCATTGAACATGCATCGGCAGACATGCGCTGGAGAAGGTCAGTGCCCGTCTCCCAGCGCCATCCGCACGTGGTGTGCCACGTCGCTGCTTGCAACGGTTGAACGGTTGGTTTCGGTCCGGCCTGCCTTCAGGCTCGATGAAACCGGAAGGCAGGTCTGCCGAAAAGGTGTCAGGCGTCGTCGGGAATTCGTGCGATGACCTTGATTTCAAAATCGAAACCGGCCAGCCAGTTGACGCCGACAGCCGTCCAGTTCGGATAAGGCGCTTCTTCGAAAACCTCGTCCTTCACCTTCATCAGGCTCTCGAACTGGTTTTCCGGGTCCGTGTGGAAGGTCGTGACGTCGACGATATCGTCCAGTCCGCAGCCGGCCGCTTTGAGTACGGCTTGCAGGTTTTCAAAGGCCAGGCGCACCTGATCTTCGTAGTTTGGTTCAGGCGTGCCATCTGCGCGGCTGCCGACCTGACCGGATACAAAAAGAAGGTCGCCGGAGCGAAGAGCAGCCGAATATTTATGCGTGTCATAAAGGGCGTGACGGCCCTCCGGGAAAACGGATTGGCTCTTGGTCATGTTCAGTCCTTTCAGGGTTGGAGCTTCGGTGTGAAACCGGGCTTAACGGGGAGCGCTTATTGAGATACGCTGCGTATGTGAATAACTCACATACGCGCCGTATGTCAATTGGCATACGCAGCGTATGCGAATTTGCGAGGTAAGGATGGCGCCTGGAAAACGAGCCGAAATGATGGAGGAAACGCGGGCAAAGCTGATAGCGGCAGGGCGAAAAGCCTTTGCCGAACAGGGCTACGCGGCTGCGTCCATGGATGAACTGACCGCTTCTGTCGGCCTGACGCGCGGCGCGCTTTATCACAATTTCGGAGACAAGAAGGGCCTGCTGCAGGCGGTGGTCAATCAGCTCGATGGCGAAATTGCAGCCGAAGCCAAGGAAGCCGCCAGCCGGCTTGGCGGGAGCGAATGGGAGTCGCTCATGGCAGAAGGCATCGCCTATATCGAGATGGCTCTGAAACCGGAAGTGCAGCGTATCGTGCTGCTGGACGGACCATCCGTACTTGGCGATCCGTCACAGTGGCCGAGCCAGAATGTTTGCCTGCAGACAACGACCAATGCGCTTGAACGTCTGATCGCCGAAGGCCTGGTAAAACCCGTTGACGCGGAAGCCGCTGCGCGGCTTCTGAACGGCGCTGCCTTCAATGCAGCGCTCTGGATTGCGGCAAGCGATGACCCGCAAGCGGACCTGAAGAAGGTGATCGACGCTTTCAAGGTTCTTGGAGAAGGCCTTCTGACGACCCCGCCGGGCTGACATACCACGTGGAAGCAGACACGAAAAAGCCCGCAGCCATTGACGGACTGCGGGCTTTTTTGAGTCTGGTGCCCGGACCTTAGGCCACGGAGCGCTTGCGCACTTCCTGCAGGAAGGTGCCGACCTGATTGCGCAGCATCGAGGCGTTTTCCTTCAGCTGCTGGGCTGAACTGTCGACCTTTTCCGCGGTGTCGCGGGTGTTTTCGGCAGCCGCTGCAACGGTCTCGATGTTCGTGGTCACTTCAACCGTGCTACGCGAGGCTTCGGTCGCGTTGCTGGCGATTTCCTGCGTCGCGACGCCCTGCTCTTCCACGGAAGAGGCAATGGACGAGGCGATTTCGTTCATGTTGTTGATGATCTCGGTAACCGAGGAGATGGCACTGGCCGCATGACCGGTCTCATCCTGGATCGCCGTGATCTGGCTGGAGATTTCCTCGGTCGCCTTGGAAGTCTGGGTGGCCAGCTCCTTGACTTCCGCCGCAACGACCGCAAATCCCCTGCCGGCTTCGCCTGCGCGTGCCGCCTCGATGGTCGCGTTAAGCGCCAGGAGGTTGGTCTGCTCGGCGATCGCCTGGATCAGGTTCACGACCTCGCCGATGCGGCTGGCGCTTTCGGAAAGGCCATGCATGCGCTGGTTGGTTGCCTGGGCTTCACCGGCAGCGCGGGCCGCAATCTCGCTGGAAGACTGCACCTGACGGCGGATTTCGTTGACCGAGGCCGACAGTTCTTCCGCCGCCGCCGCAACGGTTTCAACGTTGTGGGCTGCCTGGGAGGAGGCGTTGGAAACGCGACCGCTCTGTTCCGTGGTCTGTGCCGCGACGCCGGTCATGTCGGCGGAAGCAGCCTGCAGGTTCTGCACGGAGCTGTCGATGATGTTGAGCATTTCCATGATCTGACGATCGAAGTCGCCGCTGAGCTGCTGGATTTCGGCTCCCTTGCGGGCAGCGTCTTCCTGGCTGGAATTCTGCTGCTCTTCAAGTTCGCGCCGGGCAGCTTCGTTCCGGACGAAAACCTCCATGGCGCTTGCCATCTGGCCGATTTCGTCGCCGCGGTCGGTGCCGTCAATGGTGATGCTGGTGTTGCCATCGGCCAGCAGGCTCATGTTGTCGGTCAGCGCGCGCAGCGGGCGAACCGTGTTTCGGACGGCGACAAAGGCAATGCCGGTCGCAATCAGGGCACCAACAAGCGCCAGAGCGATGATCGAAGTGGCAGCGCTCCAGTAGGCAGCTTCGAGATCGTCAACGTAAACCCCGGTGCCGATCATCCAGCCCCAGGGTTCGAAACCGGAACCCCAGCTATATTTTTCAATCGGTTCTTCGCCGGCTGTGCGCGGCCAGTAATAGAGCAGCGAACCGCCGCCGGCCTTGGCATCCTTGATCAGTTCGGCAACGATCTTCACACCCGTCTTGTCGGAGAAGCCGATCATGTTGGTACCGACGAGCTTTGCGTTCGGATGAACCAGGTTCATGCCCTGGTAGTCATAGGCGAAGACATAGTTGTCGCCTTCGAACCGGATGGCGCCAATGGCTTCCCGGGCTGAGGCCTGGGCCTCTTCGCGGGTCATTTTCCCGCTTGCTTCCTGGCCATGGTAATAGGCGGCGATCGAAACCGCGCCTTCGGTGATTTCTTCAATCTTTTTGAGGCGTTCCGCGAACATCGCCGAATAAAGACTGTTGAGACTGACCACACAGATCGCGGCTGTGAACAGCAGGATGGTCGCGATCGGGAGGCTGATCTTCCAGGTAATGGGCCAACGGGCGAAGGACATGGTTAAGTGATTCCTATCGAACTCTGTCCGACAAGATTTCCTCTCAATAATTGACCAAATGCTTAAGAAGACAGAAGATTTATGCCGTTAAAACGATTAAGGCTCCGAAAACTGTCAGACAGTCCGGATTTCTACCAAGTATTAAACCTGACGTTTTTTACAGGTGTGTCTGAAATTTATCTGCGGGCGCAGAACACGTCCCGCAATCCGGGACGGGACCAGGTGGCATTCTGAACCTGGCCCTTCAGCACATGCCCCTGGGATTCGTAATAGAACGTGTTGGCGCTGCCCTGTCTCTGCAGGGTGACTGCGCCATAGCCCATTTCGGCAACGGTCGCGGACTGCATGTCCGGCGAAAACACGACATTCAGATCTATGCCGGCGGTGCACAGGTAGTCGGCCACATTGGCGCGAGCCGTCTGCTGTTGCTGGAAATTCGGCTGGTTTGAACCTTCGATGGATCCCGGGGGGACAGGGCCGGACGGGAAATCGTTGCCGGGCTGACCGTCGAAACCGCCACCGTTGGGGGCACCCCAGGTGCCGCCATTGTTGTCGAACCCGTTGTTGCCGAACCCGTTGTTACCAAAGCCGTTGTTACCGGGGGCACCGAAGTTCGCCGGTCCGTTGATCACGACCTCCCGGTACGGGGTCTTGGTGACATAGATGCCCCGGCATTCGCCACTGGAACCGCGCACGGTCCAGGCGTGGGAAACATAGGTCTGCTGTTCCAGGATCTGCCCCGGTTCAAGGCGCGCGTAGGGCCGCTCGCCACCGCGGTAATCCACCCAGCTCACTTCAATGGGCTGACGGCTGGCGTTGCGGAACACGATCTGACCAGGCCGGACGGCTTCGACCGACCGCACCCGGCCGGCCTCGGAGCAGGAAAGATCCGAGTTCGCTTCTTCCGCACCGCTGCCGTAGGCATCGTCTGAAACGATCTGCTGAGGCTGGGCGCAGGTGGCAACGAACAGGCGCACCGGGTTGGCGCTGCCTTTCAGGGAAACTTCGTGTGCAGGCAGGCCTTCGACCGCGATCGACAGGGCAGACTGCTTGATCATGGCCTCCCACAGCGGGTCGGTCATTTCAATGTTGACTTCGGGCAGCGACGTGCCGGCTTCATTGGCGCTGGAAGAACCGAAAGCATTGTAGACGCTGTCGAATTCGCCTGCGGAAATGCGCACGGCCTGCGGCATGCCTTCCAGAAGCCCGGCAGGAGCCTGCTGGAACGTGATCTTGGCAAACCCGGACTGGGTGGTGCAATCGGCCCGGAAATCCCGGTCGTCGGTTTGCGCTACGGCGTGCTGAAGCAGCGATGGTGTTCCGGGCTGCGTACCCGGTTCGGCCAGCCACTCGCGCGCCTCGTTCGGGCTCACCAGAACCGGTTCGGAATTGGCGGCACCCGGATAACCGTCACCGGTTACCGTGTCGATGTCATCAGGCAGGGAGGCCGTTTCGGTGCCGGGTGCGGAAATCGGGGTATCGACCTGGTCGAGCGGCTTCAGCCCGCCCTCTTCGGCAGGCGGTTTGATTTCCTCAACGGATGGGGTCGATGATCCGTTGGAGTTGGAAGCGGTCTGTTGTCCTTCGGCAGGTCGATCCTGCTGGGAAGACTGTGTTGCCGCCGGAGCATTGGAAACCGGGCCGGCGGCCGTTCCCGAAGTTGTGCCGACGATGCG
This sequence comes from Roseibium algicola, assembly GCF_001999245.1. Taxonomy (NCBI): domain Bacteria; kingdom Pseudomonadati; phylum Pseudomonadota; class Alphaproteobacteria; order Hyphomicrobiales; family Stappiaceae; genus Roseibium; species Roseibium algicola. Next base: position 2,593,340 of record NZ_CP019630.1, on the reverse strand, counting down.
GGCGACCGCGCCCGGCTTGCCGTCGTTCGAGACGTCGACCACAAGCGTGCCACCGGAGCAGAAGCTGGCATCCCGATGCAGGACGCGGCTGTTTTCCAGAGTGACTTCAAGCTTGACATCACAGGGCGGCAACTTGTTGTCGCTGCCCATCGTGTCGATGACGACACCCTTGTCGTCGCGGCTGATGATCGGCCGGTATTTCTTGTTCACGGTGATGGACCGGATGCCGGGTTGCGGCGGTTCCACGTTGATGCGCACGGTTTCGGGAACCGATTGAGCCTGTGCAGGCAAAGCCGACATCATAAGAACCACACTGCACGCGGCCAGCAGGCCGGATTTCAGCGCGGGGGTAACAAGAACATGGGCAGCATCAAGCCGCATAAGCGATCTCCGTGGGAGCGCAGGTTAGCACCGTTTGGGAATACTTAGGCAAAGTGGCAGTCTAAGGGCAAGCCCGCAATGGCGGGAAGCCCCGGCTTTCTCAGCGCGGCGCGCGCTTTGCCAGGATCCTTTGCAGGGTTCGGCGGTGCATGTTCAGCCGGCGTGCGGTCTCCGAAACGTTGCGGTCGCAAAGCTCGTACACCCGCTGGATATGCTCCCAGCGGACCCGGTCGGCCGACATCGGATTTTCCGGCGGCTGCGCCTTGTCTTCGGGCTTGCGCGCAAGCGCGGCAACGATATCGTCCGGATCGGCGGGCTTTGCGAGATAGTCGATGGCCCCCAGTTTGACCGCCGTGACAGCAGTGGCAATATTGCCGTATCCGGTCAGCACGATGGCGCGGGCATCCGGACGGCGCTGGCGAAGCTGTTCGATGACATCAAGACCGTTGCCGTCTTCAAGCCGCATGTCGACAATGGCGAAGGCCGGGGCATTCTGGGCAATCTTGCCGGCTGCGTCCTGAACACTGTCGGCTGTTTCCGTCGTAAAGCCGCGTTTTTCCATGGCGCGTGCGAGGCGCTGCTGAAACGGCTTGTCGTCGTCAACGATCAGGAGGGTCATGTCCTCCGAACTGTTCAGGGCAGGTGTCTGGTCCGTCATTTGGCTCTACCGGTCTTATTCTTGCGTCTTCTCCTGCACCCCGGATGGATTCACGGGCACAGCATGCATTGTTTGCGCTTTATTGCCGTTATGGGGTGAAAAAGCCGTTTCGTCCACTCTGCCGTCCTGTTCAAATACCTTGCGCGGCCAGCTTACACGGATGTGAGCCCCTGTCTGGGGTGGGGCCGAATTTTCCAGATGCAGCTTGGCACCCGTGCGTTCCAGCAGGGTTTTGGCAATGAAGATGCCAAGACCAAGCCCTCCGCCGGTGCCGCGTTGCGGCGACTTTCCGCCGCGCACGGAAACGTAGGGGTCGCCGATCTTGCCCAGAATTTCGACCGAAAATCCGGGACCGTCGTCCTTGATGGAAATCGAGAGTGTCGTTTCGTCCCAACTGGCGGACACATCGACGCGGGTCTTGGCGAAGTCGACGGCATTTTCCAGCAGGTTGCCAAGTCCGTAACGGATTGCCGCGTTTCGTGTACCCACCGGCTCGGCGCCGGTACCGGACCCGGTGGAATGGATCGCAACGCCCGTGCCCCGGTGCGGGTCGACAACATCTTCCAGCAGTTGCGACACCGGCATGCGCTGGTAGGTCCGGTCCTCCTCGCTCGACAGGCTCGTGAGCTGACGCAGGATCGACCGGCAGCGCTCGGCCTGTGAGCGGATCAGGTCCACGTCCTCGGCCCTGGGGTCGCTCGCCTCGAATTCGTCCGTCAGTTCCTTGGCCACCAGGTAGATGGTGGCAAGCGGTGTGCCGAGCTCATGTGCGGCCGCGGTTGCCAGCCCGTCAAGCGCGTTGAGATGCTGCTCACGGGCAAGCACGAGTTCGGTTGCCGCAAGCGCGTCCGCCATCTGGCGGGCCTCTTCGGCCACCCGGAACGCATAGATTGCCATGAACCCGAGCGTTGAGACGAGCGCGGTCCAGATGCCGACCGAATAGACGATTGGAAGCGAGAAGTCGTCACCCACCGGCCATGGCAGAGGAAGGTGGAAAACCGCAACCAGGCTGGCGCAAACCGTGGCCAGAATACCGAGGATCACCGTGTAACGGGCCGACAGGCCCGTCGCGGACACCATCACCGGCGCCATCAGCAGGAACGCGAATGGATTGCCCAGACCGCCGGTCAGGAACAGAAGGCCGCTCATCTGCAGGATGTCATAGGCAAGCTGCAGGGCTGCGGCGCGTTCCGACAGGCGCATGGCCGAGGGCCAGCGGATCTTCAGGAAAATGTTGAGCCAGGCGGACAGGGCCACCATGGCAAAGGCAGGTCCGGCCGGCGTCGGATAGCCCAGACCGACATGCACTACCAGGAGCGCTGCGGACTGGCCGCCCACGGCAAGCCAGCGCAGGCGCACCAGCGTGTCGAGTTTCAGGCGCCGGTGCGGCAGGGTGATATTGGATGTCGGTTGTTCGTGCATCTGGACTTCTTGGAGAACGGCAACTTCCCTCTTTTGAAGCGGATTCCGGCGGCTGGCAAGGCCGGGGCTCTTGTGCCGACAAGGCGTAAGTGGTAGCCACCCGCTAACACGGCTGTCCGGATCACGCGGGCCGGCGGCCAGCCGGAGGGATTTAATAGCTCTTCATTTCAGATCAGCACCGCGCAATGGAATGAGATGATGACCGACACCAATGACGGCGGCGCTCAGCCGCAGGCGGAAAGCGCAGCAGCGCCGGGCATGCACATCCTTGGCCAGTACATCAAGGACCTGTCTTTCGAAAACCCGAATGCGCCGCGCTCCCTGGCACAGGGCGACCAGCCGAAGCTCGACATCAACGTCAACGTCGGTGCCCAGCAGATCGGTGACGACCAGTTTGAAGTCGTCCTGACCCTGACCGCCAAGGCAGAACGCCCGGACATGGTGATGTTCAACGTCGAGCTGGTCTACGCAGGCCTGTTCAAGATCACCGGCGTGCCGAAAGAGCACATGCATCCGTTCGTGATGATCGAGTGCCCGCGCATGATCTTCCCGTTCGCCCGCAACATCCTTTCCGAAGCGACCCGCAACGGCGGTTTCCCGCCGCTGATGCTCGACCCGATCGATTTCGCTCAGCTCTACCGCCAGAACATGGCCCAGCAGGCCGCTGCTCAGCAGGCGACCGAGCAGAAGCCGAACTAAGGTCAGTCAGACCATAGTTTTACAGAACCCGTGCCGGGAAACCGGGGCGGGTTTTTGTTTGCCCGAAAGACTGTCCGGTCAGACTTTAGGGAAGCGGCCAACAGTAGGTTTCTCACTCCCTGCGGGAGGGCGATCTCGTGTCACGCCCCCTCCAGTAGCTCCGCCCAGGTTTTCGGAGTGTCGCCGTTGAGTGGGTTCTTCGCGGAACGCTTGTAGCGAATGGTTTCCATGCGCACGGTTCTGGCGTCGAAGAGGATCATCCGGCCAACCAGTCCTTCGCCCGTTCCGGTCAGCTCCTTCAGAACTTCCATGGCCTGCATGGCGCCAATGATGCCCGTCAGCGCACCCAGAATGCCGGCCTGGGCACAGGTCGGCAGCAGGCCGTCGCGCGGCTTTTGCGGGAACAGGCACCGATAGGTCGGGTTGGCGCTGCCGTCCGGGCCTGTCTCATAGGGCTTCAAGGTGGTCAGCGAGCCGTCGAACTGGCCGACGGCGGCCGTCACTAGCGGCTTTTGCGCAAAGAAACAGGCATCGGACACCAGGTAGCGGGTGTCGAAATTGTCCGATCCATCCACCACGAGGTCATATCGGGAAACGAGCTGCATGGCATTGTGGCCGGCAAGGCGGGTGGGGTGCGGCTCGACCTTCACATTGGGGTTCAGTCGCGCAATCGCTTCTGCCGCACTGGCAACCTTGGGCTCACCCAGCTGGTCGGTATCGTGGATCACCTGCCGCTGCAGGTTGGAAAGAGACACCGTGTCGTCGTCGGCAACGCCCAGCGTGCCAACACCGGCAGCTGCCAGATATTGCAGCACCGGCGCGCCGAGGCCGCCGGCACCGATCACCAGCACGCGTGCATTTTTCAGCTTCTGCTGGCCGGCACCGCCGATCTCCTGCAGCACGATGTGGCGGGCGTAGCGTTCCAGTTCGGCGGGCGAAAGCATGTCAAGTCCTGTCTGGCTGGTCTCGGGTACACATGGGGGTGGTGGCGGCGGCAGGTCAAGCCCGTGCCCGCTCGGGAAATCCGGTCTCCGGCAGGTTTATCCGAGTATCCGGCTCACCAGCCGGGCGGTGTAGTCGACCATCGGGATCACCCTTGCATAATTCAGCCGGGTCGGTCCGATGACACCGAGAACACCGACGATGCGCTGGTTGCTGTCCCTGTAGGGTGACACCACCAGGGAGGATCCGGACAGCGAGAACAGGTTGTTCTCCGAGCCGATGAAAATGCGCACCCCGTCGCCCTGTTCGGCAAGACCCAGCAACTGGATAAGATCCTTCTTGCTTTCAAGATCGTCGAACAGCAGGCGAATGCGCTCCAGATCCTCGACGGCGTCGAGATCGGTCAGGAGATTGGACCGGCCCCGCACGATCAGCGTGCCCGGATCGGTGGCGCTTTCGCCGCCCCAGACCGCAAGACCCGCATCAATGACCTTCTGGCTCAAGAGGTCCAGTTCGGCCTGGTCCGCATCGCGGACCTTTTCCAGTTCGGAGCGGATTTCCGACAGGGTCCTGCCCTTGATCTGGGCATTCAGGTAGTTGCTGGCCTCCACAAGAGCCGAGGACGGCAGGTCACCCGGCAGATCGACAACGCGGTTCTCGACGGACCCGTCTTCACTGACGAGGATCGCCAAGGCCTTCAGCGGTTCGATGCGCACGAACTCGATGTGCTTCAGCCGCATGTCCGACTTGTGGGTCAAGACAACACCGGCGCCCATGGACAGGCCGGACAGCATCTGGCTGGCTTCCGTCAGTACCTGTTCGGCCGAATTCGCCTTTTGCGAGGCCCGCACCTGGGCATCGATCGCCCGGCGCTCGTCCTGGGTCAGGTCGCCCACTTCCAGAAGGGCATCAACGAAGAACCGAAGCCCGATTTCGGTCGGCAGCCGGCCTGCGCTGGTATGCGGCGAATGCAGCAGGCCCATATGTTCCAGATCAGACATCACGTTGCGGATCGAGGCAGGGGACAGCGAAATGCCGAGCTTGCGCGAAACGTTCCGGGACCCGACGGGTTCGCCGGTCTCCAGATAGGTTTCCACGATCGAACGGAAGATTTCACGGGATCTCTTGTCGAGGTCGCTGAGGCTCAAGGCTTGTTCTCCGAATGTGACCACTCACCGGGGTCGACCGGGCTTTCATCAAAAAGATATAGGCGCAAAAGGGGGCTTGCGTGAAGTATCACAACGCAAGGCCTTTACGGCGAAGGAAGTTGGGGTCTACAAGGCCCCAACGAATACACTGGAGAAACGGCGGTTTTTCCGGAACGAAAGTCGAAAGGGATATGCATGCGTCCGTCCAAACGCGCAGCCGATGAACTCCGTGCGGTCACACTGGAGCGCGGGGTCTCCAAACATGCCGAGGGGTCCTGCCTCGTCAAGTTCGGCGACACGCACGTTTTGTGCACCGCCAGCCTGGAAGAGCGGGTTCCGCCCTGGTTGCGCGGACAGAACCGCGGCTGGGTGACGGCTGAATACGGCATGCTGCCGCGCGCCACGGGCGACCGCATGCGCCGCGAAGCCAGTGCCGGCAAGCAATCTGGCCGGACGCAGGAAATCCAGCGTCTCATCGGCCGGTCTCTGCGCGCCGTCGTCAATCTGGAAGCCCTCGGCGAAAACCAGATCACTGTGGACTGCGACGTCATCCAGGCCGATGGCGGCACCCGCACGGCGTCCATCACCGGTGCCTGGGTTGCCTTGCGCGACTGCATCGAGTGGATGAAGGCCCGTGACATGGTCTCCGGCGAGGTCCTGAAGGATCACATTGCCGCCATTTCCTGCGGCATCTACGAAGGTGCTCCGGTGCTCGACCTCGACTACGCCGAGGACAGCACCGCCGAGACCGACGCCAACTTCGTTCTGACCGGGTCCGGCGGCATCGTCGAAATCCAGGGAACGGCCGAAGGTGCACCGTTCTCCGAAGAAGAATTCGGCAAGCTCATGGGCCTGGCCAAGCTGGGCATCGGCAAGCTGGTCGATCTTCAGAAAATGGCCATTCTCTAAGGGCGCAAACCATGAGCCATCGCAAGCTGGAACCGGGCAAACTGGTTGTCGCAAGCCACAACAAGGGCAAGATCCGCGAGATCAACGAACTGCTTCAGCCTTATGGTTTCGAAGTGATCTCCGCCGGAGAGCTGGACCTGCCGGAACCGGACGAGACGGGTGTCACGTTCGAGGAAAACGCAGCCATCAAGGCCCATGCGGCGGCCAAGGCTTCCCGCTTGCCGGCCCTGGCTGATGACAGCGGCTTCTGCGTTGCGGCACTGAACGGCGATCCGGGCATCTATTCCGCGCGCTGGGCTGGTCCGGACAAGGACTTCGCGATGGCCATGCGCACGATCGAGGAAAAGCTTCAGACCCTGGGTGCAACGACGGACGACAAGCGCCGGGGATCTTTTGTTGCCGTGTTGTGCCTGGCTTGGCCGGACGGCAGCGAAGAGTTCTTCCGCGGCGAGGTCGAGGGACAGATCGTCTGGCCGCCGCGCGGTACGCAGGGCTTCGGCTACGACCCGGTTTTCCAGCCGGATGGCCATGAGCGGACCTTCGGCGAAATGACCTCTGAAGAAAAACACGGCTGGTCAAAGGACGGATCCGCCCTTTCACACAGGGCGCGGGCATTCCAGCTCTTTTCTGCCGGCTGCCTGGAAGGATAAAAAGACGTGACAGGTGTGGGGGCAGCCGAAGGAGGCTTCGGCATTTATATTCATTGGCCGTTCTGCGCGGCCAAATGCCCTTATTGCGACTTCAACTCCCATGTCCGTCACCAGCCGGTCGACCAGGCCCGTTTCGCGGCCGCGTTCGAACGGGAACTCTCTCATTTCGCCGATTTGACGAAGGGCAGGACGGTTCAGTCCGTGTTCCTGGGCGGCGGCACGCCTTCGCTCATGGAACCGGCAACGGTCGACCGTATCCTGAAGGCGATTTCCGATCGCTGGTCGATGGATGAGAACGTCGAAATCTCGCTGGAGGCCAATCCTTCGTCGGTCGAGGCCGAGCGCTTTCGCGGTTACCGGGCAGCAGGTGTCAATCGGGTCTCGCTGGGCGTGCAGTCGCTCATCGATACGGATCTGAGGCTGCTTGGCCGCCTGCATGATGCGCGCACGGCCCGCACCGCTATCGAAACCGCGCGGGCAACCTTCCCGCGCCTGTCGTTCGACCTTATCTATGCCCGGCCGGGTCAGACACTGGCCGGTTGGGAACAGGAACTGAACGAGGCCATTGCGCTCGCGGCCGATCACCTGTCGCTCTACCAGCTCACGATCGAGGAAGGCACGCCCTTCCATACGCTGTTTCACGCCGGCAAGCTGAAGATGCCGGATCAGGATCTCGGCGCCGAATTCTATGAACTGACGCAGGATGTGACCGCTGCTGCCGGTCTGCCCGCATATGAAGTCTCCAACCACGCCCGTCCGGGCGCCGAATGCCGGCATAATCTGGTTTACTGGCGCTACGGCGATTATGTCGGCGTCGGGCCCGGTGCCCATGGGCGCATCACGGTGGGTGTCAGCAAGCTTGCAACCGCCACCGAGCGCCATCCGGAGACCTGGCTGGAAAATGTCGAAAGCCACGGTCATGCATTGATCGAAAACGCCGGTCTTTCCGAAGAGGAGCAAGGCGACGAATTCCTGCTCATGGGACTACGGTTGACCGAGGGGATCGACCTGAAACGCTACGAGCGTTATGCGAGCCGCTCCATCGATCCGCTTCGTCTGGCAGCCCTGATAGAGCATGGCATGGTGGAAGAAATCGGGGAAAACCGCATTCGCGCAACCCGTGAAGGTTTTTTCGTGCTCGATGCGGTGGTCGCAGATCTGGCCGCCTGAGCCGTTCTGGAACGCCGTTAATATAATGCTACCAAATTGATTTAAATGTTCTATTGGGTCTTTTGCATTGCACAGTGATTTGGTGCGAAAATGTCTTTCGTCGCGATCCTGAGCACTTAGGCGCGTATTCACATACCAATTAGAAGTATTGCGGGCTGCAACAGGCATAGCTATCCTGTTGCAATGCAATAGATGGTGTAAGAAGAGACGGGCCGAAAAAAATGTTTACGAACAATGCCAATGGGGCCGGCACCAATTGGTTCAGCAAAGGAGAGACGTCTTTGCCGTTTTACCACCTTTACGAACTGAACCACGCCGCGATGGCGCCCTTCAGAGCTTTGGCCGACATGACCCGGCTCTACTTCCAGAACCCGCTGAATCCGCTGACTCATACCAGCTATGGCCGTTCGATCGCTGCCGGCTGCGAGGTGCTTGAACGCACGACGCGCCGCTACGGCAAGCCGGAGTTCGGTCTCAAGGAAACCACCGTAAGCGGTGTGCGCGTTTCTGTACGTGAAGTCAGCGTCTGGAGCCGTCCGTTCTGCGACCTGATCCACTTCGAACGCGGGGTCACGACGCACCGCAACGATCCGAAGATCCTGATCGTCGCGCCGATGTCCGGCCACTACGCCACGTTGCTCCGCGGTACGGTGGAAGCACTGATGCCGAATGCGGATGTCTACATCACCGACTGGATCGATGCCCGCATGGTTCCCGTGCAGGAAGGCAAGTTCGATCTTGATGATTATATCGATTATATCATCTCGATGCTGCACTTCCTCGGGCCGGACACACACATTCTGGGCGTGTGTCAGCCGTCCGTGCCGGTGCTGGCAGCCGTCGCTGTCATGGAAGACCGCGAAGACCCCTATGTACCCTCCACGATGACGCTGATGGGCGGACCGATCGACACCCGCGTGGCGCCGACGGCGGTCAACGACCTGGCGGTTTCCAAGGGTATCGACTGGTTCAAGAACAACGTCGTCATGAAGGTTCCCTTCCCGCATCCGGGTTTCATGCGGGACGTTTATCCGGGCTTCCTGCAGCTTTCCGGGTTCATGAGCATGAACCTCGACCGTCACGTGACCGCGCATCGGGACTTCTTCCAGCATCTGGTGGAAGGCGACGGCGACAACGCCGAAAAACACCGCGACTTCTATGACGAATATCTCGCCGTCATGGACCTGACGGCCGAATTCTATCTGCAGACCGTCGAAACGGTGTTCATCGAGCACGCGCTGCCGAACGGCACCATGATGCACAATGGCCGTCTGGTGGATTGCGGCAAGATTACCCGCACGGCCCTTCTGACCGTTGAAGGAGAGAAGGACGACATCACCGGCCGGGGCCAGACCAAGGCGGCGCATAAGCTCTGCACCAGTCTGGACGACGACATGAAGGCGCATTACGAGCAGCCGAATGTCGGCCACTACGGCGTTTTCAACGGATCGCGCTGGCGGTCCGAGATCGCGCCGCGGGTCATGGATTTCATCCGCTCCAACCGTACGGACCTGCGCAAGCCTGCCGCCAAGGCTCCGGTCGCCAAGGCCGCTGCACCGGCACCTGCGCCTGCTGCCGCACCGGCTGCGAAAGCAGCTGCCGAACCGGCCGTGAAGGCAGCGCCTGCCAAGGCAAAACCGGCTGCAAAGAGCAGCGGCAATTCGCTGGAGAGCATCCTGCTGACCAAGCCGGACGGTGCCGCGGATGATCTGAAATCGATCAGCGGTGTCGGCCCGAAACTGGAATCGGCTCTCAACGAAGCCGGTATCTTCCACTTCTGGCAAATCGCCGGCCTGACGGAAGAGCAGATCGAGGCCCTGGACACCAAGCTGGATTTCCGTGGCCGTATCGCCCGGGACAACTGGATCGAGCAGGCCCGCCAGCTTTCCGAAACGGTGAGCTGAAACAAGCATCGGTGAAGGCACCCACCATGGGTGCCTTTGGCCGCGTGCCTTTAACTTGTCCCAAAAAGTCCGGTTTCTGGCGGCAGCCTGCCTGCTGCTATTGATTCTGGCCTTTCGGCCCAATACAAGTGCCGGTCAGACAGCGAGGCCGGAGGTTTCAGTAGTGCTCAATATTTTTATTGGTTTCGATCCGCGTGAAGCGATTGCCTATCATGTTTGCGCCAACAGCCTGACCCGGCTTTCGAGCGACGTGCTGGCGATTACGCCGCTGTCGCTGCACAATTTGAAGACCTACAACGAGACCCATACCGACGGGTCCAATCACTTCATCTACACCCGCTTCCTGATCCCGAGCCTGATGAACTACAACGGCTGGGCGCTGTTCATGGACGGCGACATGATCGTGCGGGACGACATTGCCAAGCTGTTCGCCATGCGCGACGAGAGCAAGGCGGTCATGTGTGTCCACCATGACTATCAGACCCGGCAGACCACCAAGTATCTCGGCTCGAAGAACGAGAACTACCCGCGCAAGAACTGGTCCAGCGTGGTGTTGTGGAACTGCGGTCACCCGGCCAACAAGGTGGTAACGCCCGACTTCGTGATGAATGCCACCGGTGCGCAGCTGCACCGGTTCACCTGGCTGGACGACGAGCTCATCGGCGAGCTGCCGAAGGAATGGAACTGGCTGCCGGATGAATTCGGCCCCAACCCCGACGCGAAACTTCTTCACTTCACGCTCGGCACGCCCTGCTTCCACGAATACGCCAACGCGCCGATGGCGGCTGAATGGCACCGCGAGAAGCTCCTGGCGAACTATTCGGCGCAACATGTGATCGACGGACCATTCGACTGATCCGTTTCGCATTTTACATATAAATCAATGAAGTAGGCCCGGTCCGCAACTTTGCAGACCGGGTTTTTCGTTGCGGGAATTCTGTGATCCCTGTCACGAATCCTTGAAGGAGCCTGCAATCGTCCCCACTTGGAAAGTCGTGGATGTCTGAAATGGATAGGACGATGACAACAGCCAAAAGTTGCATGATCAAACCTGCCTGGACGCCGGTAACTATCGGCCTGATGGTGCTGGGTTTCGTGGCATTCTGGCCGCTTGGCCTTGCCATGCTTGCCTACATTTTGTGGGGCGACCGCTTTGAAGGCATGCTCCGCGATGCGAAAGATCAGTGGCGGGGCAGCCCGCTGAAGGGAGCCTTCGAGCAGATGAATACGACTGCCTATGCCCGCACGGGCAACGTCGCATTTGACGACTATCGCGAGCGCGAACTGAAGCGACTGGAAGAAGAGCGTGCCAAGCTCGACACCATGCGCGCCGAGTTCGATGATTTCCTCCGTGAATTGCGCCGCGCGCGCGATCAGGAAGAATTCGACCGCTTCATGGCCAATCGGGGCCGCAGCACTGGCGACGAAGCCGCACCGCTGTAAAGTCTCCTCCTCCCGGACCCGTTCCCCGACGGCCAGACCAAGAGCGGCGCCTGAAAAGGCGCCGCTCTTGTCCGTTTCAGAACAGCCAGAATTGCAGCCGGCCTTCAGAAAGCCGGAATCTCATTCAATTTGCCCCCTTTAGAATTGCCGCGAAATCGCTCGCAAATTCGCTAAAATCGGAACAACTGATTCGATGGACCTTCGCCCTTGATGTTTCTCCGCGCCGGCAAGAAAACGCTGCCCGACCATATCGAGATCCAGACCGGTGCCAGTGCCGTGCGCATCCGCCTCAAGGCCAATCCGCGCGCGCAGCGGTATCTTCTGCGTCTGCCGGCCGACAGGTCCGGTCCGGTGCTGACCGTCCCCAAGGGCGGCGATCTTGCCCGTGCCGAGCGGTTCGCGCGCCAGCACATCGACTGGCTGATAGAGCGTCTGCAGGACAGGGCGGACCACGTCACGTTTCTGCCCGGGGAAATCGTACCCCTGCGCGGTGAGGATCACGTCATCGTGCCAACCGGCAAGCTGCGCGGGTTGATTACCCTTGGCCGGAACGACGCCGGTTTGCCGGCGCTGTTCGTGCCGGGGGCTGAAGACCACATCCCGCGCAAGGTCACCACCTGGCTGAAGGAACAGGCCCGGGCGGACCTCTCGGCCCGCACAACACTCCACGCCGCAACCATCGGCAAGAAGGTCGCGGCCATCAGCATTCGCGACACCACCAGCCGCTGGGGGTCTTGCGCCTCCAACGGACGACTTTCCTTTTCCTGGCGGCTCATTCTGGCACCAACGGAAATCCTCGATTATGTCGCGGCCCACGAGGTGGCGCATCTGAAGGAAATGAACCATTCGGCGCGCTTCTGGCGCCTGTGCGAACAGCTTGCCCCGCAAACACCGAAGGCTCGCGTCTGGCTGAAGCAGAACGGGGTTCGCCTGCACGGGTACGGCTGAAATTGCCTTCCTAGCCGCCCGTCCGGCGCAGGCGCGCTGCAGACTGCCAACCGAACAGATTGACGCAAAGACCCGATACCACCAGCGCTGCCGCGCCGAGTTTCCACGGCTCCAGAGGTTCGCCCAGAACAAGGGCAGCTGAGAGCATGCCTACGATCGGTACCAGCAGGGTGAAGGGCGCCACGGTCGCCGCCGGATATCTTGCCAGAAGTCCGCTCCACACCGAAAAGCCCAGCAAGGTCGTCGGGTAGACGATGTAGAACAGAGCAAATAACCCCCGCCACGAAACGGTTTCATAGACCTGCCGGTAGACGTCGAGACCCTCGACGAAGGCCGATAGCAGCAACAGCGGCAGCGGAGCCACAAGGCTGCCCCAGGCAACCAGCGACAGCAGATCAACGGTGCCGATGTGCTTGGTAACGAGATTGGCGATGGCCCAGCAACAGGCGGCCAGAACGACCAGACCAAGCCCGGTCAGTGTTGTGCTGCCCGTCAGGTTGAATGCCACCAGGCCAAGGCCCGCGGTCGCCAGCGTGGCTCCGGCAATCTGCGCCGGACTGGCCGTTTCACCCAGAAAGGCAACGGCCAGTGCTATCGTGATGAACACATGAACCTGCAGCACAAGCGAGGCCAGTCCTGCCGGTATTCCAAGGTGCATGCCGGCAAACAGAAGTCCGAACTGCAGCGCGAACATGAACAGGCCGAACAGGACGACCAGCTTCATCGACGTGCGCGGCCGCTTCAGGAAAAGGACGGCCGGAAAAGCTGCCAGGGCAAAGCGCAATGCGGCAAACAGGATTGGCGGCAGTTCCTGCAGACCGATCTTGATCACCACGAAATTGAACCCCCAGACCGACACCACAACAAGCGCGAGCAAAATGTCTTGTCCCTTCAAGGCCGGGTCTCCGTCCGGTCCTTCGCCGCCGCTTGGCGCTTGTGCGCTTCGGTAATGATCGTCTTGTTGAGGATACGCACCTCGCCGACCATCAAGAGGCGCATGTCGCGCACAATGTAGTCTGCAAGTTCGTCGTCCGAGATGGTCTCTCCGGGAATGTCGAGCCGGAAGCCCTGCCCCTGAATGCCGCCACCGTTCGAGAAATCGATCTCGAAATCGAAGCAGACCCGTTTTTCGTCATTTGTCTGGATGTGTGTCATGGCTTGTCTCCTCAAATGGACATAGCCAGTCATTGGTTCTATTGTGAAATTAATTGTTCTGGACTTATTGAAAAGAAAAATTACTCAATGGATGAGCATGTCCTGCGTACCTTCGTCGCCGTCTGTGACCGGCAGAGTTTCCGTGCCGCCGGCGAGGATGTCGGACGCACCCAGTCTGCCGTCAGCCAGCAGATAAAGGGCCTGGAAGCCGAACTCGGTGTTCAATTGTTCAACCGCTCCACCCGTTCGGTCGAGATGACGCCGGCGGGACAGACCTTCTACAGCCATGCCTGCAGCCTGCTGGCCCGGCACCGCGAGGCGATATCCGCCGCGCGCGGGGCTTCGGTGCTGCCGTACCTGCGCATTGGCGCAACGGACGACATCGCCGCCTATGGCCTCGTGCCTGTCTTGAGAGCGCTGGAAGACGGCCCGGAGCCCTGCTCTCTCGATCTGGAAACCCACTCCTCGCAGATGCTTCTGGCAAGTCTCGGCTCCCGGTACGATCTTGTCATCGTGGTGTCGCCCCAGCGGGGCCGGACCGGTGACCTTGTTGCCAGCGTGCCGCTTGTCTGGCTCGGCAGCGCGTCGCTTTCAACATCAAAAAATGCCCTGCCGCTTGCGGTCTATGCCGACAGATGCGCCATGCGCGATGCCGCCATTGCCGCGCTGGACACGAGCGCCGTGAAATGGACGACCAAGGCCACCGTGTCCGGCCTTGTCGTCATCGAGGCGGCTGTCCGTGCCGGCATCGCCGTGGCTCCGGCCCTCGCCGGGTTCCATGCCGCCGACCTGCCCACAGTCACCTCGCTGCCTGCCCTGCCACACCTGGAACTTCGCATCGTCGCCGGAACGCCGGTGGGGGAAACATACCTGCCTTATGTGCGCAAAGGTCTGCAGGGGCTTCTGGAGGCAAAAGGGTAAGCGGCGGCCGGGCAAAACCAGTTGCAAACACGGGAGAATCTGCCTCGATTCCCCAGGGGAAGCTGGGAGATGCAACATGAAAAGCTTGAGATATCCGATCAAAGTCGTGGCGCTGGCCTTGCTGGGCCTTGCCCTGCCGGGACTGACATTCTCCGGTCAGGCCATGGCCGACAGCTGCTGGAACCACAATGGCTCGCTCATGCGGCTGCAGGCGCAGGGCAATCAGCGATGGCTGTCCTATGAAGTGCCAAAACCCGTCCTGCGCAACGCCGGCGTCCAGCGCGGCACGCTGCTCTTCAGCGGTGCCAAGAACGGCAACTGGTATTCCGGCACCGCCCGGGTGTTCTCCAAATACTGTCCGGGTTCACCGCTGGAATATTTCGTCGAAGGCCCGGTGCGCGGCGACCAGCTTCAGGTCACTGTCACCGGCACCCGTGAAGTCTTCAACCAGTGCCGCCCCACCGGCCGCTACACCACCGACACGCTGGTGTTCACCTACAGCCATCAGTGCTGAGGTGGAATTAACGGATATGTGTCGCAGGTATTTCTGAGAAATGGAGCAAGTGGCCCATCCTTCGAGACAGGCCTCTGGTCTTCCTCAGGATGAGGGAGATGTGTGTTGAAGGCCAGGGAAGATCAAAATAGTGAACCTTATCCTGAGGAAGGCTGAAAGCCTGTCTCGAAGGATGGGCTGCACACACACGGTCGGAACGCGCAGTTCCACCGGCCGAAGCCTCAAACACGGCCTTATGAGCTGTGAACGACAGTTTTCGGTATCAGCCGCCACCAAACAGATTGCGCAGCAGGTTCAGCGGGCCGCGGCGTTCGCCGTTGCCTTCGCCGCCGCCACCAATGGGGGCTGGCGGTATCGGTTCGCTGCCGGAGCCGACGGTTTCCACCGGGCCGGGCTTGCGCGGGGCGGAGACGGTAGCCGGTACATCCGGCACGCCGGGCAGGTCTGCCACGGGCAGGCCCTCGTGGGAGGCATCCATCACCTCTTTCCAGACAGTGGCGGGCAGCCCGCCGCCGGACGCCTTGCGCGTCGGTGAGTTGTCGTCATTGCCGAACCAGACGGCGGTGGTCAGATTGCCCGTATAGCCGATGAACCAGGCGTCGCGGAAATCCTGGCTGGTCCCGGTCTTGCCCCCGGCGGGACGCCCGCTTTCCAGCCGTGCCTTGCGGCCTGTGCCGGTTACCAGGGTTTCCGACATCATCATGTTCATTTCGCCGACCAGACGGCGGTCGATGACGCGGCCGCGTCCATCGCCAGAGCGGGAATAAAGCGTCTTGCCGTCCACGGTCTTGATCCGCCGGATCACATGCGGCAGCACGCCATAGCCGCCATTGGAGAACGGCACATAGGCACCGGCGATTTCCAGCGGCGTAACTTCGGAGGTGCCGAGCGCGATCGACAGGTTGTTCTTCATTTCCGAGGTGACACCCAGCCGTTTGGCCGTGTCGGCAACGGTTCCCGCGCCAACCTCATAGGTCAGCTGCGCGGCCACTGTGTTCAGCGACAGGCTGAGCGCCCGTGTCAGCGTCACCGGGCCGTAGTAGTCCTTGGAATAGTTCTGGGGTGACCAGTTGCCGAACCGGACCGGCTGGTCCTGCCGGATAGTCTGGGGTGAAAGGCCGTTTTCAAGCGCGGCCAGATAGACGAACGGCTTGAAGGATGAGCCCGGCTGCCGCTTGGCATAGGCTGCCCGGTTGAACTGGCTCTTGGAATAATCGGCCCCGCCAACCAGCGCCTTCACGGCGCCCGCTGTGTCCAGCGTCACGACAGCCCCCTGGGAAACGCCGTATTTCTCGCGGTTTTCCTTCAGGGCGCTGCGCAGCGCCTGTTCGGCAGCCCGCTGCATCTTCGGGTCGATGGTGGTGTCGACCACGATGTCGGTTTCAATCGAGCCGATGAAATGCGGCAGCACGTCCATCACCCAGTCGGCGGCATAGTTCTCGCTGGCGGTGGTGTAGCGGCGCACCACCTTGGCGGGCGCGGCCAGGGCGTTCTTGGCTTCATCGCCTGTGATGTAGCCTTCCTCGTTCATGGCAGCGAGCACAAGCTGGGCGCGGTCTTCTGCAAGGTCCGGATTGCGGGCAGGCGAATAGCGCGACGGCGCCTTGAGCAGGCCTGCGATGGTGGCAGCTTCCGGAATGGTCAAAAGCCGTGCCGATTTGCCGAAGTACCTGCGGGCAGCTGCATCCACGCCATAGGCGCCGGAGCCGAGATAGACCCGGTTCAGGTACATTTCCAGGATCTCGTCCTTGGAATATTCGGCCTCCAGCCAGAAGGCGAGCACCAGTTCCTGGATCTTGCGCTTGATCGTCCGGTCCTGTTCCAGGAACAGGTTCTTGGCAAGCTGCTGGGTCAGCGTCGAGCCGCCCTGTTGCAGGCGTCCGGAGGTGAAGTTGGTGTAGACGGCGCGGGCAAGACCGACCGGGTCGACACCGAAATGGGAGCGGAAGCGCCGGTCCTCGATGGCGATGACGGCATTGGGCAGATAGGGCGGCAATTGCTCCAGGCGCACGGCCTCGCCGCCGGTGTCTCCGCGGTTTGCCAGCAATTCGCCATTGGCGGCGACAATCTTGACGTTGGGCGGTCGCGCCGGAACCTGCCATTCGGAGGTCGGCGGCAGAAAGGCGGCGTAATAGCCGACCAAGCAGACAACGGCGATGGTGCCCCAGATGCCGAGCACCATGCTCCAGTAGAAGCCGCGCTTGAGAAGGCGGCCGAAGGCGGTCGGGGCCTGGAACCTGTTCTTGCGTTTGGCCTTGCGCCGCTTGGCGCCGGACCGGCCGCCGCCCCTTCCGTTGCCTCGGCCATTGCCGTTGCCGTTCTTGGCCGTCTTGCGCGGAGAGGATCCGGTTTTTTTCTTGACCGGAGCCTTGCGGGTCTTGCCCTTGCCGGACGACTTGGAAGAAGGCGCAGCTGGACGGTCCTGCGGGCTCAAGCGCAGGTCGAGCAGGCTGCTGCCTGAATTTCCGAATGTCGGTTCAACACGCGGCTGGCGTTTCGCCCGAGGCGCCATTGATCCTTCGTCCCCTAACTCCGTACCAACCAGGGTTGGCGTTATCCGGCAAACGCCGGTTTCCCCGGAGATGAGCTTAAATTGCGGCGATTTAAGGGGGCGTTAAGGCTACGGGCTTTTGCACGGGCAAGACGACGGGATGTTCAGCTACAGGCGGCGCGCACTAGCTCGATAACCATCCCGCACAAAAGGCAGCAAACCCGCAGCACCGGGAAGCGAGTGCCGCTCAAACGCAGGAAAAATGCAAAGGCTTGTGCCTCCGCGATCCCGGCTAAGGGTCAAGCCTGGCCGGGAGGACGAAGGAAAGCTTGGCAGCAATCGCCGGAGCTAGCTGGAGTAGCGGCTTGCGTCGGCGCCGTAATAATTGACGTAGCGCGTGTTCAGTTCGGACACCGGCATGATGATCAGCACATCCGTCGTGCCGAACTGGTGATCGATCACCGCTCCGTCGCCGATGAACGCGCCGAGGCGCAGATAGCCCTTCACAAGCGGTGGCAGAGCCCGCAGCGCTTCCTTGGAATTGAGTTCCTCGGCTGGCATGCGGTTCATTTCGACGTATCTGTCTTCCACCGCACGCACGCGCCATTCCTCCGGGGCGCGGGCATTGTGATGCAGGAAGGCGAGCTGGCCGGCGATCGCATCCGGATTGGTGCCTTCGATCGAGGCACAGCCGAGCATGACATCGATGTTGTGGCGCAGAACATAGGACCAGATGCCGTGCCACAGGAGCTCGACGGTCTTCTTGTTGCGGTAAGGCTTCAGAACGCAGGACCGGCCGAGTTCCATGAAGCGCTTGCCCGGGTTTGCGTCGATCAGCGACTGGATGTCGTATTCGGCGGCGGTATAGAAACCGGCATGCTGATCGGCGATTTCCTGGCGCAGGATCCGGTAGGTACCGACGATTTCAGGCTTCAGGCGGCCCAGCTTGTTGCGCTTCTGCAAGTCGTGGTCGACCACGAGAAGGTGATCGCAATAGGCATCGAAGGGGTCGGCATCACGGCGGGTTGCCAGCGTATGCGCATCGGCAATGGCCGACATTTCCTCGTAGAAAACGTCATAGCGCAGGCGCTGTGCCTTTTTAACTTCCTTGAAGTTGCGGGCCATCCGCACTTCCAGGGATCCGATCCGGCCGAGCGTTTCGCCAGTCTTGACCGGGGTCTGCAGTGCTGGCCCGATGCGCTGCGCGTTGGGGAGGTTGGCGTCCGGACGCATTGCCGGTGTGAATTTCCTGACCAGTTTCCTGGGAGAAAAAAGCCCTTGGCGCATTATGGACATTCCACCCTCGTGTATTCCTTATGGCGCACTGACAGGTTTCACAGGTTCTCGTCTGTTTCACTTGCCGAATTACCTTCGCCGGAACATTACGTCCGAACCCGGTCAGTGTGCTTCAAGCCTGCCGTAGAACATACTATTCCGACAGCTGGATGACACTCGGTTTTTTGCGCCGTGTTTTCCACGTGCAAGCTTAGCCCACTCTTGCGGCTTTGTGAATTTCTACGAGCGCCGGTGGAAGCGTTTCCACTTCCGGCTGTCGCGACAGGGAAAGTTCGCTGCGTCAGGCGCGGCTGATTTCGGCCAATGCGTCGGAAATCGCTTCTACGGAAAGCGGTTTCGTCAGATAGCCGGCAGCGCCCACTTCTGTCGCCTTGTCCCTTGCATCCTTCATGACATCGGCGGTCACGATCAGCACCGGTACATTGGTCCGGCCGGCGGCCTGTTCGTCGGACCGGATCTGGCGAATGGCCTGGAATCCGTCGAGGCCTGGCATGTGCAGGTCCATAAGAATTGCGTCATAAGCGCCGCTGGCGGCTTCCTCGACGGCCTTTTCGCCGTCGATCACCATCACCGGCACATGGCCGAGCTTGCGCAGCATGGCTTCGCTCAAAAGGCGGTTGATGTCGTTGTCTTCCGCCACGAGCAGGCGCAGCGGCCGGGCCGGAACCTTGTAGCGGTTCGGCAGGAAGCCGTTGCTGACGGGCTCCGCGCTTGCGTCCCAGGCGTGTTCCATGCCGTCGTCGTCCAGCAGGCCGGAAAAGATCTGGACCAGGGTCTCGATCCGCACCGGGCGGATCAGATAGGCGGCATACCCGGCTTCGCGCAGATGTTCCAGGCGCTCGCGCTCCGGCGGGGCGATCATAACGACGGCAGGAGCCTTGCAGCCGGTCAGGCGGGCAGAGGCCAGCCAGCCGCCGCTGTCGGACAGGGCGCCGTTGTCGACAACAAGTAGATCGGCCTCGGCCAGCGCGGCATCGAGATCCGTACTGCCCGGCGCATGCACGGACACATTGGCTGCGTGATACTGCAGCCGTCTGGCCAGCAGCGGGCATTCGATCTGGCTGGTGCTGACGAACACGATCCTGCGGCCCTCAAGCTTGGCAAGGCGCGGATCCGTGTCGGCAACAAGGGATTCGGGGATCGGCAAGGACACGCGGAACTGCGCGCCGCCGTCTTCGGAGGGCTGCGCGGCAATTTCGCCACCCATCAGGCCGGCAAGCCGCTGGGCGATGGCCAGACCGAGGCCGGTGCCGCCGAACTTGCGCGCCGGGCCATGGTCGACCTGCTCGAATTCCTGAAACAGCCGCTCGGCCTCCTGTTCGTCAAAGCCGATGCCGCTGTCGCGCACGTCGATATCCAGAAAACCGCCACCGTCCGGATTGGGGCGACCTGTCAGTTCGACGGCAACGCCACCCTCATCGGTGAACTTGATGCCGTTGCCGATGAGATTGTAGAGGATCTGGCGGACACGAGTGGCGTCCAGCGTCACCTCTTCCGGCAGGTTCGGGTCAAGCATGGAGCCGATTTCAAGCGACTTGGCGTGGGCTTTCGGGGCAAGCAGTTCAACGACGCTTTCCACCAGGGCGCCAACCCGAACCGGGGCAGCCTGAATGTCGAGCTTGCCGGCCTCCACCTTGGAAAAGTCGAGCACTTCATCGATCAGGAGCAGCAATGTTTCGCCGGAGGTTTCCAGCGCCTCGATATAGGCGCTCTGTTCCTTGGTCAGGCGGGTGTCGCGCAGGAGCGCGGCCATGCCGAGCACGCCGTTGAGCGGCGTACGGATCTCGTGGCTGACGGTCGCGAGAAAGCGGGATTTCGCCTCGTTGGAGCTTTCGGCGGAATGACGGGCAGCCAGCAGTTCTTCTTCGATCAGGCGCCGCTCGGTCACGTCGCGCAGAACGGTCTGCACCAGCTGGCGGTCCGTCGTGGTGTCGCGCACCGGAATGTCGATACGTGAGAACCAGCGCGGGCCCTGTGCGGTGTCGATGTGGAGATCCTGAAAGCCCATGCCCGGGGTCGTCTTGTCCAGGGCCTGCGTGACGGCGCTTTCAAAGCCCACTTCCTCAAGCAGCGGCAGATGCAGGGTTGCACCCGGCTGCAAGGCATGTCCGAGCCCGAACACATCGTCGGCAGCAGAGTTCACATAGGTGATGGTGCCGTCCTGGTCGCGCCGGACGACGACATCGCCAAGCGTTGCCAGGATGCTGGCGTGACGTTCGTCGGATTCGCCAAGTTCCCAGGCGCGGTCTTCCAGTTCCTCGCAGCGTGCCATCAGGCGGCGGATCTTGTCATCCTTCACCTGTAACGCCTGCACCGAGCGCTGCATGTCGTCGGCAAACAGCCGCCAGACAGCCAGCCCGCCGGCAAAGAAGGTCAGACCAAGACCGAGAAACCGGTTCAGGCTGTCGCTGGAAACCATGATGAAACCGGCGGCAAGGCCGATGATCATGCCCGCCAGGGCAAGATGCTGCAGCGATTTGGCAGGCGCGGAGACGGGCGCATCGGTTGCCCGGCGGCCTGGGCCGACTGCGGGACCGACGTCCTCCTCGTCGAGGGGTTTCGTGATGCTGGAAGAATATTCGTCTGTAGTTACGGTGTCCGCAGAGGAAAGCTTTTGCTCTTCGGCAAAGAATTTGTCCTGCGTGTCATCGGCTTCTGGCGCGGCATTGACGGCGCGTTCGCTGTTTTGACTGACCAAGATAACTACTCTCTACAAGATCCTGTTGCCTTGAGAGTGCGTTGTAAACTTTGAGAAACCGTTTCATTGCCTGACAAAAAAAGTAAATCGGGAATTTCGCGCCGCGTTCATATCCAGTCTTTCAGCACCGGATGGGTCTCGACATTGGCAATTCCATCAAGGGCAGCAATACGATTGCGAAGCTCGGCGAGGCCGTCCAGCGTCCGGGCGCGCACCAGCAGAACCATGTCCCTGTCGCCGGAAATCGAGCGGCACTGGAGAACCTCCTCGAATTTCGAAACCACCGGCGCAATCGCCGCACAGGTCGCCGAACCTGTCCGGATCCACAGATAGGCTTCGATTTCGGCCGGCTCCGGATCGCTGATCCGGATCGTGTAGGCGCGAATGACGCCGGTTTCTTCCAGCTTCCGGACCCGGGCCTGAACGCTCGACCGGGCCAGGCCGACATGGGCAGCCAGCGTTTTCACAGGTGTCCGGCTGTCGGCTTCCAGCAGTTGCAGCAAGGTCCGGTCGATTGAATCCATGGGTCTTCTGTCATTGTCCTGTGTGTCGAACTGCCTGCGTTCACCGGCAATTGACCGGCCGAACCGGTCAAATTGCCGGAAGAAACGAGAGCCTGTCCGCGATAGCACCCTTGAGTGATTTTGCAGCGGGAGAGTTTCATGGATTTCCATCTCGATACAAGCAGCTTTACGGCGGAAAGAGCCTGGGGGTCACGTCTGATCGGTGAACTGGACGGCATCACGGTCCGCCTGCACTGGACGGACAAGCCCTACAAATGGCACGTCAACGACGGTCCGGAAGTCTTCGTGGTTCTGTCGGGCACTGTCGACATGCACTACCGCGAGGCCGGAACCGAGAAGGTTCAACGCCTGACCGAAGGACAGATCTTCTTCGCCAACGACGGCGATGCCCATGTGGCCCACCCGGTCGGAGAGGCAAGAGTGCTCGTTGTCGAGCGCAAGGATAGCGTTTGACAGTGTAGATCACGGGGCAGCCCAGGGAGTGGATCCAGTGGCAATGTACAAACCGGCTGGTGAGCCCCGTCGGCCGGATGAAAGTCCCAACCTCTCAACCCACCCCGTCATTGCAGGGCTAGACCCTGCAATCCATCCCCTGACCTTCGCCCACCGCAAAGCTTTGCCGATTTGGAGCGTAATGGCATGGATCCCATGGTCGAGCCATGGGATGACGGAATTGAGGAAGGGGAAAAAGGCTGCCTTTTCATCCCGGGCAATGCGTAGCGAAGCGCGGGCTTCAGCATTTGCTGTCGTCAGGACCGGCTTCCACGCGCTGCCATGATTTGTCATCCCGGTTTGGCGCAACGCGGCAAGACCGGGATCCAGTACGCCGTGTCGTCCGAGGCGAATAATCGCAAATCAGCTGGATACTGGATCCCTGCTTGTGCGGGGATGACAAGTCGCCTTGCCGTAACCTTTGCTCACGGCAAGGACTTTTCTCTTTGCGGCGCAATGGCACGGATCCCATGGTCGAGCCATGGGATGACGACCTGCAAGGGTATGAGGCGAACCTCCGCTTTTTTCCGGGCAAGGCGCAACGGTGTAAGGTGGAACGTTGCGGATTGCGGTTACCCAAGCAAAAAACCCGGCAGAAACCTGCCGGGCTTTCAGGATCAGGTTGTTGTCGCGTCTGTTTACCGGACGTCGAGGAAACCGATGATCTTGCGAACGTCCTTCAGCACCGGTTCGGCGATGGCGGAGGCCTTTTCGGCGCCTTCCTTCAGGATGGCGTCAATCTGTGCCTTGTCGTCCATCAGGCGGCGCATTTCGTCGGTCATCGGCGAGAGTTTCGCCACCGCCAGGTCGGACAGGGCCGGCTTGAAGGCCGAGAACTGCTGACCGCCGTATTCCTTCAGGACGTCGGCCTTGGTCGCGCCGCTCAGGGCGGCATAGATGCCGACAAGGTTGTCTGCTTCCGGACGGCCTTCCAGGCCGCCGGTTTCGCTCGGCAGCGCGTCCGGATCGGTCTTGGCTTTCTTGATCTTCTTGGAGATCGAGTCCGCGTCGTCCGTCAGGTTGATGCGCGACAGGTCCGACGGATCGGACTTCGACATCTTCTTGGTGCCGTCGCGCAGCGACATGATCCGGGTAGCCGGGCCGGCGATCATCGGCTCGGTCATCGGGAAATAGAGATATTCCGGCAGTTCCGGAGACGGCGTCGGGTTCTCGATGCCGATATCCAGTTCCTTGATCCGGTCCGCAAAGTCGTTGTTGAACTTGGCGGCGATGTCGCGGGTCAGTTCCAGGTGCTGCTTCTGGTCGTCGCCGACCGGAACATGGGTCGCACGGTAAGCCAGAATGTCGGCAGCCATCAGGTTCGGATAGGCGAACAGGCCAACGGAAGCGTTTTCCTTGTTCTTGCCGGCCTTTTCCTTGAACTGGGTCATGCGATTGAGCCAGCCCATGCGCGCCACGCAGTTGAAGATCCAGGCAAGTTCGGTGTGTTCGCGAACCTGGCTCTGGTTGAAGATGATCGATTTCTTCGGATCGATGCCGGCCGCCATATAGGCAGCGGTCACTTCACGGGTTGCCTGGGCAAGCTCGTGCGGATCCGGAAACCCTGCCGTGATGGCATGGCTGTCGACGACGCAGAAGATCGTCGGCATCTGATCCTGCAACGGAACCCAGCGCGAAACGGCGCCCAGGTAGTTGCCAAGATGCAGGTTGCCTGTCGGCTGGACGCCGGAAAAGACACGGGGCTGGAACTCCGCCATTTCAAATCCCTTTGATGGTGCGGCCGGTTGGAAGGGCGCTATGAATGTTTGGGCGGGCCGGGTTTAAGCCCGGTCCGTTATGCATGCAAGCTGGAAACGGCGTGCGCCGGCGTTTCGCGGTCAGGTGTTGCGCCGTCTCAACGCTTTCAGCATGCCGACAAGGTCGGAACCGCCGCTGAGCTGGGTGAAGACGGCAAAGGTGACCATGCCGACGAGCACAAGCAGAACGAGACTGCCCGCACGCACCGCCAGCCATGGCGCCGATAGCCAGGAGGCCATGTAGATGGCAGCAAAATGCACCGCGACCCCCATCAGCAGGCTGGCGAGCACCACCAGCGACAGCCGCCGGAGCAGCTTGAAATCGGGCTGGAAATGGCCCCGTCGCCACAGAACGATGATCAGGAGGCCGGTGTTCACCCAGCCAGCCAGCGTTGTGGCCAGCGCGATGCCCACATGCTGGAGCATGGGAAACAGCGCGATCGAGAGGCCGACGTTCACGACCATGCCGACAACGGCAAAGATCATCGGCGTCTTGGTGTCTTCCCGCGCGAAATAACCGGGCGAAAACACCTTGTTGAGCACAAAGGCGGGCAGGCCAAAGGCAAATGCCGTCAGGGCTGCAGCCGTGCCTTCCACCGCGGCGGCATCGAAGCGCACCCGCTGGAACAGCACCGAGACGATTTCCTGCGGTATGACAGCCAGCGCAACAGCGGCCGGCAGGGTCAGCACCAGTGAGAACTCCAGTGCTCGGTTGAGGCTGTGCTGGTAAGCGCCCATCTGTCCGGCGCGCAGTTGCCGCGTCAGGCTGGGTAAGAGCACCACGCCGATGGCGATGCCGATCACCCCGAGCGGCAACTGGTAGAGCCGGTCGGCGAAATAGAGCAGCGCATTGGCGCCTTCCTGCATGGAGGCGATGATCTGGCCGACGGCAATGTTGATCTGGGTGACGCCGCCGGCAACGACGCCCGGAATGCCAAGCATCAGCAGGCGTTTGGCCGATTTGGTATAGCGCGGGCGGAAGACGGGGATCTTGAAGCCGAGGCGCTTCAGGTCGATGAGGACGACGATCAACTGCACGATCCCGCCAACAGTGACGCCGATGGCCAGAATGACCCCGAGCGCCGTGTCGTCCTTGATACCGAGATAAAGCACGGCACCCAGAACGGCGCTCATCACCACGTTCAGCATCACCGGCGCGAAGGCAGCGGCGGCAAAGCGCTGATAGGTGTTGAGAATACCGCCGATGAAGGCAAGCATCGACATGAAGATCAGATAGGGAAACGCGATCCGCGACATCAGAACTGTCAGGTCGTACTTGGTGGGGTCTTCCACGAAACCCGGTGCCAGTGCCCACACCACCAGCGGCATGAAGATTTGTGCAAAAGCAGTCAGCACCAGCAGGCAGAACAGCAGCGCTGCGCCGATTTCCCCGGCGAACCGCTTGGCGCCCGCATCGCCCTCTTCCTCGACCGTTCGCCCGAACAGCGGGATGAAGGCGGAGTTGAAGGCGCCTTCCGCGAACAGCCGGCGGAACAGGTTGGGCAGACGGAAGGCCACCACAAAGGCATCGGCAACCGGACCGGCCCCGACGACGGCGGCCAGAAGCACGTCGCGAACAAAGCCGAGCAGGCGGCTCAGCAGGGTCGCGCTGCCGACGGTTGCGAAATTGCGGACGAGACTCATGCCGGAAGGACTCCGAAGAGGAAGGTATGCACTTATGAAGCCTGCCGCTGAACCTTGCGGGTTGCCGGAGCTGCCGGATCGAGTTCCACATGGCCGTCGACCGCATTGGCAAGGCGCTCACGGATGATTTCCTGACGCCCGATGTTGGCAATTTTCTGTCCGGTGAGATCGGTGACGTAGAAAACGTCGACCACTTTCTCGCCGAAGGTCGAGATATGGGCCGAACCGATGTTCAGATTGAGCGTCGCGATGGAGCGCGTCAGGTCGTAGAGCAGGCCTGGCCGGTCGAGACCAGAAATCTCCAGCACCGTGTAATCGTCAGACAGGGCGTTGTTGACCAGCACTTCGCTGGCCACCTTGAAGGCCTTCATGCGGCCCTTGACGCCGGTCTTCTTGGAAACGGGCTCCGGAAGCCGCTCTTCACCGCGTAGTGTGGTCTCGATCAGCTTGGCAATCCGCTCGCCGCGGCGCTTTTCGTCTTCGTCGTCCGGCAGTTCCCGGCCGATGAAGATCGTGTCCAGCGCGTAGCCGTCTGTCGTGGTGTCGATCTGTGCGTCAACGATATTGGCACCGGTCGTGTAGCAGGCCCCGGCAATGATCGACAGCAGGCGCGGATGGTCCGGCGCCATGATCGTCAGCTCGGTCACACCCTCGAAGGCGCGCGGGATGACCTGGAAGGCGAGCTGCCTCTTGTCCTTGTCGGCCTTGTGCAGAAGTTCGGCATGGGAGACCAGCCGCTCCGGCTCCGTACGCAGCCAGTAGGCCGGATAATGTCTGTTCAAATAGGCATTGCGGTCCTTGGCGGACCAGTGCTCCAGCTTGCTGCCGAGCTCTTCCTTGGCCTTGTCGATGGTCTGGCGATGCGACATCTTCGTGTGGCCGCCGGACAGATGGGGTTCGGTGGCATAGTAGAGCGTGCGCAGCAGCTGGCCTTTCCAGCCGTTGAAGACGCCGGGCCCGACGGCGCGAATGTCGGCCACGGTCAGGATCAGGAGCAGTTTCAGCCTTTCGAGCG
Organism: Roseibium algicola; assembly: GCF_001999245.1. Taxonomy (NCBI): domain Bacteria; kingdom Pseudomonadati; phylum Pseudomonadota; class Alphaproteobacteria; order Hyphomicrobiales; family Stappiaceae; genus Roseibium; species Roseibium algicola. The sequence continues at coordinate 2,566,559 of NZ_CP019630.1, read as the reverse complement.
ACTGCACCGTGTTGGCGAAATCCGTGATCGTCTTGCGGTCCGACAGGTCGCGCGACTGGGCAATGGTGCTCATGTCCAGGTGATGCTCGATCAGCCAGGCAACCGTCTCGGTTTCCGCGTCGTTCAGTCCGAAACGCGGGCACAGCTTGCGCGCGACCCGGGCGCCGGCGATCGAATGATCTTCCGGCCTGCCCTTGGCGATGTCGTGCAGGAACATGGCGACAAACAGCACCTTGCGGTTCTGCAGCGTCAGGATCAGGTCGGTTGCCAGTGGATGGTCGTCGCCGGAGTTGCCGCGCTCGATATCGGCCAGCACGCCGATGGACCGGATCAGATGCTCGTCGACCGTGTAGTGGTGATACATGTTGAACTGCATCATCGCCACGACCTTGCCGAACTCGGGCACGAAGCGGCCGAGCACGCCGGTTTCGTTCATCTTGCGCAAGGTCTTTTCCGGCGCGTGCCGGGAGGTCAGGATCGACAGGAAAAGCCGGTTCGCTTCAGGGTCGGCGCGCAGGCTTCCATCGACCAGCTTCAGCGAATGCCGCATCAGGCGGGTCAGCTGCGGATGCATGTTGTAGTCGTGCTTGTCCGCGATCTGGAACACCCGCAGGAGGTTGGTCGGATCGGTTTCGAACACGGTGTCGGATACCGCATTCAGGCGGTTGTTCTCCACCACGAAGCCGGTCGCCCCTTCAACGGGCTTGGCGGTTGCCGAAACGCGGCCTGCGCGCAGGCGGCGCATCATGCCGGTCAGGCCCTTGCCGCGCGGCTCCTTGACGTGCTCTTCCTCCAGCGCGGCGCAGATGATGCGGGTCAGATCGCCGACATCCTTGGCCACCAGGAAGTAGTGCTTCATGAAACGCTCGACATCCTTCATGCCCGGGTGCTGGGTGTAGCCGAGCCGGATCGCGATCTCGCGCTGGACATCGAAGGACAGGCGCTCTTCCGGCCGTCCCGTCAGGAAATGCAGATGGCAGCGGACCGCCCACAGGAAGTCGTCAGACTTCTTGAACCGCGCATATTCCGAACGGGTCAGAACGCCTTTCTTGACCAGTTCCGACTGTCTGTTGACCCGGTAGTGGTACTTGGCGATCCAGAACAGGGTATTGAGATCGCGCAGACCGCCCTTGCCTTCCTTGATGTTCGGCTCGACCAGGTAGCGCGAGGCGCCCTGGCGCTTGTGGCGGTCATCGCGTTCCAGCAGCTTGGCGGCGATGAATTCCGAGCTGGTGCCTTCGACCACTTCCTTGTCGAAGCGCTGGACGAGTTCCTCGAAAAGAGCCTCGTCGCCCCAGATGTAGCGGGCTTCCAGAATGGCGGTGCGGATGGTCATGTCCGCCTTGGACAGGCGGATGCACTCGTCGATATTCCGGGTCGCGTGGCCTACCTTGAAGCCCAGGTCCCAGAGCATGTAGAGGATATATTCCACCACCTGCTCACCCCAGGGGGTCTGCTTGTACGGCAGCACGAACAGAAGATCGATGTCGGACCCCGGCGCCAGTGTGCCGCGGCCGTAACCGCCAACGGCGGCAATGGCCATGCGCTCCGCGGCGGACGGGTTCTTGATCCGGTAGACGTGGTGCAGGGCGAAATCGTAGATCACGCGGATCAGCTCGTCCTGGATATAGGACAGCCGCCCGGCGCACAGCAGCCCGCCGCCGTCCTCGTCCAGCATCGCCTGGGCCTTGCCGCGAGCGTCTTTCACCACCTGCTTCAGCATCGCAAGAACAGCCGAGCGGGTCTTCATGTCCGAACCGTCGCCGTCATTGCCGGCGGTCAGCGCGGTCAGGCGATTTCTCAGGTCATCGGCATCGATCAGTCCGGCAAGGTCTTCCTGGGAGAGTTTCATACTGGTCCAGTGTTCCGTTCAGCAGGCGCAGGTTTGCTGGAGGTTATATAGAGGATGGGATTGAAGGACACGTAAATCCTGAACTGACCTGCAAGAGGCTGCGTTCCAAGCGGTACAGAAACAGCAATGCACCGCCATGCCATGGTTTGAACCTGGCGAGGGCATGCGTCGTCACACACCGTCCTTCACGGCGGCAACCCGGAGTTGGTGCAGGAGGGCTGCAAGAGACTCTTCGGAAAGGCCTCCGATCTTCAGCGCAAGCTGGTTGGCAAGTTCGGTGGCCTTCGGGTCCATGCCGGCCGTGTCGATGGTGACGCGCGGGTCGGACAGTTCGGCCAGGCGCTGGATTTCTTCCGCTTCATCCCAGATGACGTTGAAATAGGTGATGATTCGCTGCACCAGAAACCAGGTTGGCTTGCCGCGCTTGCCATGTTCCAGCGCGGACAGATAGGCACTGGAAACCGACAAGGCCGCTGCCATTTCCTTCAGCGACACATCCCGTTTTATCCTGAGTTCCCGGATTTTTGCGCCAAGTGGGGTCACGGCCCTACCTTCTTTTTCGAATGCGAACGTACAGTGCGCCGCCGCCGCCGTGGTTCGCGTGGGCTTCCTCGTAGCCAAGTACCACGGATCGCAAGTCGGGCATCGACAGCCACTGGGGCACCATTCTGCGCAAAACGCCGCGCTCGTCCATATAGGCGCGTGCGTCACCGCTGCCCTTGCCCGTGATTACCAGCACAACCTTATGACTTCTCGCCTGCGCCTGGTAGAGAAAGCCGCGCAGCCGGTCATGCGCCTGATGCTGGGTCAGGCCGTGCAGGTCTATCCGCGCATCGATGGCCTTCACGCCGCGCACCAGCTTGCGGCGGTAGCGGTGTTCCAGCTGATGCAGCGGCAGCGGTGTTGGCGGCGCCTTGGCCGCAGCGGGAGCCTGGATCGCGGTCGCGGTTTTCAGCGCCTTTGCGGGTGCCGCCGGTTCGGTTTCGGCGATTTTCTCAAGCTCGGCCTTGAGGTCCTGAGCCCTGTCCGGATGCAGCGGTGTCAGGGTTTTGGCAACCTTGCCCCACAGTTCCCTGTCTTCCGGCGACAGTGTCCCTTTTTTACCCCGTCTTGCCATGTCTCAGTCCGCCGCCACACCAGCGGGACCAAGACGGATGTTCGGCACCAGGATCGTGAAGTCGGCCTTGTGGCGGATTTCTCCGGCAATGGCGCCTGCCGTCTGCCCGGATCCGACGAAGATATCGCCCCGCGCCGGTCCCTTGATTGCCGATCCGGTGTCATCTGCCACCATCAGCCGCTGGAAAGCGCCGTCGTCGCTATCGTGATCCTTCAGCGCGGAGGCAACGAAAACCAGGGATCCATAGGGAATGAAACTCGGATCGACCGCAAGGCTGCGGCCTGCCACAAGGGGAAGGCCCGCGGCCCCGACGGGCCCGTCGTTCACGCCGATTTCGTCGACTTCCCGAAAGAAGATGAAAGACCGGTTTTGTCGGAACAGCTGATCTCGCTCCTCCGGATGCGCTTCCAGCCAGGCACGAAGTCCGGCAGCCGTGAAGTCCTCCGGCGTGCCTTCTCCGCGCGTTACCAGCAACCGGGCAATGCCGGTATAGGGGTGGCCTGTCTTCCCCGCATAACCGACCCGCATCGCGCTTCCGTCCGCAAGACGCAGCCTTGCCGAGCCCTGAACATGTACGAAATAGGCGTCGATCGGATCGGCAAGCCAGACGAGTTCGAGATTTTCCGGATCGAGCTTGCCATCCATGATGGCGCTCCGATCCGGCATTTCGGTGACGCGTCCCTCAACCCGCCGTCCATGGCTGAGCGTTTCGGGCCAGTCCTGTGGCCGGTTTTCCGGCGTGATCGCCTCCAGGCCTTCCGGCTTTTTGAGCAAGGGATACCGGAATATCTCGGTTCTGACCCGCGAGGCGGCCAGTTCCGGCTCGAAATAGCCCGTCACAAATCCGCTCTGGGCAATTCGGTGCGGCGTGAACCGGCTTTCGAAAAAGTCTCGCGGTGCTTCATCACCGGACTTTGCGGCCTTTTCGGCGTCGTTACAGAGCTTTTGCAGATCTGCTGCGGCAACGGAGGGAAAAACGGTGTCCTGGGTCAGGATTTCCGGTTTGCGGCACAGGCGCAGAAATCCGGCAAGAGCGGCGGCATGATCGTCGTTCAGCCAGCCCGGCAGACTGGAGAAGGAGATTGCCTCGAACCGGTCCGGGATCCGTTGGCCTGGTACCATGGATGAGGCAGCTCCTGAAAAGAAAAGCGGCGCGGCCAGAACCGCGCCCTTTAGCAGTGGGACAAGCCGGAAGCCCGGCCGGGGCCGCGTGTTCCGCTTGCCCTGCATCGTGATTACTCTGCGGATTCGGTCGCGACCAGCTTCCAGTTCGGATCGCGAGACGTGGTGTCCCGGGCGAAGGTCCAGATGTCGATCACTTCGCTTACCTTGGCCGGATCGCCGTCGACCACTTCACCGGCCTTGTCGCGCGTGGCGGAAATCAGCTGGCTGTGGATCTTCACGGTTACCTGGGCGGTCGAATTCTTCAGCGCAGCTTCGACGATTTCGGCCTTGTCGATGCCGACAAAGGTCGATTCGATTGTCTCGCCACGCTTTTCGCGATCGTCGATTGCGGTGACGAAGCCTTCATAGACTTCGCGGGAGAGAAGGTTCTTCAGCGCTTTCTTGTCGCCGTCCGCAAACGCCATCACGATCATCTCGTAGGCGGCGCGTGCGCCTTCCAGGAAAGGTTCCGGCTCGAAGCTGCGGTCAACGGACAGGATTTGCTTCAGGGCGCTGTTCAATGCGGAGCCCGCCGGGGCAACCTTGTCGATCACGACGTCGCCACCACGACCGCTCTCCTCGACCGGCTCGGCCTCCGGCGTGGTCTGGTTCGGCATCGGGATGACATTGTCCTGATCGTTGCCGTTTTTGCGTTCGCGCGGCTGATCGGGCTTGGAATAGGGGTCGAATGGCGGGCGCTCATTGCCGGTGCGTTTGCCCAGCACCGATCGCAGTCTGAACAGAATGAAAACCGCAAGTCCCATCAGGAGGAGGTTCAACGGGTCAAAAATCTCGTTCATCGTAACTTCCGGTTACCCTTTTTGAGGCCCTAGAGCCGCCTGCTCTAACTGCCAGGTGAGCGCAGCCTCGTACGCAAAGCCTGTCTGCTTCCTATTTAGGGGGTCCTTGAACCAGCATCCAGACCCAAGAGCAAGACTGAATCTTTGCATTCATAGCCATTTCGTGACTGCCTGCTCGCATTTTTGCGAGTGAATGTCTACCTTAGGTCCGAATAGCTTATCAGACGATGGAGCTCCCGTGGGACTTTATATCATTGCCGCAATTCTTCTTCTGCCCCTGATCGAGATTGCGATGTTCATCTGGGTGGGAGGCTTGATCGGTGTGTTCCCGACAATCCTGCTGACGGTGATCACCGCGTTGGCCGGGACAGTGATGCTGCGCCAGCAAGGCCTGTCGCTGCTGATGCGCATGCAAACGGAGCTGGATGCCGGCCGCACACCCGGAAACGAGGTGATGCAGGGTGCAATGATCGTTCTTGCCAGCATTCTGCTGCTGATCCCGGGTTTCGTCACGGATGCCATCGGCCTGCTCCTGTTCATACCGCCGGTGCGCGAAGCGCTGGCGCGGTTCATCATTGCCCGATCGAACGTCGTTATCGTCGATGGCGGCGGTGGTATGCGCCGGCCGGATGACGGCGTCGTGGATCTGGACGAAGGCGACTGGAGCGAAAAAAACAGCGGCACGGGTGGTGGCTCCGGCCAGCCGAAGCTCAGCCCCTGGCAGGATGGCTCGGACAACGCGAAGCCCTGATTTCCCAAACGCTCACTAAAACGTGACTGCTGGTGTATGCGTAAAATTTACCAGTCAAGGTTATGTCTGCGCTGAATTGGACCCGAAACCGGACTGAAGCGGAGCAGGCAGCGGGAGAATGAGCACCAGGCGTGTAGATTGGGTGGATACCGCCAAGGGCATCTGCATCATCTTCGTCGTGATGATGCATTCGGTGCTCGGCGTGGAAGCCGCCGCTGGCCAGACAGGCTGGATGCATGTGGTCGTTGCCTTTGCAGCCCCCTTCCGCATGCCGGATTTCTTCCTGATCTCGGGCCTGTTCCTGTCGAACGTCATTACCCGCGACTGGAAACTCTATCTTGATCGCAAGGTCGTCCACTTTGCCTACTTTTATGTGCTGTGGATGACGATCCAGTTTCTGGTGAAGGCGCCCGTCTTCATCGAGGAGACCAGCGTTCGCGAAACGGTGGAACTCTATTTTCTGAGTTTCATCGAGCCCTTCGGTACCTTGTGGTTCATCTACATGCTGCCGGTCTTCTTCGTCGTGTCAAAGGTCGCCCACGACAAGGGTGTGCCGTGGCAACTGGTTCTGGCCGTCGGCGCACTTCTGCAGATCGCGCCGATCCACACCGGTTGGCTGTTGGTCGATGAATTCGCGGCCCGTTTCGTTTTCTTCTATGCCGGCTTCGTTTTTGCTCCGCAGATCTTCGCTCTGGCCGACTGGGCGCGCGAGCGGATCGGGATCAGTCTCGCGTGTCTGCTGGTCTGGGGCCTGGTGAACGGCACGCTGGTCTATGCCGGCTGGGCGCATCTGCCGGTCATTGCCCTTGTTCTTGGCGCGGCCGGTGCAGGTGCCATCATCCTCACCAGCGCGTTGATCGTGAAATGGGGCCGGCTCGGTTTCCTTCAGCATTTCGGCGAAAACTCGATCGTCATCTATCTCGCCTTCTTCTTCCCCATGGGCGTGACGCGGGTGATTCTGCTGAAGTTGGGCATCCTTGATATCGGCACAACGTCGTTGATCGTGACGCTGGTGGCGTCGGTCAGTCCGATGATCCTGTTCTGGCTGATCCGCCGCACGAACATCGGCTGGTTCCTGTTCCGCAGGCCCGCCTGGGCGTATCTCAGCGGAACCTTTGGCGGGAAACGTCAGGCACAGGCAGCTGAGTGATCGGCAAGCTTGGAATTTTTAACTTTAGGACTTTTCTCCAGAACAGGCTGCGGGCATGATCCGCGCCATGTCGACGCAAAGCACCTCCTCCGCCCTCACCGCCGATGACCATCTCATCCTGGTCGACGGGTCCACGTTCATTTTTCGCGCCTATCACGCGCTGCCGCCGCTGACGCGCAAGCCGGACGGGCTTCCTGTCGGGGCGGTTTCTGGCTTCTGCAACATGCTGTGGAAGCTGCTGCAGGAAGGCCTGACACCGGAGGAAGGCGACGAGCCCACCCATTTCGCGGTGATCTTCGACCATTCCGCGCAGACATTCCGGAACGAGATTTATCCGGAATACAAGGCCCACCGGCCGGACCCGCCGGAAGATCTGGTGCCGCAGTTCGGCCTTATCCGCGAAGCGACACGCGCCTTTTCGGTTCACTGCATCGAGCAGGAAGGCTTCGAGGCGGACGACCTGATCGCGACCTATGCCCGTGAGGCTGCCGAACAGGGCGCGCGCGTCACCATCGTTTCAGGCGACAAGGACCTGATGCAGCTGATCGGCCCGAAGGTGGGCATGATCGACACCATGAAGAACAAGACCTTCGGCGAAGCCGAGGTGTTCGAGAAATTCGGCGTCGGTCCCGACAAGGTCATCGAGGTGCAATCGCTGGCGGGCGACAGCGTCGATAACGTGCCCGGCGTGCCGGGTATCGGCCTGAAGACCGCGGCCCTTTTGATCAACGAATTTGGCGATCTGGAAACGCTGCTCGCCAAGGCAGACACGATCAAACAGAACAAGCGCCGGGAAAACCTGATCGAATTTGCCGATCAGGCGCGAATTTCCAGGCAGCTCGTCACTCTCAAGCAGGATGTGCCGGTCAAGGTGCCGGTGGGCGAATTGTCGGTTACCGATGTTGACGGACCCAAGGCGCTCGGCTTCCTGAAGGCGATGGGGTTCACCACCCTCACCCGGCGCGTTGCGGATGTGACCGGTGCCGATCTGGATACGGTCGATGCATCGGACCTCAAGGTTCCGGGATGGGATGTTCCGGACCACAAGGGCCGGATGATGGAGCGCGCAGCCGGCAGTGACAGCGCGGGTTCGGAAGCTGCAAAAACCCCGGGCGACGCTGATCCGGACAATTCCGGCCTTCTGGTACCGCAGACGGTTGCCGATGCACGCGCCCAGACGATCCGGGCGATCCCGGTCGACAGCAGCGCCTATGAAACCGTCACCAGCCTCGACCGCTTGAAGGAATGGTGCGACGCGGCCTTTGAAAAGGGCTACGTCGCCTTCGATACCGAAACGACATCGCTGGACGCCATGCAGGCAGAGCTTGTCGGTGTTTCGCTGTCCACCGAGCCCGGCAAGGCCTGTTATGTGCCGCTTGGCCACGTCGACGGCGAGGGTGATCTTCTTGGCGGTGGCGGTCTTGTCGAAGGCCAGATCCCGCTGAAAGACGCGCTGGAAGTGCTGAAGCCGATGCTGGAGGACCGTTCGGTTCTCAAGATCGCGCAGAACCTCAAGTACGACTGGCTGGTGATGACCCGATACGGTGTCGACATCACGCCTTACGACGACACAATGCTGCTGTCCTACACGGTCGATGCCGGCAAGGGCGGCAACGGCATGGACGAACTGTCCGAGCGCTGGCTCGATCACAAGCCGATCCCGTTCAAGGAAATCTGTGGCTCCGGCAAGTCGATGATCACCTTCGACAAGGTCGCCATCGACAAGGCAACCGCCTATGCGGCGGAAGACGCCGATGTGACGCTTCGTCTCTGGCTGATCCTGAAGCCGAGGCTCGCTTCCGAGCGTATGGCGACCGCCTACGAGACGCTGGAACGGCCGATGGTGCCGGTGCTTGCGCGCATGGAAAAGCGGGGCATCTCCGTCGACCGGCAGATGCTGTCGCGCCTTTCGGGTGAATTCGCGCAAGGCATGGCCGGCAAGGAAGCCGAGATTTACGAGCTGGCCGGTGAAAGCTTCAACATCGGTTCGCCCAAGCAGCTTGGTGATATCCTGTTCGGCAAGATGGGTCTTCCCGGCGGCAAGAAGACAAAGACCGGCGCCTGGTCGACCTCGGCGCAGGTTCTGGAAGATCTGGCCGCGGAAGGGCACGAACTGCCATCGCGGATCGTCTCCTGGCGCCAGCTTTCCAAGCTGAAATCCACCTACACCGACGCCCTGCCCGGTTACATCAATCCGGAAACGGGGCGTGTGCACACATCCTACGCGCTGGCGGCAACCACCACCGGGCGTCTGTCCTCGTCGGAACCGAACCTGCAGAACATTCCGGTCCGGACCGAGGAAGGCCGCAAGATCCGCAAGGCCTTCATTGCCGAAAAGGGTCACAAGCTGATCTCGGCCGACTACAGCCAGATCGAGCTGCGCGTCCTGGCGCATATGGCCGATATTCCTCAGTTGAAGAAGGCGTTCGACGACGGGCTGGACATTCACGCCATGACGGCAAGCGAAATGTTCGGAACGCCGATCGAAGGCATGGATCCGATGGTCCGTCGCCGGGCGAAGGCGATCAACTTCGGCATCATCTACGGCATTTCCGCATTCGGCCTCGCAAACCAGCTCGGCATCTCGCGCGGCGAAGCGGGCGACTATATCAAGACCTATTTCGAGCGTTTCCCGGGCATCAAGGACTACATGGAAGCGACCAAGAAGCAGGTTCATGCGAACGGCTACGTGACCACGATCTTCGGCCGCAAGGCGCATTATCCGGAAGTGAACACCAAGAACCCGAACATGCGCGCCTTCTATGAACGTGCCGCTATCAACGCCCCGATCCAGGGGTCTGCCGCGGATATCCTGCGTCGGGCGATGGTGCGCATGGAAAACCGGCTGGAAGGCTCAAAGTTGGATGCGCAGATGCTGCTGCAGGTGCATGACGAACTGATCTTCGAAGTGCCGGATGCGCAGGTGGAATCCACCATTCCGGTGATCAGGGACGTAATGGAAAACGCCTGCGATCCGGCGCTGAAACTCTCCGTGCCGCTTCAGGTCGACGCCCGCGCCGCCGACAATTGGGACGAGGCGCATTAGAACACGTCGCGTTTAACCTGAAAAATCCTACATCGCTTTTTGCGTTGAAATCTCTGATTTCAGACAGCGAGAAGCGATGCCGACAAAACGCGATTTGCTCTGGGTGCCTCAGTCCCGACAAGAGAGCAGGCCTCAGGCCTGCTGGGCACGGCGCCGGAACAGCGGCTGGATCAGCCGGCGATAGGCAAGCGCAAAGCCTGTGTAGAAGAGAAACACCGACGCCAGCGAGGCAAGTCCCGCGAGCGTTTGGCCGATGAAGCCATAGACCTCGCCGGTGTGCAGAAATCTCAGGAAGACCCTGGCGCGCCGGCCTGCCGGCTGGTCCTCGGCGCCGCCGACGCCCAGCACCTCGCCTGAAACCCTGGAGACCGTATAGGTCGTCTGGCGGAAAAGCTGGGTGCCGTTGCCTGTATCGACGGTCATCACCACACGTGCAGCCTGTCCGTTGGGCAATTTGACCGAAAGTGTTTGCCAGTCCGGTTCGGCTTGTTTCAGCGTTTCGGCAATGGCCTGCAGGCTGACGGCTTCACCCTGAGCGCGGTTCTGACCCTGGCGGTCTTCACTGGCAGCCTGGCCGGTTGCTGCGGGCGAAACCGGCCCGAAGACGGCGGCCACCATGTTGCTGGCCCAGGGATAGGAAATGACGACGCCGGAGACCACCACCGCAAACAGCGGTACGAGCGACCAGATGCCGAAGACATGGTGCCAGTTGTAGTCGCGTGCCTTCGCGGTCGGCAGGTTTCTGCGGAAGAGAAGGTTCAGCTTGACGATCCGCCACGTCCATTTCTTCGGCCACCAGAGATAAATTCCGGACACCAGAATGAACAGGAAGCCGAGATTGGCAGCACCGGTCACGGCCCGCCCAAGGCTGCGGTTTTCACCTGTAAGGGCAAACCAGCGGTGCAGCGCGGTCACCGTGCCAAAGAAGGATTTTGTGCCCTCCGCGGCATTGTCGATCCGCTCCCCGGTATAAGGGTTGAGCAAATGGTTCTCGCGGCGGCTGACCGAAAGTGTGGCCGGGGCGCCGTCCTGCCTTGGCAGGACCAGCGAATTGCCGGGTTGGCCGCCGTTGGCCAGAACGGCAGTTGCCAGTTCGTCGACAGAGAGGAGCTGCGCATCGGCCGGTTTTACGACTGCGCGGCTTTCCACGTAGGAGATGATTTGGCGCTCGTAGGTCAGGACCACGCCGGTGGCTGACATCAGGAGGATAACGAGACCAAAGGCGACCCCGACGACGAGATGCGCCCAGAAAACGATACGTTTGAAAGACATGGTGCTGCTGCCCGTTTCAGACCGGATTTGACGGTTGCCGGGTCCTCCTCCACCGGCTTCAACAGGCCTAAGCCGAAGATCTCGCTGCGTCAAAGGCAACAGCAGGGTATTTGGCCGAGAATTTGTAACCAGTTGTCGCTACCGCGAAGAACCGGGCACTTGGTGATTTCCGTCAGCAGCTCAAAAGCCCAGGGTTTCCGGGAGTCCACATCAGGTCCCGGTGCCAAAACCCTCAGGAGTGTCCCAAGCCGCATACAATTTGCCGCACCAAAGGCTGGACGGAAAAGGCTTCGATAGTGACGGAAGTGGGTGACAGGGAGATCTTGAGGAAGCGGTGCGAATTCACCCGATGACGAAATCCGGGGCGCGAGCAAGAAGCGCTGCCGCCTCTCGAACAGTGTTCTCCACGATCCTTGCCGCCGGTTGAACGGTGTTCACAAGATCGAGGGATTCTCCGGCAATCAGGGCGCGAACGGAATAGTCGTCCGGATCGGCAGCCTCATAGGTTTTCTGGATCTTGTGAGCCGCGCCGGACAAGCCTGCCGGGTCTTCCAACCAGGGGCGGGAAAACGCATTTTGGACAACCCGTCCTGTGAATTGCGACGGCCAGTCAAGACCGCGAGCAACGTCGAACACACTGGACCGGGCCGTGTCGTCCCCGTGCGCCTTGGTCAGGGCAACCTTGGCCTTTTCCGATCCGTTCGCCTCAACGCTTGCCCAGAAACGGGTCCCCATCATGACACCGTCCGCGCCCAGCATGAGAGCTGCTGCCAGTCCGCGCCCGTCCGCAAGCCCGCCGGCCGCCAACACGATTGTCTCCTTGCCAGCGGCATCGCGAACCGCGGGAAGAAGGGCGGACAGGCCCCGGTCCATGCCGTGACCGCCACCTTCCTGGCCTTGGGCGACGAGAACGTCCGTTCCGGCCTTCAGGGCCTGTTCGGCCTGGTCCAGTCGTTGCACCTGCCAGATGGTTGGAATTCCGCGCTCCCTGGCGGCCTTTATGATCGGTTCCGCGTCACCGAAGGAAACGAACAGGGCCGCCGGATTGCGGTCGAGGATCCGATCCACGAGGGCCGGTTTTTTCAGAAGACTCCAGGTGATGACACCAAGACCGACCCTCTGGTTTCCGGCCGCATCGAAGGCAGCGTCGATCCAGTCCGGGTCGCCGTAACCGGCGCCGATAATACCGAAGCCACCGGCGCGGCTGACTTCAGCGGCCAGACGACCATCCGAAATCCTGTCCATCGGCGCCAGCACGACCGGATGGGAAACGGCAAAGCGGCGGGTAAAGGGCGTGTCGAGCAGCTGTTTCATGCAGACACGCTGCCACGAAAATCATTTCAGGAAAAATGATTGAAGAAGGAATTTGATATCTCTAATTTGGATATTATGGACATCGTGCTTCTGAAAACACTGATGGCAGTTGCCGAGACAGGCTCCTTTTCGGGGGCTGCCCAGGCGTTGAATTGCGTGCAGTCGAACGTCACCTCCCGCATCCGGCGTCTTGAGGAACAATTCGGTCAGAAAGTCTTCCAGCGCAGCAAGGCCGGGGCCCGGCTGACGGAATTCGGTGAACAGGTTCATGCGCGCGCGATCGTGCTTCTGCAACAATTTGCGGCGGCCGAGCGCGATCTTCTGGAAGCTGCCGGGGCAGGTGCGCCGCTCAGGCTCGGCTCCATGGAAACAACGGCGGCCGTTCGCCTGCCTGCTCTTCTCAAACGTCTGAGGGACAAAAGCGCAGCACCGCTTTCCCTGACGACCGGCCCGACCGCAGACCTGCTGTCAAAGGTGTGGGATCAGAAGATCGATGCCGCCTTTGTCGCCGGGCCTGTCGACAAGGCCAGGTTTCAGGCGGTTCATGCCTTCAGCGAACAGCTTGTCTGCGCCATTGGTCCGGCCACTTCGGAGCAGGGCCCGCTGTTGGCCTTTCGCCATGGTTGCAGCTACAGGGCGGCGGCGCAGGCGTGGCTCGGCAGTATCGGCCAGAGCGACAGGGAAGTAACGGAAATGGGCACGCTGGAAGGAATTCTGGGCTGTGTGGAGGCCGGTCTCGGCTTCACGGTTGCTCCGGAAAGCGCTGTCCTGGGCTTTCGCAATGCCGACCAGTTGACGACGACCCCGCTCCCGCCGCCTTTTGGCGAAACCGTCACCTATCTTGTCTGGCGCGTCGACCGCAAACCGGTCGACGCGCACAGGAAGCTGCTGGAAATCCTGGCAGAACGGGCCTGAGGCTTCAGGCCGTCAGACCACCCGCAAATCCGGCTGCATCTTGCCCGCCAGCGCCGAACGCGGCGCAATGGCGTTCTGCAGGAGGTCGTTGAGATGCTCTTCCAGGTAATCGACGATGGGCGATTGCGTTGTCGACTGGGTGTAGATCGCGAGCTGTGTTGCCGGAAGCTTCGGAAAGCCATCCTGCTCCTTCAGGATCTTGAAGCCTTCCAGAATGGCTCCCGACGGCAGGCAGCAAAGGCCTGCACCCGACAGAACGGCTACCTGGGCGGCGGCAACGCTGGTGGTGGTGATGCGCTCGTACCACTGCCGTCCGGCGCGGGCGAGCGAACCGAAGGAGATTTCCCGGAAAGGGCAGGGTTCGGGAAACATGATCAATGGCAGCGGATCGGTTAGCGGGCAGTTGTCGCCAACCGCCCAGTGCAGCGGTTCCTCGAAAATCTCGACCGGCATCTGCTTGGTTGACGAGACAAGGGCTATTGCGAGGTTGATTTCGTTGTTGGACAGCATTTCGTGCAGTGTGGCGCTGTCGGCGACCGTCATCTCAAGTTTCACGTTGGGGTGAATGCGCACGAAATTGCAGAAGATCGATTGCAGCTGGCCGGTCGCATACCATTCTGGCAGGCCGACATGCACCGTGCCGGTCAGTTCCGGCGCAGACAGGCGCAACCTGGCTTCCTCGTGTGAGCGCAGGATTTCCGTGGCGTGTTGATAAAGGATACGCCCGGCGGGCGTGAGGTTCATTGTGCGCGCGCTGCGCTCGATCAGCGGTTTGCCAACCCGTTCCTCCAGACGCCGCAGCTGAGTGCTGACGCAGGGTTGTGTGCGGTTCAACCGAGATCCCGCATGTGTAACGTTGCCTGCTTCGGCAACAGCCACAAAGGCTTCCAGCAACTCGATATTAAAACGGCCTATGGTCATGTCCCTGCCTCCGTTTTAGCGCAAGACGACCGATGCGGTTTTCCGCCGGTCCAGCGCCACACAAGCATAACGTTCCATTATGGGGCGCTTCAATTATAAATTTAAGGGTCGGTAAAAAATCCCGTAATCCGAGAGTCTCTTTTGTCAAAACAGGTATCCGCCATGACTTTAGCGCTTTCCTATGGCCAGCCGGAGCATGGGCCAGATCACCAGACGACCGGCCCCCTTTCGCTGCAACAAAGAGTTCACAGGGCAATTGCCTGCCACACGGAATTCAGTCTCGATACGATCCTGACCCAGGACAACCGGGTGAAATACACAAACGAAGGCAGTTCGGAGACCGCAACCGGGCCTCTGGACGAGGTGTTTCAGCTGATGCGCCAGCTGAACGAGACCGGTATCGCATCGGACACGCTTGGCCGAATTCATGAAGACGGCAGGTCTTTTCGGGCGGCGCTGGAAGAAAGCTGCGGGCGGATTGCAACCGAGCTTGCAGGTGAGCGGCTGGTGTATGTCGAACTGGGGCCGGAGCCGGTCAAGACCGGGTTCATTCTCAAGACACTGCAGGGCCTGGGCGTCATCATAGATCGTTATATCGCCGTCGACATCAACCCGATGTCGGCTGCGCCGATGCGGGCAGCCCTCGCGGCGATCCTGCCGGACACTCCACTTGAGTTTGTCACCGCGCCTTTCGAGGCCTGCCGCCTGGAAGACATGATCGAAGACGGTGCGCCGCCCGCCCTCGTGACAATGCTCGGTTTTCAGGAAGGCAACGACGATCCGGCAGTGGTCAACGGTTGGCTGAGAGACATCACCCGGCCAGGAGACCTGCTGCTGTCCGAAAGCCAGCTCTACACCATCGAACAGACCGACAAGATCTCCGGTTTTTACGCCCACCCGGCCATGCAGCGGTTTTCGCGCATCGCGTTCGAACGGGCGGTGGACCGCAGTTTGCCGACGCTGAATCGCTTCTTTTTGCTGCCCGTCGTGTTCGAAGATGGCCAGAGTGCGCAAGTGGCCATTCTGGCCGAAGAATTCGCGCATTCAATCAGCGGAAGAAACTTGCATGTTTCCAACTTCTGCCTGAAACTCACGCGCGATCAGTATCGCTCGTACCGGCAGGAGGGTGGCCATTTCGAAATATTCGGCGAGAGCTACACGGATGACCAAACACTTCACTTCCAGCTCTCCCGCCGGGTTTGAGATGACCTTGGCACAGACCCGCGGTCTTACTGCCGCGGGCCTGGCCATCGTCGCTGTCACCTACGGACTGGCACGCTATTGTTTTGGCCTGTTCCTGCCGGAAATCCGTCAGGAATTCGCGCTGTCGCCGGAAACGGTCGGCCTGATCGCCGGTCTGTCCTATCTGGGTTATCTGGCGGCGACGTTCGTCGGTTCCTGGCTGTCGACGGTGTTCGAACCGCGCTTGCCGATCCTGCTCGGCGGCCTCGCCGCCACAACAGGCATGGCCATGATCGCCCTGGCCCAGACCCCGTTTGTACTGGCGCTTGGCGTCTTCGTTGCAGGAGCAAGCCCGGGCCTTTCCTATCCGCCCTTTTCCGATGTCATCGTGCGTCATACGGAACTCAGCCGGCAGAACAGCGTCTATGCCTGGATCAACTCCGGCACCGGTTTCGGCGTTGCCTTTGCCGGGCCGCTGGCTCTCTTCGCAGGTGGTGACTGGCGGCTCGCCTGGCTGGTTTTCGCGGTTATCGCCTTCAGTGTAACGATCTGGAACGCAGCCACCTTGCCCAGGCGCAGTGTGCATCTGGAACATGCCCGGCCCAGGGTGTCCGTCTGGATCCTTATGGATCGGACAGCGCGCGGACTGTTTGTCGCGGCATTTCTTTTCGGCATCGTCACAGCCGTCTACTGGACCTATGCCGTCGAACTCCTGACCATGCTGACGGGCAATCCACGAGACGCAATCCTGTTCTGGATCGTGCTGGGTATTTCGGGCGTTACCGGCTGCTTCGCCGGTGGTCTTGTCGATCGCTGGGGTTTGCGGGCTGCCTATCGTGTCCTGGCGGTTCTGGTCGGGACCGCAATCGGCACTCTGCCGCTGCTGGTGGAAACAAGACTCGGGATCTACGTGTCAGCGGCCTGTTTCGGCGTCGGTTTCATCGTGATGACCGCCCTTTTCGGCATGTGGAGCATGAGGTTGTTCCGGGAGGCACCGTCCATCGGGTTCGGCTTTACCTTCTTCCTGATTTCCCTGGGGCAGGGGGTCGGGCCCGTGCTGAGCGGCTTTCTCATTCCGGTTGTCGGCCATTCGGCGCTTTTCTTCGCAGCCGGGCTTCTGTGCTGCGGCCTGGCGGGCTTTGCCGCCGGAAAGCAGGCCGAAGGGGTCAGACCATAACAGCGGGTTATGGTGGCCAACGCCCACATAACCGCTATGTGCTGGCCTTTCCCGGAAATTGCAAGCATGTTGGCAGCACGCTATGATTGATGAACAGAATGCGATTGGATCGATGATACTCACCGCCGCCAACACCGCCGGGGCCAAGCTCGACATGGAGCTGTGTCGGGCCCTCTATGAAAAAGACCCGGACCGGCTCCTTGAACTTGTGTCCGACTGGCTGGAAACCAACGGTTTGCAGCCGAGTGAAGACTTTAAGGTGCCCGCTTATCTGGATGCTGTTCTGACTAGTGCCAACTTCACTGTTGCCAGCGGAAGCAAGCTGCGCGTGCTGGTCTCCTGACTGGATTGACCCCGTCTGTTCCATATTTGTTCTTGCGTCTTTTATCGACATATGCTTCGTTGACCTGCATCTGTAAGTAGAGGTGAATATGGTCAGCCGGATCACGACGGTCGCGTTTCGGGGCATCGAGGCAGTTCCGGTAGACGTGCAGGTGCATGTCGGGCCGGGCATGGTTGCCTTCACCATCGTCGGCCTGCCGGACAAGGCCGTTGCAGAAAGTCGGGAACGAGTTCGCGCGGCGCTTGCCGCTTCAGGCCTGGCCCTGCCGGCCAAACGCGTCACAGTCAATCTCGCCCCTGCCGACCTGCCCAAGGAAGGCTCGCATTACGATCTGCCGATCGCGCTGGGCGTTATGGCCGCCATCGGCGCCATACCGGCTGAATTTCTGGAAAGATACGTTGTTCTGGGCGAGCTTGGTCTCGACGGCACGCTTGCGCCTGTTGCCGGTGTCCTGCCGGCCGCCATGGGCGCCAACGGCATCGGCAAGGGCCTCATCTGCCCGGAAGCCAGCGGCGGCGAGGCTGCCTGGGCCGACGCAGACATGGACATTCTCGCACCTCGTTCGCTAATCCAGCTCGCCAATCACTTCAAGGGAACACAGGTGCTCTCCCGGCCGGTGGCCCGGCTGCGCGGCAATGCCGGTGTGCTGCCGGACCTTGCGGAGGTCAAAGGACAGGAAAGCGCCAGACGGGCGCTGGAGATCGCCGCTGCCGGCGGGCACAACCTGCTGATGACCGGTCCTCCCGGCTCCGGCAAATCCATGCTGGCGCAGCGCCTGCCATCCATCCTGCCGGCCCTGACCCCGCGCGAGCTTCTGGAAGTGTCCATGATCGCCTCGCTTGCGGGCGAGCTGGCCGAAGGCAAATTGACCGATCGACGCCCCTTCCGCGCGCCGCATCACTCCGCTTCCATGGCCGCCCTTGTCGGTGGCGGGATGCGCGCCCGGCCCGGTGAGGTCTCGCTCGCCCATAACGGAGTGTTATTCCTCGACGAGCTTCCCGAGTTCAATCCGCAGGTTCTCGACAGTCTGCGCCAGCCGCTGGAATCGGGCGAAGCGGTAATTGCCCGCGCAAACCACCGGGTCACCTATCCGGCCCGCATCCAGCTTGTGGCGGCCATGAATCCCTGCCGCTGCGGCCATGCGGGCGAGCCGGGCCACCAGTGCCGCCGGGGCGAGCGCTGCGTCACCGACTATCAGGCCCGGGTGTCCGGACCGCTGCTTGACCGGATCGACGTCAGGATCGAGGTTCCGGCCGTAACGGCGGCCGACCTGATCGGCCCCGCGGCCAGCGAGCCGTCCGCCGTCGTGGCTGCTCGGGTTGCTGAAGCGCGCAGCATCCAGGCAGAGCGTTTCCTGGAACTTGGCCTTGCCTGCCGCACAAATGCCCAGGCGCCTGCATCGATTGTCGAAACCATGACACGGCCGGACGACAAGGGGCTCGCTTTCCTGCGCGATGTCGCCGAGCGTCTTGCCCTGAGCGCGCGCGGATATCACCGCGTCCTCAAACTCGCCCGCACGCTGGCCGATCTGGACGGTGCGGATCAGGTTGGCCGCATTCACCTGGCGGAGGCCTTGAGTTACCGCGGCGAAGACATGTCCCGCAAGGCGGCGTGACAGCGTTGATCGTGAGACCGCGAGGATATGTCTGACGCAATGACAGCAGACGTCATCATCATCGGCGGCGGTGTTGCCGGGCTGAGCGCGGCCTGTTTTCTGTCCGGGTTTGCGCAAGTGACGCTTCTGGAGCGCGAGCCGGCGCTGGCAACGCAGTCTTCAGCCCGCACGGCAGGGCAATTCACGGCCGGCATTTCCGCCAACACCATGCGCGCACTGGCCGCGGCAAGCCGTGCGTTCTTTCAGGCGCCGCCGCCGGAATTTTGCGAGCAGACGCTTGTCGCGCCCCGCGGCTGCCTGACGGTTGGGGGTGAGGAGCATCGGCCTGTTCTGGACAGGCTGATAGCAAGGCTGCAGGAGGCCGGGTCGGACTGCCGGTTTGTTGACAGACAAGAGGCTTTGGCCCTGTTTCCGGCCCTCCGGCCGGAACGGGTACATGCGGGCGTTTTCGAAGCAGATGCAATGGATATCGATGTCGATCTGCTGCTGCAATCCTATCGCAAGGCGGCTGCTGCCAATGGCGCTCGCTTCGTCTGCAAGGCGGAAGTCACTTCCATCCGGCGGATTGCCGACACATGGCAGGTAACGGCCGGAGACCTGACCCTTTCGGCGCCCGTTCTGGTCAATGCGGCCGGGGCCTGGGCGGACCGGGTTGCGGATCTTGCCGGTGTCCCGGCGCTTGGCCTCAACGTCTTCCGCCGTTCGGCCTTCACGTTTCCGCTTCACCGTCAGGAAGCCGGTGTCTGGCCACATGTCACGACGGCCGATTACACCTGGTACGTCCATCCGCAGCCGCACGGCTTCACGGCGTCACCGGCAGAGGCTGATCCAGTTTCTCCGGGAGAGGTTTATGCAGATGATCTTCGCCTTGCAGAGGCGATCCATCATATCGGCATCGGCACCGAGCTGGCCGTGCCGCGTCCATCCGCAAGCTGGGCAGGACTGCGCACGTTTGCGCCTGATCGAAACCCTGTCTGCGGCGGATTTCCCGATCATCCGGGTTATTTTGTCAGCGCAGGCCAGGGCGGATGCGGGGTTCTGACATCCCCGGCGATGGGCAGGGCACTGGCGGCCCTCGTTGCCGGCCGGAACCTGCCGGGTGATCTGTCCGCCTGCGGTATCACACTGGACCAGCTTGCACCCGGACGGTTCCTGCAGGCCTGATCTTCTTCATTTGACAATGACGGCAATTTCCAGGAAAAAATTCCTCAAGCCAGTCGGGGTTCGGCAAGCCAGATAACCTGTAATGCCGGAGATACCCCTTGCGTTTTCTGTCCAGCCTTTGTTTTTGCGCAGCCCTGGTGCCAACCTTGTTGCCCGGCGCCCTGTCCGCTGCCGAGATCACCCACGCCATGGGCACCACCGAGGTGCCAGACACTCCGCAGAAGATTGTCGTTCTCACCAACGAAGGCACCGAGGCAATGCTCATGCTGGGCAAGACGCCTGTTGGGGCTGCGTCTTCCTGGTATGGCGATCCCTGGTACCCGCATCTGGGCGACCGGATGGCCGGAGTTGAAGTTGTCGGGACGGAGCTTGCGGTCAACCTGGAACGGCTGGCCATGCTTGAGCCGGATCTGATCCTCGGCAGCAAGAAGCGGCACGAGGAAATCTATCCTCAGCTCTCCGCCATTGCGCCCACGGTGTTTGTGATCAATGCCACGGATTTCAAGGACAACATGAAGCTCTATGCCAGCTCGGTCGGCATGGAAGCGGAAGGCGAAGCGCTTGTCAGTGCCTATGAGGCGGACGTTGCCCGGTTGCGCGCCGCCCTCGGCGAGAATGCCGGGGACACGGTTTCCGTCGTCCGTTTCGTGCCCGGCCAGCTTTACGTTTATCGCCATGACAGTTTCTCCGGTGTTGTGCTGAACGACATCGGCTTCAAGCGGCCCGAGGTACAGGCGCAGGACGGTCTGGCTCTTGCCGTCGGCAAGGAAAGCATCCCGAACATGGAAGCCGACCGGATGTTCTACCTGACATACGACACCGGCAATGGAGAGGGCACGGCCCTGGAGGGCGAGACGCTGAAAGACCCTCTCTGGGCCAATCTGGAAGTCGTCAAGGCGGGAAACGCCCACAAGGTCGATGACGGTGTCTGGGCAACGTCGCAGGGCATTCTTGCAGCCCGCGCAATGCTTCGGGACATCGCCCGGATCTACGGGACGGATGTCGACCTCAGTTCCAACTGAACTCCTTTGAAGCAACAGGGCCCGGATCAAGAGTTTTGACCCGGGCCACCTCGCCGTTCCGAGCTTCTGGCACGGAGCAGATATGATTGTCGGAGCGAAGAAATACAACCCGGCGTCTAAATCAGGTTGTATTTCAAAAGGATGCCGTCACACCACCGTGACGGACAACGGCCGGAAACCTTCCCTTCCCTGAAAATAAAAGCTAGCCTTACGTAAGGTAATTAAACGCATCGGCAGTTGAAGAGCCGGTCCATGCGTTTGACCCACCAACGCGAGAGGGCGGGCTGAATGGCCTCGAGAGAACCGGCACGGCCGGGCATATCGGAAACCGGTGGAGACGCGGGGCTGATCGACAGCATTGCCCGTACCAATGCCGAGGCCATTTGCACGGTTCCCGGTCTGGCGCGACGCCCACAGCACCCGAAACATCACGGCTGTGTCCGCGCCCGCTTCATTATCGGCGAAGTGCCGGAGGACTTGCGTCACGGTCTCTTCGCCTTGCCGGGCACATATGACGCCCTTGTCCGGTTTTCCAACGGCCGCCAACTGGATGACCGGAAGCGGGACGCCCACGGCATGGCCATCAAGGTGCTGGGCATCGACAGGGAGTGGCTGTCGGCTGAAAACCCGGACGGCAGGGTGCAGGACTTCATTCTCGTCGACCATGAAACCTTTTTCACCGGTGACCTCGGCGACTATGACGACATCAACACCCTGCTGCTGAAACGCGGACTTGCCCGCCTGAAGCCCCTGTCCCGGCTTCTGTTCACGGGCTTCTATCTCTTCGGCAGGATCCGGGCCTTTGTCTCTCATCGTCCCGTGTCTCCGCTTGCAAGCCGATACTTCAGCACCACGCCTTATCGGCTTGGCGATCTTCTGGTGAAATATACCGCAACGCCAAGGCCGGTGCCGGTGGATCCGCCTGAGGTCCGGTCCGGACGCGATCAATTGGCCGTCGCGCTGAGGGAAACCCTGATCCGTTGCCCGGTCACTTTTGAATTCGGCGTCGAAGTGCAGATAGATCCGGCCGCGCAGCCGGTTGATGATCCGTCGATTGCCTGGTCGGCGGTGCCGGGCGCGCGTCACGAAAAGCTGGCGACGCTGGAAATCTTTCAGCAGGACGTCGATCAACACGCCCCACTGGCGGAGAACATCGCCTTTTCACCCTGGAACAGCCTGCCGGCGCACGAGCCCGTCGGCGCCATCAACCTTGCCCGGCGACAAGCCTACGAGAGTGCCGCTTGCAAGCGGCATGAAGTCAATGGCGTTGTTCCACCCGTCTTTGCCGGCATTCCGGAAAGCTACAAGATGCAACAACCCTCCGTATCGCCCAGAAACGACGGCATGCCGCTTTGGTTGGCGATTGTCGCGGCGCTGCTGCTGATCGCCTGCCTGGTCCTGGAAGGCAAGCGCCTCACAATCAAGCCGGGTCCGCCACAAACCTTTGACAATCCGGTCGCCGAATTCAAATACGGTTCCATCGGCGCCGAATGGGACGGTTTCCCCTACATGGTCTGGCGCGAACTGCCGGCAATTTTCAAGGACGAGCTGCCCGAAGGCTGGCGCACATTCGGCTTCATCGAGGAACCGGGACAGGAACTTCCGATCGGCTTCAGCATCCGGCGCGTCGGTGTGCCGAGGGTCGGCTTCAATTGCGCCACCTGCCACAGCGCGGAAGTCACCGCAGGCGGCAACACCATGTTGTTGCTGGGTGCACCTGCCGAAACGCTCGATATCCAGTCCTACATCCTGTTCCTTGGCTACGTTGCCGCAAGTGACAAGCTGACGGCGGATGCGGTGATCGAAAGCGCCGCGCAGGCCGGCAGACCTCTGGGGCCAATCGACCGTCTGCTGGTGCGCACCATTCTTGTACCCGGCATCAAGGACCAGGCCGATGGACTGGCGACCGCTTTCAGCTGGATGAAGGTGAAACCGCGGCATGGCCCCGGGCGCACGGACGCGGGTAACAACTGGCGCGCGCGCTGGGGCTATGGCCCGGAAAAGGACGAGGCGGTCGGAACGGTCGACTTTCCCTCGGTCTGGAACCAGGGCATCCGTGAGGGGGGCTGGTTCCACTGGGACGGCAACAACAATTCGCTGATCGAGCGCAACTATTCCGCCGCCCTTGCCGGCGGCGCCAAGGAATGGCTGCTGCAACGCGGGCTGATCGATGCCCAGGCGGAATGGCTGCGGGACCTGCCGCCGCCCGCCTACCCCTTGCCAGTCAATGCTGACATGGCAGCAGACGGCGCTGCGATATACGAAAGGGAAGGCTGCGGCACGTGTCATGACCCAGGAGGCGAGAGCTTCGGGCAGGTCACGCCGCTTTCGGACCTTCAGACAGACCCGGCACGATCTGACCTCTTCGACGATGCCTTCGTCAGCCGCTTCGGCGATGTCGGCAAGGGGTACACCTGGCGGTTCTCGCACTACCGGGCAACGGACGGCTATGCAAACACGCCGCTGGACGCCATCTGGGCACGCGGGCCTTATCTCCACAATGGTTCCGTGCCGACGCTTCGGGCGCTTTTGTCACCGCCGGAAGACCGTCCGGCGACCTTCTATCGCGGCTGCACGGATTTCGATCCGGTGGACGTCGGCTTTGCCTGCGAAAGTGGCTTCCTGTTCGACACGCAGCTGACCGGCAACGGCAATGGTGGACATCTTTACGGCACCGGTCTTCCGGACGGCGAGAAATCCGCACTGATCGAATATCTCAAATCCAAGCAATATGCGGGGCGGTCATGAGGCTTAGCGCATCCTTCAAGGGAACGTTTCTCGACATCATCTGCCTGCTCGTTGGGACGATCATGGCCTATCGCGGTGTCGAGGAATTCTTCCGCTACGATTTCGATCCGATACACATGGTCCTCGGGCTGGCGCTGGGGGCCGGCGCCTATGCCAACTGGCTCATGTTCCGACGGCTGCGCATCGGCTACTGGATCTTCATCGGCGGCAATGTGGTCGTCGCCTTTGTGTTCATATTCGTGCTGCAGGATGTCTGGCACCACCACGTCTGGCCACATATCCTCTATGCCCTGGTGTTCGTGCCGTTTCTGGATCAGCTCGGCGCCCGTTCCGAGAGGGACGTTCTGCGGGATCCGCCGGTGCACAAGCGGATCCTCGGTTTCATCGGCGGCCAGGCACTGAAACTGGCCGAGGCCTTTCCCGCCCTCGTCCGGCTGGTCAAGCGTTGCGGTCCGCTCAGCCGGGTGATCAACCGTCTTGTCATCAACGGCATCTCGAACGCGCCTCCCGGTCGTCCGCTCCCGCTCTCCCTCTGGACACCGCATGATCCGGAAACGCATCTGGAAATGGTTGCGGGCCCAAAGGATCCGGAAAAGACCACCAGCACCTTCGCCAGCTGGCCGGGTCTGGTTGACCGCCGCTACACCGGCCGGCACCTGCCACCCGTGGATCAGGATTTTGTCGATGCCCTGCCGGAAGTGCCGAGGGTGGCGGAACTTTACCGGCGCAAGGCGATGGTCGAGAGCGACACCAGCACGCTGTTCTGCTTCTTTGCCCAGTGGTTCACCGACAGTTTCCTGCGCACTCATCCGCTGAACAAACGGCTGAACACCTCGAACCACGAAATCGATCTTTGCCAGATCTACGGTCTTGGCGAGGAAACCACCTCGTTTTTACGGGAAGGCGCTTTTCTGAAGTCCCGGCAGACGTCCGTCGGCGAGCTGCCGCCGCTGCTCGCGGGCCCGGATCTGGCAGTCAAAGCCGAGTTTGCCGGCATTCATTTCATGCCCATGTGGGCAACGACCTTCCTGGGGGCAGATCCGGAATGGGGCGCGGCGAAAAAGCTTCGGGAACTACTGGCCGGTATCGGGGATTGGGCCGTCACGCCGGAGCGCTGGAAATGCCACTATGCAGCCGGCCTGGAACGGGCCAATTCCACGATTCTCTACAGCGCGCTCAACACGATCTTCCTGCGCGAGCACAATCGTCTCGCGCGCGAGATCGGCAAACGGAACCCGCACTTCGGTTCGGACCGCGTCTTCGAAACGGCCCGCAACATCAACATCGTCAAGCTGCTCAAGGTCATTATCGAGGACTATATCAACCACCTTGCCAATTCACCGTTCAAGATCTTCGTGGAGCCTGGCGACGCGGACAAGCGCCTGTGGTACCGCACCAACCGGATCTCGCTGGAATTCGACCTGCTTTACCGCTGGCATGCCATGGTTCCGGATCGGTTCCTGTTCCAGGGCGAGGTACTGGAAAACGAGAATTTCCGCTTCAACAACACGATCATCGAAAAACACGGCGTCGAGGCGGTCATCGATGCGGCGGCGAGCCAGCGGGCAGGCAAGCTGACCCTTCACAACACCCCGTTCTTCCTGCAAGGCG
Source organism: Roseibium algicola (assembly GCF_001999245.1). Taxonomy (NCBI): domain Bacteria; kingdom Pseudomonadati; phylum Pseudomonadota; class Alphaproteobacteria; order Hyphomicrobiales; family Stappiaceae; genus Roseibium; species Roseibium algicola. The sequence continues at coordinate 2,541,395 of NZ_CP019630.1, read as the reverse complement.
CGGAAGAGCGCACGCTGGCATTTGCCCGCAGGTTCCGGCTCGCCCCCTTCAACGCCTACCGCGCCTCCTGGAAGCTGCGTCCGTACGACAGTTTCCTGGAACTGACCGGAGGCGACGCCGGTCTGGCGGGAGAGCTGGAAGCACTCTATCCCGACTGGAACGGCGTGCGCGGCATCGATCGGGTCGATCTTCCCATCGGACTGCTGGCAGAAGACCAGATGCGGGCGCGCCCGCTGCCGCCCCTGCTTCTGGCCATGGTCGGGTCCGACGCCTTCTCCCAGGCACTCACCAACCCGCTTCTGGCAAAGAATATCTTCGGTCCGGAGGTCTTCACCGAGTATGGCATGACGGAAATCGAGGCGACGTCCACCTTCCAGAACATTGTCGATCTCAACGTTGCCGCCAACGCCAGAAGGCCGAACGCGAATTTCACCATCAACAAGGACACGCTTTTGACCTGGCCAGGCTGATATCCCTGGCCGGGCTTCCCCTCTGCACAAGCTTTACGAACGCAGAATTGCGCCGGCAAAATTTGCAAAGCCTGCCTGAAAGGCTATCGTGAAGTGCTGTGTCAAGGGAGGATGACATGCGCGACCTTGAACATGTGAGTGAAATCGACCGCGTATTGAAGGGGTACGAGACCGGCAGGGATGGGCTGGTGTCGGAAAGCTGGCGGCGCTGTGTCCAGACGTACGGCATGGATCCGGCGCGTCCGGAACCGGCACATATCGTCACCGAGCAGCAACTGCGCGAACATCAGGAGCAGTCCGAGCGGTTGATCGCGACGGCTCGTTCCGGCCTGCGCACCCTGTTCAAGCAGGTGGCCGGGCACAACTACGTGCTGCTGCTGGCCGATGCCAAGGGTGTGTGCGTCGACTTCTTCGGTGATCCGCGGTTCGAGGACGATCTCCGGCAGGCGGGCCTTTATCTCGGGTCCGACTGGTCCGAGGATCTTGCGGGAACCTGCGGTGTCGGCTCCTGCATCGTGACGGGGGAAGCTGTCACGATACACCAGAGCGATCACTTCGGGCTGTCGCATACACCGCTGTCCTGCACGGCGGCCCCCATCTACGACACCTGCGGCAAGCTGGCGGCGGTTCTGGATATTTCCCTCCTGCGCTCCCCAAGCCCGAAATCGAGCCAGAACCTCGCGATGAACCTGGTGAAGGCTTCCACCCGCCGGGTCGAGATGGCCAACCTGATGGCGACCACACGCAAGGAATGGGTCTTGCGCTTCTCGACATCGCCGGAGTTTCTGGAAGTCGATCCGGAAGCCGCCATCGCCCTGGACGACAGCGGACGGATAACGGGAATGACGCACGGCGCGCTCGCCTGTCTGGCCCCGACCGGCTCCACAGACCTCATAGGAAGCCGGATCGACATGTACCTGGACCTGGATGTCGACGATCTGCCGTCACTGATGCGAGGCCGCCCGGCAGAAGATCGGGTTCTGCGCCGGCGCGACGGTGGTGGGTTATACGGTCATGCCATCGCTCCGCAAGCCGCACGCATGGCACGCAGCCCCGTTTCCGGGACCTTGCCCACGCCGCTGCGCGGCATCTGCGGGCAGGATGCGACGCTGTCGCAGGTGGTGTCGAAAGTTGCCCGGCTTGCACCAACGCAGGTTCCCATCCTGCTGTCTGGCGAAACCGGAACGGGCAAGGAATATCTGGCAAGGGCCATCCATGTTCTGGGTCCTGCAGACCGGTCGTTCCATACGCTCTGCTGTTCCGCTCTGAAACCGGAAAAGGTCGCCGCCTTGTCTGATGCTGCAGCCGGAACGCTGTTCCTGCGCGGGATCGAAGATCTTGACATGGCGGGCCAGGCTGCCTTGCTTGCCTTGCTGGAACACCGAAGTGATCTTCGCGTGGTCGCCACCACGCGGCAGGATCCGGCAGGTTCCACAAGCATCCGCGCATTGCGGCCGGAACTCTATTTCAGGCTTGCCGGGTCTCTCATCCGGATCCCGCCACTCCGGCATCGCCAGGATTTCGACTGGCTGGTCGATCGTCTGCTGCGACGCTCTCCGCGGGACCTGCGCCTGTCACCTTCGGCACGCGCCGAACTCAGCGGCCGGCATTGGCCGGGCAACATCCGTGAACTCGCGACCTTGCTGGATGTCGCGACAGCGCTTGCAGAAACCGATGTGATCGACCTTACCGATCTGCCGCAGGCGTCTTTGTCCAGACGCGTCGAAACCGACCCGAAACAGGATCTGGAAGCGCTTCTGGACGCCTGTGGCTGGAACATGTCCCAGGTCGCCCGAAGGCTTGGCGTCAATCGGTCGACGGTGCTCCGGCGGATGCGCTCTCTCGGCCTGGAGCCACACCCCAAGCCGCGTGCATGACTATCTGTTGCGTCCTGTTGCGTGCGCAACAGCAAACGGAGTTTCTGCCCCTTAATGTCATCAATTGACGGGCGTTCCATGGAAAAATGCAGGGGCGCTCTGCATTGTTTCCTCCATAAACAGGGAGGAACTGGAATGCTCGACAAACCATTGGTTCACGAGACCGAGACTTTTCTCAACACTTTCGGCAAGGCGCTGGAAGACGGCAAGATCGATGCTGCAACGGACATGTTCCTGGACGATTGCTACTGGCGGGACCTGATTGCCTTTACCTGGAACATCAAGACCGTCGAGGGCAAGGATCAGGTCCGCGACATGCTGGAAAAGCAACTGGCCTCCACCGGGCCGAGCAACTGGCGCATCGCGGAAGGCGAAATACCGACGAAAGAGGGCGATGTCGTCACGGCCTGGATTCAGTTCGATACCGAACGGGCCCGCTGCTTCGGCCTGATCCGGCTGAAGGGCGGCAAGATCTGGACCCTGCTGACAACCATGGCCGAGCTGAAGGGCCATGAGGAGCCGAAGGGCTTCAACCGGCCGCTGGGGGCCAAGCATGGCGCCAGCAAGCACCGCACCAGCTGGAAGGAGGAGCGCGAGCGTGAACTGGTGGACCTCGGTTACAAGACCCAGCCCTATTGCCTGATCATCGGTGGCGGCCAGGGCGGCATCGCGCTCGGCGCGCGCCTGAGGCAGCTCGGTGTGCCCACCATCATCGTGGAAAAGAATGACCGGCCCGGCGACAGCTGGCGCAACCGCTACAAGTCCCTCTGCCTGCACGATCCCGTCTGGTACGACCACCTGCCCTACATCAAGTTCCCGGAAAACTGGCCCATCTTCAGCCCCAAGGACAAGATTGGCGACTGGCTGGAAATGTACACCAAGGTCATGGAACTGAACTACTGGACCCGGACCGTTGCCAAATCCGCAACTTACGACGAAGCAAAGAAGGAATGGACAGTCGTCGTGGATCGTGACGGAGAGGAAGTGGTTCTGAAACCGAAACAGCTGGTCATGGCAACCGGCATGTCGGGCAAGGCGAACGTTCCGAAATTTCCCGGCATGGACACCTTCAAGGGCGACCAGCATCATTCGTCCAGACATCCGGGGCCGGATCAGTATCGCGGCAAGAAGGCGGTGGTGGTCGGCTCCAACAATTCGGCGCACGATATCTGCGCGGCGCTTTGGGAAAATGATGTCGATGTGACCATGGTGCAGCGGTCTTCCACCCATATCGTGCGCTCCGACACCCTGATGGATGTTGGCCTCGGCGCGCTTTACTCGGAAGAGGCGGTCCGGTCCGGCGTGACGACGGAAAAGGCGGACCTGATCTTCGCCTCACTGCCCTACCGGATCCTGCACGAGTTCCAGATCCCAGCCTATGCGGAGATGAAGAAGCGGGACGCGGACTTCTACGAAGGGCTGGAGAAAGCCGGGTTCTGGCTGGACTGGGGCGACGACGAAAGCGGCCTTTTCCTGAAATACCTGCGCAGGGGCTCCGGCTACTACATTGATATCGGCGCCAGCCAGCTTATCATCGACGGCGAGATCAAGCTGAAGCGTGGCCAGGTCACCGAGATCGTGGAAGACGGTGTCATCCTGGACGATGGCACGAAGCTGGAAGCGGACGTGATTGTCTATGCCACCGGCTACGGTTCCATGAACGGCTGGGTTGCCGACCTGATGGGCCAGGACATGGCCGACAGGGTTGGCAAGGTCTGGGGTCTTGGTTCCGACACCACCAAGGACCCGGGGCCCTGGGAAGGCGAACAGCGGAACATGTGGAAACCGACCCAGCAGGAAGCGCTCTGGTTCCATGGTGGCAACCTGCACCAGTCGCGCCATTACTCCCAGTATCTGGCGCTACAGCTGAAAGCGCGGATGGAAGGCCTGCCGACCCCGGTCTACGGCCTTCAGCAGGTGCATCACCTGTCCTGACCGGAAACGCGGACAGGACCTGACCAAATGGAAGAGCCGGGGGAAATGTCCCCCGGCTCTTTCCGTCTTTACCACCCCCTCACCCACACCCTCACCATCGTTATCCCGGACGTAGCGCAGCGAAGATCCGGGACCGGGGAACCACCAACGCGTGGCTGCAACAGGTTAGCGTCCATATCGAAACGTTCGTGCCTCCCCGATCCCGGCTCGCGCTTCGCTTGGCCGGGAAGACGACGTGAGGTTGGTGACAGAATTGCTTGGAAAGCGGCCTACCATTTCACGAGTGCGGAGAGGCCCTGGAACAGCGTCTCCCTACCCCACCGAAGGCTTGAACCTTTCCCGCCCCGAGACGCAGCGGTCTCTGCGGGTAGCAGAGCTTTGGCAACGCCGCAAAAGAACAACGTCAAAATCACTTTTACCGCACCGGTTTGGCGCCTATTGTGCGAAAAAACCACAGTAATTTCCGTCAGGATACGGTCCATGAGCAGGTTCTGGAGCCCCATAGTCAGCAAGCTGGTGCCCTATACGCCGGGTGAGCAGCCAAAGGACCGCAGCTTCATCAAGCTGAATACGAACGAGCATCCCTATGGCCCGTCGCCCATCGCGCTCGGGGCAATCCGCGCAGCTACCGAAGACAGCCTGAGGCTCTACCCCGATCCGTCAGCCGGTGCGTTGCGGGCAACGATCGGGGCAAGCTTCGGTCTGGGTGTGGATCACGTTTTTGCAGGCAACGGCTCGGACGAAGTCCTGGCCCATGCCTTTCACGGCTTTTTCAGTGGCAAGGACAAGCTGCTGTTCCCCGATATCACCTACAGCTTCTACAAGACCTATTGCGAGCTTTACGGCATTTCGCACCGTTCTGTGCCACTCGATGATGATTTCCGGATTGATCCGGCCAGCCTTGGTGGGCCGTGTGGTGGCATCGTGCTTGCCAATCCGAACGCTCCGACCGGCATTGCGCTTGATCTTGCAGCGGTGCGAAGCGTTCTTGAGCAGAACCCGGATGTGGTGGTGCTGGTTGACGAAGCCTATGTCGATTTCGGCGCGGAGAGCGCTGCTCGTCTGGTTCCCGAGTTCGACAATCTTCTGGTGGTACAGACCTTTTCCAAGTCGCGCGGCCTGGCGGGTCTGCGTGTCGGATTTGCTCTTGGTCAGCCGCACCTGATCGAGGGGCTGCAGCGGATCAAGGACAGTTTTAATTCCTACCCTCTCGACCGCCTGGCGCTCGCGGGAGCAGAAGCCTCCTGGCAGGACACCGCCTGGTTCGAGGAGACCCGGCGCCTTGTGATCACGGAACGGCATCGGATGGCGGAAGGCCTGCGCTCTCTCGGGTTCAACGTGCTGCCGTCGGCAGCCAATTTCCTGTTCGTCTCGCATGAAACAAGGGCAGCACGGGATCTTCTGACAGGCCTCAGGAATGAAGGCATTCTGGTGCGCCACTTCAACAAGGACCGCATCGACAACTGGCTGCGTATTTCCATTGGAACGGAAGAGGAGGGCGAGGCCTTGCTGAAGGCGATGGCGGGACTTGTCGCCGGCTAACCTCTTCCATTCTCGCCGTTTCTTGCAAAACCACGAGGACGAACCCATGTCTCGAACATCGGTTCAAAAGGGAGACAATGCATGCTGGTCACCACCACCAACACCATTCAAGGCAAGGATCTGGACTACAAGGGTCTGGTGACGGGCGAGGCGATCCTCGGCGCGAATATTTTCAAGGATTTCTTTGCCGGCATCCGTGACATTGTCGGCGGCCGCTCCGGCGCGTACGAGGAAGAACTTGGCAAGGCGCGCAAGATCGCCATCGACGAAATGTGCCAGCAGGCCCAGGCAATGGGCGCCAATGCGGTGATCGGCGTCGATCTCGATTACGAAACCGTAGGCCAGAACGGCTCCATGCTGATGGTCAGCGCCACAGGGACCGCGGTCTTCATCCGCTGATCCTGCCATGTCATCCGACATTTTCATTTCTCCCGGCTTCCCGGAAGACCAGCGGCCGGTTGCCGCCCGCCTGTTCTGGCAAGCCTTTTCCGGCAAGCTCGGCAAGGTACTGGCCCCGGAAGAAAAAGCGCTTCGACTTGTCGAGCGCATCCTCAACCCGGATTTTGCCATCAGCGCTCTCGACCGGGAGGGAAGGCTGCTAGGCCTTGCCGGTTACAAGACCCGGGACGGGGCACTTGTCGGCGGAAGCCTCGCCGACATGACGGCGGTTTACGGCACGTTCGGCGGCCTCTGGCGCGGACTTCTTCTGGAAGTTCTGGAACGCAGGATCGAGCCGGACTGCCTACTGATGGACGGCATCTTTGTGGCCGAAAGCGCCCGCGGCCGCGGCATCGGCGGCACCTTGCTGAAAGCCATTGGCGAAGAAGCACGCCAGCGCTCGCTCACCCGTGTGCGGCTGGATGTGATCGACACGAACCCAAGGGCAAAAGCTCTTTACGAGCGCTCGGGGTTCAAGGCGGTTGGGGAAGAAAAGACCGGGTTTCTCGAACTTCTGTTCGGTTTTTCCTCCGCGACACGTATGGAAAAGCAGGTTTAGGGAGTTCAGCCAGGTTCAGAGCCAGTAGTTTTTTGGTTGCCTCAACCCCGCCCTTTCCCCCTTTCCGCAATGATGCTCTAGTTGGCCCGTCCCCAACAGGAGCCTTTGAATGTCCTCACACGGTTATGAAAGCGGGCGGTTGAACCTGCCCTTTGTCGGCATCTGCACCTTCGGCAAGTTTCCCTATAAGCCGGATTGGGACGCCATCGATGCGGATGTTGCCGTCATGGGGGCTCCGTTCGACTTCGGCACCCAGTGGCGTTCGGGCGCGCGTATGGGGCCGCGTGCGATCCGGGAGGCCTCGACACTGTTTTCCTTCGGCCATGCGGGCGCTTATGATTTCGAGGACGACATCACCTACCTGCCGGCGGAAACGACCCGCATTGTCGATCTGGGTGATGCCGATATCGTCCATACGGACACGATTGAAAGCCACAGACGCATAGAATTCGGCGTACGCAAGATCCTTAAGGCCGGTGCCTTGCCGGTGGTGCTGGGCGGCGATCATTCGGTCAACATTCCCTGCATCAACGCCTTTGATGGCGAAGATCCAATCCACGTCGTCCAGATCGATGCGCATCTGGATTTCGTCGACGAACGTCATGGCGTTCGCTACGGCCATGGCAACCCGATGCGCCGCGCGGCGGAAAAGCCTTATGTCACCGGCCTGACGCAGATCGGCATTCGCAACGTCTCCTCCACCTCGCGCGATGGCTACGAGGATGCCCGCAGGATGGGCTCCGACATCCTGTCCGTGCGTCACGCCCGCAAGCTCGGCACCGAGGCGCTTCTGGCCCGGATACCGGCCGGCAAGCGCTATTACCTGACGCTTGATATCGATGCTTTCGATCCGTCCATCGCACCGGGCACGGGCACGCCGAGCCACGGCGGATTTCTTTATTATGAAGTGCTGGAGCTGCTCGACGGTCTGGCAAGACAGGGCGACATCGTCGGCATCGATCTGGTGGAAGTTGCGCCGGACTATGACCCGACCGGTTCCACAAGCACCCTTGCGGCACAGGTTCTCATGAACACCATCGGCAGGGTTCTGCATCACCGCAAGACATGAAAAACCCCGCCGGCCGGAGTGAACTGGCCGACGGGGTGAAATTTCGCGACTGGATGCTCAGAGGCCGTCGAACAGTGCGGTGGAAAGATACCGTTCTGCGAAGGACGGAATGATCACCACGATGTTCTTGCCTTCCATGCCTTCGCGCTGACCGACGCGGATGGCAGCGGTGAGCGCGGCGCCGGAAGAAATGCCCACCGGCAAGCCTTCGGTCTTTGCCACTTCCCGGGCCATGGCGAAGGCATCTTCGTTGGCGACGGTCTGGACTTCATCGTAGACGGAAGTGTCGAGCACGCCTGGCACGAAACCGGCACCAATGCCCTGGATCTTGTGCGGACCGGGTTGGCCGCCGGAAAGCACGGGGCTGTCGGCCGGTTCGACGGCAACGACATGAAGGCCCGGCTTGCGATCCTTCAGCACCTGGGAAACGCCGGTGATGGTGCCGCCGGTGCCGATGCCGGAGACGAAGACGTCAACACCACCTTCGGTATCGTTCCAGATTTCTTCCGCGGTGGTGTTGCGGTGGATTTCAGGGTTGGCGGCGTTTTCGAACTGCTGCGGCATCACCGCACCGTCGATTTCACTGATCAGTTCCTCGGCGCGGGCGATTGCGCCCTTCATGCCTTTTGGCCCTTCGGTCAATTCCAGCTCGGCGCCCAGGATCTTGAACATCTTGCGGCGTTCCACCGACATGGTCTCCGGCATTACCAGGATAAGCCGGTAGCCCTTGGCGGCAGCGACAAATGCCAGCGCGATGCCTGTGTTGCCGGAGGTCGGCTCGACGAGTGTGGTCTTGCCCGGAACGATCTGGCCGGCCTGCTCCATCGCCTCGATCATCGCAACGCCGATCCGGTCCTTGACGCTGGAAATCGGGTTGAAGAACTCAAGCTTCGCCAGGAGGTTGCCCTTGACACCGTGCGCCTTGGCCAGTCGGTCCAGCCGGACGATCGGTGTATCGCCGATGGTCTCGGTGATGGAGGAATAGATTTTTCCGCGACCACTGGTCTTGATCGTCATGGCAGGTCTCCCAAGTTGGCCGGATCTTCTTCCGCCGGCATCGTTCGACTATCGGAGCGATAAGATAGTACGGGTTTCGGCAAGTTATAAGGGGCCGAAAGCACCTTTGCGATCCTGCGGGTAAAACCTTTTTCCAGAAAAGCTTCAGGTCTTGGAAAAGAGCAGGTCCGGCAGATCCGCCATTGCCTCGAACAGGACGGCCCCGGCGCCCTGCATGGCCTCGCGGTCGCAAGCGGGATCCTCGACAAAGGCATAGACGCCCATGCCCGCTGCCCGGGCTGCCAGAACGCCGGGCAGGCTGTCCTCGATCACCGTACAGTTTTCCGGGGCGTGGCCCATGGTGCGTGCTGCCAGCAGGAACACATCCGGCGCGGGCTTGCCGCGCTCGCAGTCCTGTGCAGAAAACAGCCGGCCTTCCAGCCGGGGCAGCAGACCGGAACTGCCGAGCGTTGTGCGCATCTTTTCATATTTGCCGGAAGACCCGACGCAATAGGCGACGTCGCGCCGGTCGAGTTCGTCCAGCACGCTGGCCACGCCTTCGATCGCCGGAACACCCGCCTTGAAGCTCTCCAGATCGCGCAGCCGAACCTGGTCCGGCCAGTCGGCAGGCAACACCTGACCTGTCAGGTCTTCGATCATGGACTGCACGTCTTCCAGTGTCCGTCCCATGAACCTGCGCTGACAATCCGGCCCGGTCATCGGAACGCCAAGCTCGCTGATGATCGCGGCCATGTTGGCGTTGGCCATGCGTTCCGTATCGACCAGAACGCCGTCGCAATCGAATATGATCAGCTCGGACATCACGCGCGGCCAGTCGAACCGAAACCGCCGGACCCGCGCTCGGTCTCCGAGAGAACCTCGACTTCGACAATGTCTGCCTGCAGGACAGGTGCAATCACCATCTGGGCGATCCGGTCTCCCCGTGAAATCTCGAAGGGGTCGTCACCGAGATTGATCAGGATCACCTTCACCTCGCCGCGGTAGTCGGCATCAATGGTGCCCGGCGTGTTCAAGACGGTCACGCCATGTTTGGCGGCAAGGCCTGACCGGGGGCGAACCTGAGCCTCGAAACCCGCGGGCAGAGCCATGGCAAGACCAGTTGGCACCAGGGCGCGGGCACCAGGTGCAAGGGTTATCTTGCCGTCAACGGCTGCCAGAAGGTCAAGTCCGGCGGCCAGCACCGACTGATAGGCGGGCAGTGGCAGATCGCGACCGTGCTCCAGTCGCTTCAGTTCCAGGGTAACAGGCATTGAAAGTGTCCGGCAGTGAGCGTTGCTGGCGAGTGACGATATTCGCCGGTCCGTGTCAAGGCTGGCGGGCATTCACGAAACTTCGCATGAAAATCAGATATCTACTTGAAGTCGTAATCTTCACCTGAAACACTCTGACGCATCGTAACGTGCCAGCGATTGGGAGATTGGCAACATGAGACGATTGATTTTTGCATTTACCACCGGGTTGATGCTGGTCGCTGCACCGGCTGCCTTCGCCCAGACCGTCGGCTATGCCGACGCCATCAAGATCCTGGCCGCCAGCTGTGGCAAGGACATCGAATCCTATTGCAAGTCCGCGACACTGGCCAACAACGGCATCACTCAGTGTCTTGAACAGAATCAGTCCAAGGTTTCGGAAAAGTGCAACGCCGACCGTCTGGTCGTGACTTCACTCATTCAGGCACGGCTGGCGGCCCAGGCGGAAGCGCCCAAACTGTGCCAGCGCGATGCCGCGCAATATTGCAAAGGCGTCAAGGCCGGTGCGGGCCATCTTCTGCGCTGCCTGCTGAAGGCCCAGCCTTCCGTCAGCGAAAAATGCAACACGGCCATTGACCTGGCCGGCTACCGCTAACACGGCACCGGGAGATTTTTCATGAACAAGATGCTTCTGGCCGGTTTGTCGGCCGCCTTTCTCGCCGTGTCCGCTTCGGGCCTTGTGGCCCAGACCAAGCTGAGCCGCAACGAGATCATCAACTCCCTGCAGGGGGCCCAGCAGAAGGTCGACCTCACGGCCGACGAACTGCAGAAGGCAGCGCTGGAGAATATCCAGAAATATCCGGGTGCGAACGCTCCCAACACTCTGCCGCTTGCCGACAAGCTGGCCTCTTTGCGCCAGTTCAACGTGGAAATCACGTTCGATTTCGACAGCGCGCGCATTCGCCCGGAATCCTATGAAACCGTTGGCCTGATCGCGGATGCCCTGCACACGCCTTATCTGCAGGGGCAGACTTTCTTCATCGTCGGTCACACGGATGCAAAGGGTGCACGCGAATATAACCTGGAACTTTCGCTGAAACGCGCGCAGGCGGTGCGTGAAGCACTGGTGACCACATTCCGCGTACCGGGCGACTATCTCTTCGCTGTGGGCCTGGGTGAGGAGCAGCTGCGCGATCCGTCCAAGCCGGATGCCGCCATCAACCGGCGCGTTCAGCTGATCAACCTGGGTTACAGGTAAGGGCCGCTCGGGCGGGTTTGGGCCAGGCGTTCTGAAGCCCGCCTGATACCGGCAAGCAAGGACACATACCGCTCCCGTAAGCGGAAGCGGTATGGCTGAACAGTGGAAATCGAAGGCCGGGATTGTTCACATGTGTCGAACGAGCCTTCTTCCCTTTCTGGTCTAATCCTTCCGGCCGAATAGCTTATCTTCTCGGGTAGAAACAATTCTCCCGAGGAGTGGTCCCATGACGGCTACACCAAACCGTATTTCGCCCGTCTTTTTTGCTCACGGTGCGCCAACCCTGGCACTTGAAGACACCGCTGCCAGCCGGTTCCTGAAGAGTTTTGCCGCAAGCCAGCCACGCCCCAAGGCAATCCTGATCCTGTCCGCGCATTGGGAAACAGACGGTTTGAAGCTGTCGGCACCGGGACCGCTGCGGACCTATCATGACTTCCGCGGTTTCCCGCGCCCGCTCTACGAGATCTCCTATCCCGCAAAGGCCGATGTGGATCACGTCGACGAAGCGGCACGCCTCCTGGAAGCTGCCGGCCACGATGTGGAACTCGACAGTCACTGGGGGCTTGATCACGGTGCCTGGGTGCCGCTGTCGCTTGCCTATCCGGATGCCGACATTCCGGTCGTGGCGATGTCTCTGCCGCACGGCAGCACGCCCGCATCCGTCTATGCGCTCGGCCAGGCGCTGGCACCGCTCAAGGACAAGGGCGTGTTGCTGGCAGGGTCCGGCAGCACCACGCACAACCTGCGTGAATTCGGGCCGCAAGGCTCGCCAACGCCTGTGTGGGCGTCTGATTTCGACCGCTGGCTGGACGATGGCCTCAAGTCCGGATCGATCGGATATTTCGACGATATCCAGAGCGCTCCGAACTTTCGCCGCAACCACCCGACGGACGAGCACCTTCTGCCGCTGTTCTTCGCCTTTGGCGCAGGCGGAACGGATGCAAAGGCCCAGCTTCTCCATAGAAGCTACGAGTACGGCTCCATCAGCATGAGCTACTTCCGCTTCGCAGCCTGACCAGCCCCATCGACCGCCCCTGCTCCGGCAGGGGCGCAGGCTTGCAGAACGGTTTCGGTGAAACAAGGCAGAAAGCTGCCGGTCAGAAGCTCGAGCCCTTCATCGCGTACGATAGTGAAAATGTCTGGCTCGGGTCAGTCCGAGCCGAGCGCCTCGGCTGCGCGGGCGATGATCCTGCGGGCTACCTCACCCTTGTCCATTTCCGGCCAGTCTTCGACGCCGTCACGGCTGACGACGCGAATGGTGTTGGCGTCGCCGCCCATGATGCCTGTCTGCGGACTGACGTCGTTCGCGATGATCCAGTCGGCCTTCTTGCGTTCCAGCTTGCCACGCGCATTGTCGATCAGGTTTTGCGTCTCGGCGGCAAAGCCGATCAGCAACTTTGGCCTCAGGTCCGGATGATGACCGACAGTCGCCAGAATGTCCGGGTTTTCCGTCAGCTCCAGCGCGGGCGGTTTGCCGGTCCCATCCTTTTTGATCTTCTGGGCCCCCTCGCTCGCGACACGCCAGTCGGCGACGGCGGCGGCCATGATGGCGATATCCGCCGGCAGATTGCCTTCCACCGCCTTCAACATCGCGGAAGCGGACTCCACGTGGATGACATGGATATTGGCCGGGTCCGGCAGTGTTACCGGGCCGGATACCAGCGTTACCCGAGCGCCCGCTTCATAGGCGGCGCGGGCCAGCGCATGGCCTTGCTTGCCGGAAGATCGGTTGGCAATGTAGCGGACGGGGTCGATCGGCTCATGGGTCGGGCCTGAGGTGATCAGAACATGTTTTCCGGCAAGCGGCAGGCTGCCAGCCCGGATCGCCTCTTCCCGCAGCACGGCCTCGGCAGCTGCCACGATCTCCAGCGGCTCGCTCATCCGGCCGGTGCCGGCTTCGCCCCTTTCCGCCATTTCGCCGGATGCTGGGCCGCAAAAGGCAATGCCACGCGCCTTGAGTATCGTCCGGTTACGCTTGGTCGCCTCATGCTGCCACATCTTCGGGTTCATGGCAGGGGCAACCAGAACAGGCTTGTCGGTTGCCAGCAGAACCGCTGTCGCCAGATCGTCGGTAATCCCGTGGGCCATCTTGGCCATCAGATCGGCGGTGGCGGGCGCTATCAGGATCAGGTCGTGGTCGCGGGCCAGGCGGATGTGGCCGACGTCGTGTTCGGCCTGCCGGTCGAACAGGTCGGTGAAGACGGTTTCCGCGGCCAGAGCCCCGGCAGCCAGAGGCGTGATGAATTCTTGCGCGCCTTTCGTCATCACCGGGATCACCCGGGCGCCGCGTTCCTTCAGCCTGCGGATCAGGTCAAGGGACTTGTAGGCAGCGATACCGCCGCTGATGATCAGGACGATCTGTTTGCCGCTCAGCATCTTAACTCAGCACTCCTAGGGTGTCGGCGGATAAGATCAGAATCCGGTGCGGAAATCCCGTGGTGCCGGAGAAATCACCTGTGTGCCCTGCCCGGTGATCTGATAGACGGCAAGGCCCCGCTGGTTGAGGCCATTGGATTGGAAGCGGAACAATCCGTCAATGCCGATGAAGCCATCGCGGTTTGTGATGATGTTCTGCTGGAAGCGCTGCTGTCCGGCGGAGCGGATCAGGCCTGCGGCCAGCGTGACACCATCATAGACCAGGCTGGCATTGCGCGGCGGCGCGGAGCCATAGATGCTCTGGTAGCGTTGGGCAAAGGCCAGGAAACCCTTGTCCTCCGGCCCGGCGAACCAGGCACCGGCAAGCACCGGGTTGTTCTTGACCTGGGGAGAGTCCCACTGTCCGGTCCCGAGCAATTTCACATTGCCCAGATTGGCGCCCTGGCTGACCAGGGTCTGCACGACAACTGCCGGCACACCGCCCCCGGCCGGTACGAACAGGGCGTCTGCATTGTTCAGAACCGATTTCAGCGCCGTGGTCTTGGCAACAAGATCGGATGTGTCCGATCCGTTCATGGAATAGCGCTGGATCGATGCGATCCTGCCTGCTCCGCGGCCGACTTCCTGGCGGAACGCCGCCTCGACGATGGCACCATAGGAGCCTTCGGGGATCAGGGCGGTATAGGAATGTCTCTTCTGGCTGTTGGCATAGCCGACGACCCGTTTCACGTCGCTTTCCGGCAGGAAGCTGAGCAGATAGACGCCCCGGGATGCGACGGAGGTGTCGGTAGAGAAGGCAATGACCGGAACGCCGGTTGCCCGCGCAGCCTGCGCAGCGCCGGATACCGCAGGTGAGAACACCGGGCCAAGGATAAGTTCCGCGCCTTCCGAAATGGCAGCCTGCGCTGCCGCGCGTCCGCCTTCGGACGTGCCGCCGGTATCTTTCACCAGCAACTGCACATCCGCGCTCGGGAAGTTCTGCAGCGCCAGTGAGGCGGCGTTCTTGAAAACCGTACCGATGGAGGCATTGCCGTCGGAGCTTGCCAATGGCAACAGCAATCCGATGCGCACCCCGCCCGTGCCGATGATTTCACCAGTCGGTTGCGGCTGGGCACTTGGCTGGATCTGGTCACCCGGCAGAGAGCCGAGCGTGGACCCCATGCAGCCACCCAGCAACATCGTGCTGGCTCCAGCCAGCGCCGTTTTCAAGAAAACACGTCTGTGCTGTTGCACGATGTCGCCCCGTCTTGCACTTGCCATATTTGTTGGTTCACCCTTTGGGAAAGACTTACGTATTCGCTACAGGCCTGTAAAGATTTAGTGGCCTTTCAATGGCATATCGGCCCGATCAACGGTGGATTTGCCTTGCATCGGTTGTATTGAAAGGCTAGCGCAAGGGCGCAAACGGGGCCGATGCTGCAATTCGCGGCGGACAAGAGGAAAGGCGACATGGTCAAGGAAACAGCCGGGCCGGCTGCGGACAAGAACCGCTACAGCCTCTCCGAACATGTCTTCACTGCACCCAATCTGGAACCCGCGCTCTACATCGTGTCCACGCCGATCGGCAACCTCGGTGATATCACCGTCAGGGCCCTGGAAACGCTTGCTGCAGCAAGCGTAATCGCTTGCGAGGATACGCGGGTCACGGCAACGCTCACCCAGCGGTTTTCGCTGAAGACGCCGCTTCTCCCCTATCACGAACACAATGCCGACAAGCAGCGGCCGAAGATCCTGGAAGCTCTGGCGGAAGGCCGCGCCGTGGCGCTGGTGTCTGATGCTGGCACGCCTCTGGTTTCCGACCCGGGCTACCGGCTGGTGCGTGATGTGGTCGCAGAAGGGCATAAAGTCATCCCGATCCCCGGTGCGTCGGCCCCGCTGGCTGGCCTTGTCGCCGCGGGTCTGCCGAGCGACACGGTGCTTTTCGCCGGCTTCCTGCCTCAAAAGAGAGGCCCGAAGTCCCGGCGGCTGGAAGAGCTGGCCAAGGTGCCTTCGACGCTGATTTTCTTTGAATCGCCCCACCGCACCGCCGCGACCCTGGCGCTGATGGCGGAACTGCTCGGCCCCGGCCGCGAAGCCGTCGTTGCGCGCGAACTGACCAAGCGGTTCGAAACCTTCGAGCGTGGCACTCTGGAAGACCTGAGCACCCGGTTCGAGGGCCGGCAGGTCAAGGGTGAAATCGTCATTCTCGTCGGTCCGCCGGAAGACAAGCCGGAAGCCGAGGTGGACGATCTGGATGCCTTGCTGAGTGAGGCGCTCACCGAAATGCCGGTCAGTGCCGCGGCCAAGAAAATCTCGAAAGCGACGGGGCTTGACCGCAACGAGGTCTATAAGCGCGCGCTGGAACTGAAGGCGGACGACGCCTGATGGCACGTCGTCCCGACGGAGCCGGAAGGCAACCGGCAGAAACCGATCGCCGCCGCCGGGCACATGCCCTGGGCCTTTCTGCCGAAACCCTTGCCGCCTGGTACCTGCGCCTCACCGGCTGGCGCATTCTCAAGCGCCGCTACAAGACAAAGGCTGGCGAGATCGACCTCATCGCCAAACGGCGCAAGACAGTCGCCTTCATCGAGGTCAAGGCCCGCAAATCGCGGCAGGCGGCGCTGGAAGCCGTCACGCCCGCCAGCCAGAAGCGCATCTCGCGTGCCGCGAAGATCTTCGTCACGGAACACCCGAAGGCCGGGTTCTTCACCCTGCGCTTCGATATTATCGTCGTCCGACCCCGCGCGTTGCCCGAGCGGATCGTGAATGCGTTTCAGGCCTGGGAGTAGTTCGGGGCGCAATTTTTCGGCTGCCGAGAAAATTCACCTTCGGCGTCACGCCGGACAAGCGCAGCGCGGATCCGGGGCTTGCTCGCTGCCCTGCTTGCTCACAGTTGTCTCAATGTCCCGGATGTTTGCGTCACCTTGGGAGCGCTCTTGAAACGAACAGGCCCCGGGTCTCCCGTCGGTCGCCGGGGTGACGCTGACTATGGCCGGGAGACTTCACCTCATTTGCCGGTGCCCGGAGCCACAGGAACCGAACTCGGATCCTTCTGACCTCCCCCTCTGGACAAAGCCGACTGCGCACCGCATATCTGGACCAATCGTTCTGAAAATCCCAAAGGCGCTCACGCGGCGCCGCCCGCCGGGAGTTGCCTCATGGCTTTGAAAGTTGCGGTCCAGATGGACCATGTTTCGTCCATCAACATTGCCGGCGACAGCGCCTTCGCAATGATGCTGGAAGCACAGTCTCGCGGACATGAACTTTATCACTACACGCCCGACCGTCTGGCGATGCGCGGTGACGAAGTGTTCTGCGCGCTGGAGCCGATCGAAGTGCGCGATGTGAAGGGTGACCACTTCACATTGGGTGAAAAGAGCCGGTTCAACATGCGCGAGATGGACGTGGTGCTGATGCGCCAGGATCCGCCGTTTGACCTCTCCTACATCGCTGCGACCCATATTCTGGAAAAGATCCATCCGGACACTCTGGTGGTCAACGATCCTGCAGCCGTTCGCAACGCGCCGGAAAAGCTGTTCGTGACCGAATTCGCCGACCTGATGCCGCCGACCCTGATCACCAAGGACAAGTCGGAAATCGATCTGTTCCGGAAGGAATACGGCGACATCGTCATGAAGCCGCTGTTCGGCCATGGTGGCGCGGCCGTCTTCCGCATCACCCAGGACGACCTCAACTACGGTTCGCTCTACGACTTCTTTGCCGCGACCTTCCGCGAGCCCTGGGTCATCCAGCAGTTTCTGCCCAATGTGAAGCACGGCGACAAGCGCATCCTGCTGGTTGATGGCCAGTTCGCCGGTGCGGTCAACCGCGTTCCGGCCGCGGGCGACCTGCGCTCCAACATGGTGCGGGGCGGTGCGCCGACCGACAGTGAGCTGACCGAGCGCGAACGCGAGATCTGTGCGCGCCTCGGGCCTTCGCTGAAGGAGAAGGGCCTGATCCTGGTGGGGATCGATGTCATCGACGGCAACCTGACAGAAATCAACGTCACCGCCCCCACAGGCATCCGCGCCATCCGCAATCTCGGCGGACCGGATGTGGCTGGCATGGTCTGGGACGTGCTGGAAGCGAAGGTGGAGGGCTGATCAGCCCTTCCCGCCAGCCAGTTCGAATATCCGCTTGACCTCAATTTAAGTTGAGGTTGTAGAGCTTTCTCTCCTTTCAAATCCCAAGGAGAAAAGCATGAAATCGGACACGGAATCCCGGCCTATCTACCGCGTCGACCGCTTTGAAGTGCCGCTTGAGGCGCGAGACGTTCTGCTGGAACGGCTCAATGTCATTCGCGGCCTGCTTCAGAACATCGAAGGGTGCCGCCAGAACCTTGTGCTTGAGCAACCTTCCGGCGAGGGGATGGCAAAATTCGTCACCTTTGTCGAATGGCAGAACGAAGAGGTCTTTCTGGAGGCGAAAGCCCGGATTGCCGATGAATACCGCAAGGTCGCATTCGACCCGCAGGCCTTCCTGAAGCAAATCGGTGCAAAGGCAGTCATGGCGAACATGAACGCTGTCTGATGTCTGACGGTACGAACGGGAATACCCGCATGCGGAGGTCGCGCGCACAGCCCGCGCCAAGGCAAAAAAAACCTCCGCATGGGGGTGCGGAGGTATAAAGAGTTTGTGCTTAGACAATGCAACAGAGGGCCTACTCGGCAGCCTCTGTATGTAAAACCCGTTCCACATGGAATCGTTCCTTGGAAAAACGTGATTCACGTGAAATTTTTCAAGTTTCTACTTCAGGCTGTCGTTATCGTATTGAAAATACGGGATTAATCCGGCCAAGGACGCTCAAGATTTTTTTCCATTGATACCCGCTGAAACCCCGGATCGCGCTGTCAGCGAGGCGCAACACCCGGAAATGGCGTGACTTTTCGTGTTCCCCTGGGGCATGTCGCTTGGCAGGGCGGCCACTCCCTCGGGCCGTGCAAACAAGATCAAGTCCTGAGCCGGGTCCGGGCTTTGCTGCATCGGAAAAAGAATAATCTGGCCCGCAGGGCAAAACAAAGGCCGCTTTCCCGAAGGACAGCGGCCTTTCAGAAGCAACCTGCAAGTGGGATTATTCGGCTGCTTCAGTCTTGATGACGCCGCGGCGGATCTGGTCTTCCTCGATCGATTCGAACAGGGCGCGGAAATTGCCTTCGCCAAATCCTTCGTCACCCTTGCGCTGGATGAACTCGAAGAAGATCGGGCCGATCACGGTCTTGGAGAAGATCTGCAGCAGGATCTTGGTCATGCCGCCGTCGATCACACCCTCACCATCGATCAGGATGCCGTGGCGCTTCATCCGCTCGATCGGCTCGTCGTGGCCGTTCACCCGGGCATGGGACATCTCGTAATAGGTTTCCGGCGGGCCGGGCATGAATTTCAGGCCGTTGTCCGCCAGAAGGTCCGTGCTCTGGTAGATGTTGTCCGTGCCGACAGCAATGTGCTGGATGCCTTCGCCGTTGTACTTCTTCAGGTATTCCTCGATCTGGCTGGTATCGTCCTTGGATTCGTTCAGCGGAATACGGATCTTGCCGCAAGGGCTGGTGATCGCACGGCTGACGAGACCGGTGATCCGACCGTCGATGTCGAAGAAATGGATCTGCTTGAAGTTGAACAGGTCGCGATAGAAGTCCCACCACTTGTCCATGTTGCCGCGATAGACGTTGTGGGTGAGGTGATCGAGATAGTAGAAACCGACGCCCTGCGGCTTCGGGTCGAACTCGCCCAGCCAGTTGAATTCCCTGGAATAGGCCGAGCCTTTGGCGCCGTAGGTATCCACGAAATAAAGCAGCGAGCCGCCGATGCCGACAATTGCCGGAACGTCCAGGGTCTTGTCGTCGCCTTCATAAGGCGTCGCGCCCTTGGCAACCGCATGCTCGAACGCCTTTTGCGCATCGACGACGCGCCAGGCCATGGCAGGCGCGCACGGGCCGTGCGTGTCCACGAACTTCATGCCGAAGCTGCCCGGTTCGGCATTCAGCACGTATGTGACGTCACCCTGGCGATAGAGCGTGATGTTCTTGCTCTTGTGCTTTGCAACGGGGAGGTAGCCCATCTTGCGGAACAGTTCGTCCAGCTTTTCCGGTTCCGGATGGGCGAATTCGACAAATTCGAAGCCATCGGTCCCTGCCGGATTTTCAGACGTGATCTGTGCCGGCGGCGCGTCGTGCGGGAACGGTCCCATGAAAGTCCTCCTCGGTAAAACGGGTCATTGAAACCAGAATGCCGCGAAGGACGCGCAGTGTGTGTGCAATCCACGTGTTTTCGCGTAAGATGATGCACGAAACATGCAGGAAATTTCGGAGTGACGCATGACGATTGCGCTGGATGGCTTTGATGTGAAGCTGCTCGCCGCCTTGCAGAACAATGCCGCCCTCACCAATGCGGAGTTGGGTGACGTGATCGGCCTGTCCGCAAGCCAGGTCTCCAGGCGGCGGCAGAAACTGGAAGAAGCGGGTATCATCCGCCGGTACCGGGCGGCACTGGATCCGGAAGCCCTGGGTCTGATGGTGACGGCCTATGTCGGCGTGACACTTGGCGCGCATTCCAGGGAAAACGCCCGCAAGTTCCGCAACATGGTGACCGCCATGCCGGAAGTGCAGGAGGCCCACACGCTGACCGGCGATGTCGATTACATGCTGAAGATCGTGGTGCCGGACCTGAAGGCGCTCAGCCACATCATCAACGACGAGCTACTACCCCAGGAGGCGGTCCATCATGTGCGCTCGTCCATTGCCATGGAAACCTTGAAGGACGACAATCTGCTGCCGCTGAAATGACCGCTCAAAGCCCCAGCCAGCCCATGAGATCGGTCCAGAAATCCTTGCGCAGGCCTTTGAGATCCGGTGCCGGGTTGCCGTATGGATCCGCCAGGCAGACATCTGAAAACCCGGTCTTGCCGGAGAGAAGACATCGCTCCGGTTCACAGGTGATCGTGTCGGAGAGATAGATCCGTTTTCCCGCAAAGGTCTTGAATGCGAGTTCCGGTTTGTCCTGCCTTGTTCCCGAGGTGAAGACATAGGTCGGAAACTCGCTGCCGCGCGGCTGGCCGCGGTCCTGGATCGCATGGATGTACAACAGGCTTCCAGGCGCGTCTTCACGCGAGCAGCCCTTGATGTTGAAGGCATAAAGATTGCCGGTCGTGCTTTCGCCTGCATCGGCAAGCGTGCGCGAATAGGCGCTCAGCAGATCCTCCTGCCAGATCTTGCGGTAGGTATCGGCCTCGTCGTTCAGCGACAGGGCATGCGCACTCCCGCTCCCCAAAGTCCCGGCGATGAGGCAGCATCGTAGGGAAAGACTGCGGACTGAGGCGAGGAAGTTCAAGATTGTTCTCGTTGTGGCCTGGAACACAAGCATTGTGGATTGGAGAAGGGTGACCGAGTGTAACGCAAACTTGCGTCCCTTGCAGAAAATCCCATTTGATAGTGCAACCGTGATTTAAACCGCTTCACGCGGCAATTTTAAGGAGCCGAATATGTTCGACGCAAAATCCTTGCTGGATCAGTTTCTGGGGACCCAGGGCGGTGGTCAACCCGGCCAGCGCGGGACTGCCCGCAAGGGTGGATCCGGTGATCTCCTGTCCCAGGGCAAGGATTTTCTGTCGTCCCAGGGTGGCGGTCTGGCACTCGGCAGCCTGGCCGGTCTCATGCTTGGCAGCAAGAGCGGACGCAAGCTCGGCAAGAAGGCAGTCACCTACGGCGGCCTCGCACTGGTTGCCGGCCTTGCCTACAAGGCCTACCAGGGCCACAAGGCCAATCAGCAGAATGCACCGCGTCCACAGTATCCGGCCGATGATCCGATCCCGCTGGAAGCACCGCGCGGCACCGCCTTCGATCCGTGTGAGCATCCGGGCGGCGAACATCAGGCCGCAATCGCTTTGTTGACGGCAATGATCTCCGCCGCAAAGGCCGACGGTCATATTGATCGCGACGAACAGGACCGGATTTTCGACAAGATCGACGAGGCCGGACTGGACAGCGAGGCGAAGGCGTTCCTGATGGACGAATTGCGCTCGCCGCTTGATCTGGACAAGGTCGTGGCCAGTGCAACCTGTGAGGAGACTGCGGCCGAAATCTACGCCGCGTCGCGTCTTGCCATCGATCCGGATCACCCGGCGGAAAAGGCCTACCTGCAGATGCTCGCTGCCCGGCTTGGTCTGGAGGACGGCCTCGTTCAGGAGATCGAATACGCCGTTCGCGAAGCGCAAATGGCGGGATGACCGGCAAAACGGCGTAAATAAAATCGGGCGCCCCGTGACCACAGATCACGGGACGCCCTGAATAACCGGCACATGCCGCGCGGCCGTCGAAAAGGCAAGCCGCGAAGCGAGCCTAAAGGCACGCAGCCCTGTGGGGGAGCCGCACACCACCCCTGGCCGGCTATTTCCCGGTGTTCTCCTCGATCAGCTCGATGGCGCGCTTGTAAAGCCCTGTGCCGTCCATGCCTTTCTCGTCCATTTCGGCCACCCATTTTTCAATCGTCGGTGCCGAGGCTTCCTTCCAGCGGGCAACTTCTTCCGGTGGAAGGACAATCATCGTCGCCCCCTTCTCGATCGCTTCGTCGCGAGGTTTGGCATCGTCCCGCTGCATCTGGCCACCTGCGAATCCGGACAGTTCAAGACCGGAGTTCTTGTCGATGATCGCCTTCAGGTCGTCGGGCAGTCCGTCATAGGCCGCCCGGTTCATGCCCAGCACGAAGGTTGCCGTGTAAAGAGCATCGTCACCGAAATCCGTGTGGTTGCTGACGAGTTCGTTGATCTTGAGTGCGCCGGTCACCTCCCACGGCACCACGGTGGCATCGATAACGCCCTTGGACAGGGCTTCCGGAACCGCCGGCACAGGCATGCCGACAGGTGTTGCCCCGAGTGAACTGAACATGTCGTTGGTCACCCGCGTCGGCGCCCGCAGCTTCACGCCGTTCAGGTCGTCGAGCGAGTCGATCGGGTCCTTGGAGTGGATCAGCCCGGGTCCATGCACCCAGAGCCCCAGAACCTTCATGTCCTTGAAGTCCTGGTCCAGCATGGTTTCTTCCGCCAGTTGCCAGAAGGCACGCGACACGGCCTCGGCATTGGTCATGACGAAGGGCAGTTCGAAGACTTCCGTCCTTGGAAAGCGGCCGGGCGTATAGCCAGGCAAGGTCCAGACGATGTCGGCGATGCCGTCGATGGCCTGGTCGACCAGTTCCGGCGGCTTGCCGCCAAGCTGCATGGCGGGGAAATGCTGGAACTCGATCCGCCCGCCCGATTCTTCCTCGATCCTGGCCATCCACGGTTCAAGGATGTTCTTCGGTACACTGGCTTGCGCCGGCAGCATCTGGTGCAGCCGCAGCGTGACCTCCGCTGCCACGGCCTGGCCCGCCGTAAGGCTTAGCGAAAGCGCGGCTACGGCAACCGCTCCCGCGGTGAACGCACCTGCGGCCACCGATCTCATCATCCGGTACTTCGACATGGTTTCCTCCCTTGTTCGAAATCGTTTCCTCACGCCTGCTCGTCCGGCAGATGCACCACCAGTCCGTCGAGCGCACCGGTCAGCCTGATCTGGCAGGACAGGCGGGATGTTTCGCGCAAGTCTGCGGCTGCGCATTCCAGCATGATTTCCTCGCCGTCCGTGCGCGCGCCGGTCTTGTCGCTCCACGCCTCGTCCACGTAGCAATGGCAGGTGGCGCACATCATGGCCCCGCCGCATTCGGCAAAGATGCCATCGACCCCGTGGCTGACAGCCGTTTCCATGACGCTCGCCCCTTCGCTCGCATCTATGGTCTTCCGGCTGCCGTTCGGCTGGACGAAGGTGATCTGCACCATGCGGTTTTCCTTTCAGCCGGCTCTAACCCGGCCCGGTTGGTTTCTTTTTGTCAGCTCAGTTTGACGGGCAGGTTCAGGGGGCCACGGAAACCGAAACCGCTCCAGACAACGTCTTCGGGCTTGTCCAGCGTCATGCCGGAGAACCGTTCGAACAGCATCGGCAGCATGATCTCCCCGACAGTTCGCCGCGAGATATGGGCGCCGGCACAATGGTGCGGGCCGCTGCCGAAGGCCTGATGCGGCGCTTTCTTTCGAAAGACGTTGAAGGATTCGCCGTCCTCGTAGAGATCCTCGTCGCGATTGGCCGAGGCCTGGATGGTCATCAGCGTCACGCCTTCGGGAATGTCGATGCCGTCGATTTCCAGATCCCGCGTCGCCCGGCGAGACGACGCCTGGATCGGCGCGACCCAGCGGACACCTTCCTCGAATGCATCCGCCCAGGTGTCCTGCCGCTTCACTTCCTCAAGCTGGTCCGGATTTGTCAGCAGGCCATAGATGATGGTTGCCAGCGCATCGCGCGGCTCGTTGATGCCGCCACCGATGGCAATCTTGATGTTGGCGTAGATCTGGCTTCTGGGGATCGGGTCGCGGGCATTCAGCATGACGGAGAACGCGGAGTTGTTGGGCTCTGCCAGATGCCGGGCAATCAGGCTGTCGAACACGGCATCCATTTCGGCATTGGCCGCATCAGACCGGGCAAATGGTTCATCCGCGAAGCCGAAATTGCCGGCGCCGTCGATCAGCACCTGCGACCAGCGCTGCATGTCGGCGTCGCCGACTTCGTCGAGACCCAGGATGTGCGCGAGGATCCGTGCCGCCACCGGTCCGCACAGGTCGGTGAAAAGGTCGACCGTTTCGCCTCGTGGCAGCCGGTCGAGATACTCCGCGGCAATCTTGCGGTAGAGATCGGCCCAGTCTGTCTTGATGACCTTGGGCGAGAAAGCCGGCTGCATGGCCATGCGCTCGCGCCGGTGTTCCTCGCCGTCCTTGCGCATCAGCGTGTGGGCCAGAAAGGCGCGCCGCATCGGTGTGACAGGATCGTCCGAACTGTAAAGCTCGGGGTCGTCCTTCACCATCTTGGTGTGTTTCGCCTTGGTCAGAAAGATACGGTTTGCCGCCGGAACCTGAACGATCGGCGTTTCGGCCCGCATCCGCTTGTAGATCGGATAGGGGTCGCGCGTCAGGTCCGCAAGCGTCAGCGTTTCGTCGACAGGTGCGACCGCCATCTGCCTTCTCCTCCCAAATCCGGCACTGACGGCAGGTTAAGCGGGCAGAATAAAATCAAGCAATACGATTGACTTTATAGTTGTCATTGAATTTTTTGATTTTACAAATCGTGGCGAGTGTTCTTGCCGGATCCGGGGGGAATTTGCCGATGCCGGGCGATCCGTTGGAAGTCGATTTTCGGGCGCTGCAGGTCCTGGTCTGGGTGCACCAGCTCCGTTCGTTCACGCGTGCGGCGGAAGAACTCGGCGTCAATCAGTCAGCGGTCAGCTACACGATCAACAAGCTGCGGGACGTGTTTCAGGATCCGCTGTTCGTCCGCCAGGCTCGTCGGCTCCACCCGACACAACGCTGCGAAGATATCGTCCATCAGGCCAAACGGTTGACGGCCGAGTTCCGGCAACTGGTCGCTCCGCCGGATTTCGATCCGAAGACGGCGGCGCAGACCTTCACCATCGCCTGCAACTTCTATGAACGCGTGCTGATCATTCCGGAAATCGTTCATTTTCTGAAGCGCGAAGCGCCTAACCTGGACCTGGAGATCATCGATGCGTCGGGGATCGGTCACGAGCGACTGCTGCGCAATGAGGCGGATCTCCTGCTTGGTCCGTTCGAACGGTCGGACCCGCATTTCTACAGGCGCGACCTCTATCAGGATCGCTACGTCTGCCTGCTCGATCCGGAGCACCCGAAAGCCGGAGCGGCACTGAGCCTGGACGATTATCTGGATCTCGACCACGTGCTCGTCACCTACGGCGGCCAGTGGCGGTCGCGCTACATCATCGAGCTTGAGCGCATGAACAAGGACTTGAAAGTCGCCCTGCGCGTGCCGAGCCCGGCCGGGCTGGAGCGTCTGGTTGCCGGATCGAACCTCGTCGCCACGGTGCCGGAACGGCTGTCCAGATCAGTTGCGGATGGACTTCATGTGGTTCCCTGCCCGGTGGAAACGTCGGTGACAATCAGCCTCGTGTGGACCACGCTCAACCACCGCGCACCGCTGCACATGTGGGTGCGCGACATGGTCTACCGGCTGAACACACGCGCCCGGAAGGCGGATGATCCGTCTTCCGGGCTGGGTATCTCGCGGTAACAAGCTTTCAGCTGGTCTCCGTCACGCGGGGCTCGGCCCGACATAATGCGACGATGGCCGGATCAATTTGCCGGTTTCCTGCTGTTCCAGGACATGGGCGCACCAGCCCGGTGTCCGGCCGACGGCAAACAGCGGCGTGAACAGGGTCCGGTCGATGCCGATCGCGTCCAGCAGGACGGCGGTATAGAACTCCACGTTGGTTTCCAGCGGCCGGTCGGGCTTGGCAGTTTTCAGTGCGGCAAGCGCTGCCTGTTCGATCTCCTCCGCCAGACGCACTTTTGGGTTCTCAGGCCCAAGCAGGCGCAGCCCTGCCTTCAGGACGTCCGCGCGCGGATCCCTTGTCCTGTAGATCCGGTGACCGAATCCCATCAGCCGCTCCTTGCGTGCCAAGGCTTCGCCGATCCAGGCAGCTGCGTTTTCCGGACGGCCGATAGCATCGATCATGTCCAGCACAGGGCCCGGCGCGCCGCCATGCAGCGGCCCGCTGAGGGCGCCCATCGCACCAACAACGGCCTGTTTCAGGTTCGCCTGGGTCGAGCCGATCACGCGCGCCGTGAAGGTGGAAGCGTTCAGCCCGTGATCCAGGATTGTCACCAGATAGCGGTTGAGCGCGGCGGCATGGTCGGCAGGCGGCAGCGCGCCCGTCAGCATGCGCAGAAGATCGGTTGCGGTCTCCAGGGTGCTGTCCGGTGCGATCGGCGTCTGTCCCCTGGCAATCCGGTGCGACGCAGCCAGAAAGACGGGCAATGCGCCGCTGATCGCAATCGAGTCGGGCAGGCCGGTGGACATCGGCAAGGCAGCCAGGCCCAGCTGCATGCGTTCATAAACGCCGAGGCTGGAAGGCGCAGCTTCAAGAACCGGCATGACGGCAAAGGCGGCCCTCCGGGCTTCACCGAAAGCCTCACGCAGGGACGAGGCCTCAGGCATCTGGAAATCCTGCCACAGATGCCGGACGGCCTCCTCGAAGCTCAGCTTGCCGGCCAGATCTTCGATATGGCGGCCATAGAGGATGAGGACACCCTTTTGGCCGTCGACATGGCTGAGCATGGTGGTGGCGGCAACAACGCCCTCCAAACCGGCAATCGGGTCAGGCGTCATCCGGGCGGGGTTCGGCGCTTCGGTCATGGCTATCTCCTTTTCTTTCCCGGTCAGATAGAAAGAGAAGATTGCATTGATCAATGTTGATAATTAAAATCAATGTATGAGCAAGCCGATCTACCTGTCCGCCCGTGAAGCCGCCGCCGAACTTGGTGTTCAGCCGGCAACCCTCTACGCCTATGTCAGCCGGGGGCTGATCAATTCCGTTGCCGGCCCGGGCAAGCAGCGCCGCTACGACGCGGTGGATGTGCGCCGCATGAAAGGCCGCAAGGCTGCCGACGACTACTCCGGTGCGCGGCCCCTGACCGGCGACCCGGTGCTGGAAACAGAACTGACGCTGATTTCGGAAGCCGGTCCGGTCTATCGTGGCCGGCCCGCGGTCGATCTGGCGCAAACCTCCACGCTTGAAACGGTGGCCACCCTGCTCTGGGCGTCGCAGGAAGACCCGTTTGCCGAAAGCGCTCCATTGCCCCCGCCCAACCTGCCAGAGGGGCTTGCGCCGCTGGACAGGCTGATGGTCGCGCTTGCCGCCTGGCCGCTGCAGGACAAGGCGGCCTACACGCAGGCACCCAAGCTTCTGCAAGTGAAAGGCGCTGCCCTGCTGCGCTACGCGGTTGCAGCTCTCCTCAACGCAGATCCGGTCGACGTGCCGATCCACACGCAGATTGCCAACGCTTTCGGCGTGTCGTCTTCGGCGAAGAACGTGATCCGGGCGGCGCTGATCCTGTGTGCCGACCACGAGCTCAACACCAGTGCCTTCGCGACGCGCTGCGCTGCCTCCACCCGGGCGCCCCTCCACGCAGCCCTCATTTCCGGTCTGGGGGCTTTTGCCGGCCCGCGCCACGGTGCTGCATCCGACAGGACAACGGCATGGCTGTCCGATGTCGGGCCGGACACCGATATAGAGACCCTGCTTTCGGACCGGTTGAGCCGGGGCGAGCCCCTGCCCGGCTTCGGTCACACGATCTACCGCGGGCCGGATCCGCGCGCCGCATGCCTGCTCGACGTGCTTTACCGCAGCGAGCCCGCGCACCCCTTCGTCCAGCGTCTGCCGGGTTTGATTACGGTCGCGCGTGACCTGTTCGGTGAAGCGCCGAACATCGATCTTGCCCTGGCGGCCACACAAAAGACCTATGACCTGCCGAAGGACGCCGGAAAGATCATCTTCTGCGCTGCCCGCATGACCGGATGGATCGCTCATGCGCTGGAGCAATACGCGGCGCCGGAACAGATCCGCCCGCGGGCCGCCTATGTTGGCGAGCGTCCGGAATAAGCCTGGTCACATTTGCGGGATGCTTGTATCGGGGCGTCTTTGCGACTACTTGTAACGGGCACCTTCGAGGTGCGTCCCATGGAGATTGGATGTCAGAGATTGCGTGAGCAGGCTCTCTGAAGATCAGAGAGCCTTGAATACATGAACCGGTGCCTTGGCGGGCGCCCGATGACGTGTGTTTAAATCACGAGACAATCCAATGGTACGGAACTATTCCGACTTCTTTCCCGCACGCCCTAAAAACGATGGGCCGGACAAAAACACTTCACGACTTCTTTCACTTGGCTGGCAGCCCTATTTTGCACAACAGATCAGCTCCGACGAGCTGACGGCAACACCGCCCGTCCGTGTTGTCGAGGTCCATCGAAACGCGTTTCACGTGGTCGGCGAAGGGCTTGACGAAGCGATCCTGCCTGTCAGGAACGCCACGGTAGGCGACTGGTTGCTGCTGGACCGCGCTCATCCGCCGTCAAGCCGGGTGCTGGAGCGACAGAGCCTGCTCAAACGCCGTGCACCCGGAACCGATCGACAGATCCAGCTGATTGCAGCCAACATCGACACGGTGTTCGTGGTGTCTTCCTGCAATCAGGACTTCAATATTGCCCGGCTGGAGCGGTACATCGCCCTTGCGTTCGAAGCCGGTATCGATCCGGTGATCGTCCTGACCAAGTCGGATCTGGCGAGCGATCCGGAAAACTATGTCGATCAGGCTCGGACGATTTCGAACTCGGTTCCGGTCGTGACGCTGGACGCGCGTGGCGATGAGCCGGGCCTGAAACTCGCGGCCTGGTGCAAGCCGGGCAAAACAGTTGCTTTCCTTGGCTCTTCGGGCGTCGGCAAGTCGACGCTAACGAACGCGCTTTCAGGCACCGAGGACATAGCCACTCAGGCTATTCGCGAAGACGATGCCAAGGGCCGTCACACGACGACCCACCGGCAACTTCACGTGGTTCCAGGCGGTTGTCTGGTGCTGGATACACCGGGCATGCGTGAACTGCAGCTGACGGATGTGGCAGCCGGGATCGATGATCTGTTCTCGGATCTGAACGAGCTGGCATCCCGTTGCCGCTTCACTGACTGCCGGCACGAAACGGAGCCCGGTTGCGCCGTTCAGGCCGCGCTGGCGGACGGCACCCTGGAACCTGGCCGGCTGAACAGGTGGCGAAAGCTGAAGGCGGAAGAAGCCTTCAACTCTGCAAGTCTGGCGGAGCGCAGGTCCAAGGACCGGGCATTCGGCAAGATGGTCCGAAGCGTCATGAAGCAGAAGAAGCAGAAAACCTGGGGCCTGGAGTAGCGGGTCTGGAAGGCCAAGGCTTACGTAGCTGCTGACATCCGGGGCCGGGCTCTGCCCGGCCCCGGATCAATGCTTTCCAGCGCACCCGGAGTTGGCAAGCAGCTTGGTCACAGTGTCAGCCGCATGTGGACGATCCGCTTGTCGCCGCGCTGTTCCTGATGGGTTTCCGCGAAACCCGCACGCTGGTACCAGGCCCGGTTTTCGGTCATGAGTACGTTAGTATAGAGCCGGATTTCGCTCAGCCCGAAGTCCGCTGCGCGCCGCCGCGCCCAGTCGAGCAGCTGCCTGCCACGGCCCTTGCCCTGCTCTTCCGGATCAACGGCAATGCTTTCGATCAGGAGATGGTCCGGATGCCGGATCAGAACAAGGCTGGCGGCAAGAGAGGTGCCGGAGCGGAGCACCCAGACGTCGTCCCGCCGGATATGCGCGGCATAATCGGCGGTCATTGGCACGGGGACAGCGTTGATGACCGGGATATAATGCGCATAGGCCCGCCGCGCGAGTTCGGTCATCGCGACTGCATCACCCAGGTTCGCCTGGTCAAGGCCTTCGGAAACCTGTGAGGCGTCCATTACGGATCAGGGCCTTGTTTTCATGAAGGATTCAAAATCGGGAATTCCTTCCGGCATGGTTTCGGTCCTGTCGAAACAGCCGAACGTGCCACCGTCTTTCATGTCTTCGGCAGCAGCAATGAAGGCCCGGTAGGCAAGCCGTGCCAGACCTGCCCCGATGGAGACACGCGTAACGCCCATGTCGCCCAGTTCCTTGCGGGTCAGGTGGAAGTTCTTGCGCCCGGCCAGGACGTTCATCGGCGCTTTCACGGCGGCCAGAACGGCGGCAATCTGTTCCTTGTCCTTCAGCTCCGGTGCATAGACGCAATCGGCACCCGCCTCTGCAAAGGCGTTAAGGCGCTTGATCGTCTCGTCAAGTTCATGCTGCGTCTGGACGGGCCCTTCACTGCGGGCAGTCAGGACGAAATCCGGAGCCAGCCGGTTCTTGGCATCCACCGCCGCCTTGATCCGCTCCACCGCCAGCTCCAGATCGTAGTAGGGATGTTTCGGATCGGTCGTGTAATCCTCGATGGAGCAGCCGGCGAGGCCAACCTCGATCGCCCCCTTGACCGTTGCCACCACATCGTCCGGGCTGTCGCCGAACCCGTTCTCCAGGTCACCGTTCACCGGCACGCTGGTCGCGGCAATGATGTCAGCGGCATGTCCGAGCGCATCGTCGCGCGTGATCAGCCCTTCGGCATCCTTCACGCCTTGCGTCCAGGCATATCCGGCGCTGGACGTGGCCATCGCGTCAAACCGCAACCCGTCGAGGATGCGGGCTGTGCCGATATCGAAGGGATTCGGCATCAGGAAAGCACGCCCTTTTTCGTGAAGAGCTTTGAAGGCGGCACGGCGTTTGGCTGCGGTCGGCATGGCCGGATCTCCCTTGAGGTGTATTTCGCAAAGATTACCGTTAAAGTTTAAATCGGCAATGCGATCCCTTTATGATGGGTGCGATGTTGCTCAGGTAAGATCCAGTTTAGCCAGAATCGGGGCGCCAGTTTGGAAAAACCGTGATTCCAGCGAAACGCCTTGTCTTTGCGTTCGCAGCGCCGTTTGATGGTGAAAGCGCCAGCAGGCAGATCCAGGGAGGTTGCCATGCCGGAAGATCCCACGACACTTTCAGATTTCAACGACCCGATAACAACGGTTGACCAGCTCGAAGCCCATGCCGGAACCGCGCCCGAAAAGGTGAGGGTAAAGGAGATCAAGGCACTGGACGACCTTTGCAGGCAGTTCATTGCACGATCTCCCTTCTGCCTGATCGCGACGGTCGATCCGGAGGGCGTGATCGATGTGAGTCCCAAGGGGGACCCGGCCGGTTTTGTCACCGTCTTGAGCGACACAGTGCTGGCGATCCCCGACCGCCCCGGTAACCGCCGCCTCGACAGCTACCACAACCTGCTGAAGGACCCGCGCGTCGGACTTATTTTCCTGATCCCGGGCAAGGGCGAGACCTTGAGGGTGTCGGGCAGAGCCCGCATCGTCCGGGATGCCTGGTTGCTGGAGCGGATGCAGGTGGAGGGCAAACAGCCGGCGATGGCGCTGGCAGTGGAGATCACCCGGGCATTCATGCATTGCCCGAAGGCCATGGTCCGCTCGAAGATCTGGCAACCGGAAAGCTGGCGTAACGCTGATGACCTGGGCGACATCGGCGATGCGATGATCCGGCATGGCAAGCTGAAACAGACCCCGGAGGCGCTTCTGGAAGAAGCCACCTCCGAAGGCTTGCTCAGGCTTTATTGATCAGGTCCATGCGGTGCGTGAAACCCTTGCCGCGTAGCAGCCGCGGCGAGCAAAATGCAGGTGAATGTAGTCGACTTGCGGATTGTCGAAGAACGTCCGGATGACACCTTCCAGCTCACGGCCTTCAACGACTTCCGCGTCGATCATCTCGTGGGCCCGGTTGAAGGCTCGTGCCGACAGCAGGCGCTTTGCCACGACTTCCGGGATCGTGTCCGGGGCCGGATGGTTTTCCTTCGCGCCATCGGCGACAAAGATCGCATGCTGGGAGCGGTAGGGCGTTTCGCCTGGTTGATGCTCGAAATTGAGCAGGTAAACCCGGGTACCCGGGGCTGCATCGGCAAGTGACACACGGCAGGGAAACGCGCCGTCCGAAATGTGCACCTGAATGCCCTTCTGCGCGAGTTCCGTGTCACTCAGGCTGCTCAAATGTGCAAACTCGGTGGCGGGAAGAGGCTCGATCTGAAACATGGTGTTGTCTCCTCAATGGTTGTGAGAAGACCCTAGGCGGCTCAAAACGCCCAAACGACCCGATTTGCGAGCGGGAAAATATTTTCCCGCTGCCGGTCTTTCAGGCCGGGTTTTTGACACCTGCCCGGCGTGCCATACCCAGGGAAACCGGCGCGGTTTCTTCAAAGCCGAATTGGGCATAAAGCGCATTGGCCGGAACATCGGCGATCAGGCTGACATAGGTCGAGGGCGGGAATGCGCTTTCGATATGGGCAGTCAGGGCTGCCATGATGCGCTTGCCAAGGCCCTGCCCCTGGTAGGCGGGCAAAACCGCGATATCCGTTACCTGGACAAAACAGCCGCCGTCACCGATGAGACGCCCCATGCCGATCGCTTCATCACCGTCATATAGCATCACGCAAAACAGGCTGTTCTTCAGCCCGATTTCCGCAGCGTCCCTGCCGTAGCCGCTCAGCCCGGAATCGACCCGCAGGCGCAAATAGGTATCGATGTCGGGGACCTGGGTCTTCAGCGAGATTGTCATGCAGTGTCCTGGAATCGGCTGCAACAAGGAGGGAACGCGACCCTAGCCGATCGCACTGGCGCTGGCCATCGGAATAGACATGCTCAAGCCGGACAAGGGGCAGTTGACCCCAGGCACACTGCTTTGCATTGAAGGCTCAAGACAAACGACATCTTGCGTTCCTGCAGTGTTCTAACCGATAACGGCAGGTGGCTGAGAAAATTCGGCCGCGTACCGGAACGAGAAGACTGAGCAGACGTGGATTTTTTCAATCTCCAGCCCGGGGAATGGCAGGCCCTTCTCTTGACCCTCAAGGTCGCTTCTGCCGCCCTCGCTGTCGCGCTGCCGCTTGCCGTTCTGATGGCCTTCGTACTTGCCCGCTACCGGTTCACCGGCCACGGCGCCGTCAATGCTCTTGTGCATCTGCCGCTCGTCTTGCCACCGGTGGTCACGGGCTACGTGCTGCTGCTGACCTTTGGCCGCAAGGGTCCGGTCGGATCGTTTCTGGACAGTGTCTTCGGTGTCACCTTCGCCTTCAATTGGACCGGTGCAGCGCTTGCTGCCGGTGTGATGGCTTTTCCGTTGATGGTCAGGCCAATCCGTATTTCCTTCGAAGCCGTGGACCCGAAACTGGAAGAAGCGGCCAAGTCTCTTGGTGCCCATCGCCTGACCGCCTTTCTGACGGTCACCCTGCCTCTTGCCCTGCCGGGAATTCTCGGTGGCGCGATCCTGGGCTTTGCAAAGGCCATGGGCGAATTCGGTGCCACCATAACCTTCGTCTCCAACATTCCCGGGGAGACAAGAACCCTGTCTCTGGCGCTCTATACCGCCACCCAGACCCCTGGTGGAGAACTGGCTGCCTTCCGCCTGACGCTGATTGCGGCCTTTGTCGCCTTTGCGGCGCTGATCGCCTCGGAAGCACTGGCGCGCCGATTGCGCGCGCGCATGGGGGGTGGTCATGCTTGATGTCGACATCACCGGCCGTGTCGGTCAACTTGATCTTGAAGCCCGGTTCAACAGCCGGGGCGGGGTGACATCGCTTTTCGGCCAGTCGGGCGCCGGCAAGACAACGCTCACCAACATGATCGCCGGGCTGATCAAGCCGCTCAGCGGACATATCACCGTCAACGGCACGACCCTTTTCGACGCGAACAAGAGTATCAACCTCTCGGTTCAGGCACGCAGGATCGGTCACGTCTTTCAGGACGCCCGGCTGTTTCCGCATCTCAGCGTTGCCTCGAACCTCACCTATGCGCGCTGGGCGGGCCGCAGGCCTGGGACCCGGGACATGGCCGAAGTGGTCGATCTGTTGGGGTTGGCTGGGCTCCTGGAGCGAAAGCCCGGAACTCTTTCTGGCGGCGAGAGGCAACGGGTGGCCATCGGGCGGGCGCTTCTGTCGGACCCGCGGCTCCTGATCATGGACGAGCCGCTGGCCAATCTCGATCAGGCGCGGCGAAACGACATTCTTCCGTATCTGGACCGTCTGTGCGTGGAAGCGGGAATCCCGATCCTCTATGTCAGCCATTCCATCGAGGAGGTGGCGCGCCTGTCCAACACGCTCGTGATCCTGTCGGATGGACGCACGCCCGCCTTTGGACCGGTGGCCGACATGCTCGCGCGGACCGATCTGGGCCGGGCAACCGGCCGTCACGAGGCCAGCGCGCTGCTGGAAGGTACCGTCACCAGATGTGACCCGGACTGGGGCCTGACCGATGTCGATATCGGCGGAGCCACACTGCAGATACCGGATATGGCAGCCGTGCCGGGCGATGCGGTGCGCCTGCGCATCCGGGCCAGGGACGTTGCCCTGGCAGTCAAACCGCCGGAGGGCCTGTCCATCCGCAATGCCTTCGCGGCGACAATCCGCAGTATTTCAAGTGAAAGCGGTCCCTATGCGGAAATCCTTTGCTCCGTCAGCGGACAGGTGCTGCGTGCCCGCATCACCCGCGCGTCCGTTGCCGACCTTGATCTCCACACAGGCAAGGACGTCACGGTTCTGATCAAGAGCGTTGCCATTGACCGGCGCCAGCGTGCACCGGCCCTGTCGGACACGGCTACCGGGGAGGAATTCGCTGGATAAGGCTCCCGCTTCACGCGGCGCGCGGCTTGTTTATACTGACGCGATGTTGCGCAAGACCAAGCGCCGGACCTGGCGCAGGCTGAAGATCGGTATCGGAGCGGCGGCGATCCTGTCGACGGTTGCACTGATGTGGCTGACCGGGCTTGCCAGCTTGCGGATCACGCTTGCGGAGGTGGAAACCGGTGCGCGGGCCAATCTTGCGGTTCAGACAGCCGTTCTCGAAAGACTTCTCGACAAGTTCCGCCTGCTGTCGCCGCTGTTGGCACGCGGTCCGGATATCGGTCAGTTGCTGATGAGCACAGGCAGGTCTGGAGACCCCGGCATCGCCGCGATCGCTGCCGGCATGTCGGGCGCGGAAGAGATCTGGCTGATGGACAGGCAAGGCAATGTCGTGGTCTCCAGCCAGGATGGTGTGCCGACGGGCTCCTTCGGCGGGGCGGAACGCATCGGACATGCCTTCGAACAGGCCCTACAGGGCCAGCTCGGTCGGCAGCTCATTCCCGGTACGCCAGAGGCCGCATCGAACTATGTCTTCGCCTCGCCCTTGCGTCGGGGCAGCTCCATCGTCGGTGTGATTGCCGTCCGGGTCAGTCTGGAAGACGTCGAGCAAGCCTGGGCACTCAGCAAGGAACCGCTGGTCGCGCTGGATGGCAGTGGCCGGATTGTGGTCACCAACGTTCCCGCATGGCGCGGCAAGCGGATGGACGAGCTTTCTGTCGGCCGGGATATCGCCGACATGTCGGTGGCGGAGCGCATCGAGGTCCTGCTGCCGGCAACGCCGTCTCCCTACTATTACCTGCAATTGACGGAGAACTTGGCCGTTCTCGGTTGGCAGGTCAGAACGCTTGTGACGATCGAGGATGCCCGCCAGCGATCCGGCTGGGCCATGCTGGTCGCGCTTCTGGTCTGTGTGATCGCCGCCGGAGGTATCGCCATCCTGATCGTCAGGCGGGAAGAATTCGTGCGCCAGGAACGGCGCAACCGGGCGAGCGCACTGCGCCTGGAGCGCCGTGTGCAATCACGGACTGCGGATCTTCGCCGCACCAACGTCCTTCTGGAACAGGAAGTGCGCGAGCGCGAACAGGCTGAAGCCGATTTGCGTCTGGCCCAGGCCGAACTCGTGCAGGCAGCCAAGCTCGCAACGCTCGGCCGGATGTCTGCGGCTCTCAGTCACGAGTACAACCAGCCACTGGCAGCTATCCGTTCCGATGCCGAAGTGGCAGGCATGCTGATCGAGCGGGGGCGTGCGGACGAGGCCCTCGGCAATCTCTCGCGGATCGAAGGCATGGTCAGCCGCATGGCCGAAATCGCCAAGACGCTGAAAGGCTTCACGCGCAAGTCGGGCACCGACATCAAGCCGGTGTCCCTGCGCCAGGTGATCGACGAGGCAACGTTGCTGCTGCAGCCACATATCAAGCAGAGCAAGGTGCGTCTCGATCTGGCACTGCCAACGGAGGATATCATCGTCAAGGGCGGGCGCATCCGCCTGGAGCAGGTGGTCATCAATCTCCTGTCCAACGCACTGGATGCCGTCAGCGGCAACGCCGCATCGCTTGCCATGCCCGAAGTGCGGCTGGAACTGAGGCAGGAAGGCAGCGAAGCGGTTCTGACCGTCAGTGACAACGGCACAGGCATCGATGCCGATGTGCTGCCACAGATCTTCGACCCGTTTTTCACCACCAAGGATGTCGGCGCCGGGCTCGGGCTGGGCTTGTCGATTGCCTACAAGATCGTTCATGACTTTTCCGGATCGCTGAAGGCGGCGAATCGCGACGGTGGCGGTGCGGTGTTCACCATGCGCCTGCCGGTGGCCGATGAGCATGTCCTTGCAGCGGAATGAAATGAGATAGGCGTTAATGGATCAGGCGACCGTCCTACTGATAGACGATGAAGCGGACCTGCGCGGCTCCTTGAGCCAGGGGCTGGAGTTGTCCGGCCAGGCGGTGTTTGCAACCGGCGAACCGGAAGAAGCCCTGGAACGGGTCAACCGCGGGTTCTACGGCGTGCTTGTTACAGATATTCGCATGCCCGGGACGGACGGGTTCCAGGTCATGAAGCGGGCCTTCGAGATCGATCCCGCCCTGCCCGTGGTGCTGATCACCGGCCATGGCGATGTGCCACTGGCGGTCGAGGCCATGCGCGCCGGTGCCTATGATTTCATGGAAAAGCCCTTTTCCGTTTCGCGCCTTGCCTCCGTGGTGGAACGCGCGCTCGACAAGCGCCGGCTGGTGCTGGAAAACCGAAAGCTGCGCGAGGAACTGGCAGACCGAACGGGCCTGGAAAGCCGTCTCGTGGGGCGCACCGCCGCCATGGAACTGCTTCGCCGCAATGTCACGGCCCTGGCGGCAACCGATGCCGATGTGCTGATCCTGGGGGAGACCGGCTCCGGCAAGGAGGTGGTCGCCCGGGCACTGCATGACGAAGGACCCCGCAAGGAAAAGCCTTTCGTCGCCCTCAATTGCGGGGCGCTTCCTGCCGAAATCATCGAATCTGAACTCTTCGGCCACGAGAAGGGCGCCTTTACCGGTGCCAGTGGACAGCGCATCGGCAAGCTGGAACATGCCCATGGGGGCACCGTGTTTCTGGACGAAATCGAATCCATGCCGCTGGAACTGCAGGTCAAGCTGCTGCGCGTGATCGAGACCCGGACAATCGAACGGCTCGGCTCCAACAAGGCGATCGAACTGGATGTGCGCTTCATTGCGGCCACCAAGGAAGACCTTGAGGCTGCCGGCAAGGAAGGCCGATTTCGGCTGGACCTGTTCTACCGGCTCAATGTCGTCAACGTTGCCATTCCACCGTTGCGCGACCGGCTGGAGGATATCCCCCTCCTGTTCCGGCATCTGGCGGTGGAAGCCCGGGCACGCTACCGGCGCGAGATCCCGGACATCAACGAGGAATACCTCGCCGAGCTGATGGCGCGGGACTGGCCGGGCAACGTCCGCGAGTTGCGCAATGTCGCCGACCGTTTCGTGCTCGGTGTCGAGCTGGTCAACGCGCCCAGCAGCGGGGCCGGATCCACCTTGTTCGAACAGGTCG
The DNA here is from genome assembly GCF_001999245.1 of Roseibium algicola. NCBI lineage: Bacteria > Pseudomonadati > Pseudomonadota > Alphaproteobacteria > Hyphomicrobiales > Stappiaceae > Roseibium > Roseibium algicola. The sequence goes on along the minus strand of NZ_CP019630.1, from coordinate 2,503,521 downwards.
CGACATATGAACGGGCGTTGATCGTCGCCGAACTCAAGCGCAACGACGGTGCCATCAAGCCCACTTACGAGAACCTTGGGCTCTCGCGAAAGGCGCTCTATGAGAAGATGCGCAAATACGGTCTCGGCAAGGACGAAGCGCTTTCCGTCTGACAATGACCTGATTTCCTTGCCGTCCCGGCTCGCTGGGCGGGTCGGCAAAACGAATGGCCGAAAAAAGTTTCGGGCCGGTGTCACAAATCGCTGCCCCCGGTCGTCAACCCTGTGTCACACCCTGAAACCTGAATGGAAGACACGCCAATGACGACCTCTAATGCCATCAATCACTACGAAAATGTCCCCGATATCGTGAAGCGTTTCGTCGCTGCCAGCGGTGAGATCGGCAAGGCAGGGCTGGAGCCGAAACTGCGGCATCTCATCGATCTGCGTGCCTCGCAGATCAACCAGTGTGCCTATTGCGTGAAGATGCACACCCAGGAAGCACTTGACGCGGGCGAGACCCAGGAGCGTTTGCAGCGCTTGACGGTCTGGCGGCACGTTGATGACTACACGCCGGCGGAGAAGGCGGCCTTTGCCTGGACGGAAGCCTTGACCAGTCTTCAGGTCGATACGAACTATGAGGCGTTGCGCGGTGAACTGCGCCGCCACTTCGATGACGCCGAGATCAGTGCTATCACCGCCGCGGTCGCGATGATCAATCTGTGGAACCGGGTACAGGTATCGAACCACTGACATGAGTGACGCTCCAGGCATCGATGTTTTCGAGACGGTACGCCCGAAGCTGATGGGGCTGGCCTATCGCATGCTCGGCTCCATGGCAGATGCCGAGGATGCGGTGCAGGACACATACCTGAAGTGGCAATCCACGGATCGTGCCGGCATCCTGAATCCGGAAGCATTCCTCACCACGGTCTGCACCAATTGCTGCCTGGACACTCTCAAGGCCGCTCACAGGAAACGGGTCGACTATGTCGGCCCGTGGATCCCCGAACCGCTTCAGTTCGAAAGTGGCTCGGACCCGGAGACCGACCTGGACAGGGCACAATCCCTGACGACAGCGTTCCTCCTGCTGCTGGAGCGCCTCAGCCCGAAGGAGCGCGCCGCCTACCTGCTGCGCGAAATCTTCGCAAAGCCCTATGACGAAGTTGCCGAAACTCTGGGGGTTACCGAACAGGCCTGCCGCCAGTTGGTGTCCCGCGCAAGCAGACATGTGCAGGGTCCGACCTCCCGTTTTGTTCCTCCGGCCGATCATCAGGACCGGATCCTGTCTGCTTTTCTCACCGCGATTGAAACAGGATCCACGGACCACCTGACGGGCCTTCTCGCCGAAACAGTACAACTCCAGTCCGATGGTGGCGGCAAAGCAACGGCCATGAGCCGGATCCTGGAAGGCGCGGACGAGGTCGCTCGCTACGCAGTTCTTATTCTTGGCCGCCTCTGGGAGCCCTGCCAGATCAAGATACTGGATCTGAACGGAACGCGTGGCCTCGTCATGTTCTACGGCGACGAGATCGTGACAGCCGTGATGTTCGCCTATGACGCCGATGGGCGGTTGGAGCGTATCTACAACATGCGCAATCCGGACAAGCTGGCACGCCTGAAGGTCAAGCTGCGCCACGACCGGTCTTCAGGCGCTATCTGGCACTGATAATTCGGCGCTTTACGGCTTAAAATATGATGTAGCAGGCCGGAAATGTGTCGGTTTCGACACATCCGGTTTCATGCCATGTGTCTGACTCGACCCATAAACGAAAGTCTCTCCCGACCAGGTTCATTTGAAACTTTTTGTTAACCTGCAGAAATCGGCGCTTTTTGTTGCTCTTCCGGCACTTGGCACGGACTTTGCCAATAGGGTGCCGACCAGCCACCACGCTGTCCGGCCCGAATGGCCGTCATACTGAAATGTCTGGGAGGACATCCGATGAAAAAATTCGCTCTCGCCGCAGCTACCGCGGCGTCTCTGGCCCTGTCTGCGAACGCTTATGCGGCTGACGATTGCAATGACGGTGAAATCGTCATCAAGTTCAGCCATGTGGTTGCCGCAACCGGCCACCCGAAAGGCGACGCTGCCACGCTGCTGGCGGAACGCGTCAACGACGAGATGAACGGCAAGGCCTGCATGCAGGTGTTCCCGAACTCTCAGCTGTTCGACGACGACAAGGTAATGGAAGCCCTTCTGCTCGGCGATGTTCAGCTTGCTGCGCCGTCGCTTTCCAAGTTCGAAGCCTACACGCTGAAGTTCCGCCTGTTCGACCTGCCGTTCCTGTTCCAGGATCTGGACGCCGTCGAGCGTTTCACCACCGGTGAAAACGGCAAGGAACTCCTGAACTCCATGACCGACTACGGTTTCCAGGGCCTCGGCTACTGGAGCTCCGGCCTGAAGCAGTTCTCCGCCAACAAGCCGCTGCTGGTTCCGGACGACGCAAAAGGCCTGAAGTTCCGCGTGCAGACCTCTGACGTGGCTGTTGCCATGATCGAAGCCATGGGCGCCAATGCTCAGAAGCTGGCCTTCAAGGAAGTCTACGGCGCACTGCAGACCGGTGTTGTGGACGGTCAGGAAAACTCCTGGTCCAACATCTACACCCAGAAGTTCTTCGAAGTGCAGGATGGCATCACCGAAACCAACCACCAGCTGCTTGCTTACCTGCTCGTCACTTCCGACGAGTGGCTGGACAGCCTGGACCCGGAAGTTCGTGACCAGTTCCTGACCATCGTGGAAGAAGTCACTGCAACCGCAAACGGTAACGTGGCAGCTGCTGAAGCCAAGAACCGCCAGAACGTTCTGGATGCCGGTTCCACCATTCGTGAACTGACGCCGGAACAGCGCAAGGCATGGGTTGGCGCCATGAAGCCGGTTTGGGACAAGTTTGAAGGCGATATCGGTAAGGACCTGATCGACTCCGCCGTCGCTTCCAACAACGCCAGCTAAGGCTGACCTGAAACAACTCCTGGAAGGGCCGGATCGTCCGGCCCTTCTGCCAAGGTCCCGCGGCCGCACGCGCAACCATGCCGGCGGACACGCTGATAACCAAGAGGCCAATTCGGGGGAAACGCATGCAACGCGTCGACAATTGGGTCACGCGCTTCGAGGAAGGTGTACTCGCCTTTCTCCTGGCCGCCATGACCATCGTATCCTTCACCCAGGTGGTGGCGCGATACGGCTTTAATTCCGGCTGGACTGGTGCCCTGGAATTCACACGTATCCTGTTCGCCTGGCTGATCCTGTTCGGCATGAGCTATGGCGTCAAAATCGGCTCGCATCTGGGCGTCGATGCGGTCATCCGCCTGTTTCCCAAGCCGGTGTTCCGGGCTGTTGCCGTATTCGGTGCACTCTGCGGCGTTGTTTATGCGCTGACGCTGCTCTGGTCGGAATGGCTGCACATCTTCGGTCTCGATACCAGAGGTGGCGCGATCGACTATTGGTCCAAGATGTACAAGATCGGCATCGGTCTCGACGACCTGCGCTATCCCGACGCGATCATTGAAACCTTCGGCACGAAAGAGCGCGTTCAGCGCTGGATCGCTTATCTGATCCTGCCCATCGGCCTGTTCCTGTTCATGTTCCGCTGCATTCAGGCGGCCTGGCAGATCATTACCGGCGAGCGCGAAATGATGATCGCCGCGCATGAGGCGGAAGACCTCGTCGCTGAAAACAAAGACGTCTTGAAGGACTGAGGCCGGGGCAATGGAAGCAGCAATTCTCTTCATTCTCGTCCTCGGCTTCTTGTTCCTGGGCGTTCCGATCTCCATTTCGCTCGGCTTGTCCAGCGTTCTGGCGATTGCCATCTTCTCCAACGATTCAATCTCGTCGGTGGCTTTGCAGCTGTTCACGGCGTCGCAGAACTACACGCTCCTGGCCATTCCCTTCTTCATTCTGGCCTCGGCCTTCATGTCGACGGGCGGCGTTGCCAAGCGCATCATCCGCTTCTCGATCGCGTCCGTCGGTGCGATCCGGGGTGGGTTGGCGATCGCGGGCGTCTTTGCCTGCATGCTGTTCGCCGCGCTGTCAGGCTCCTCGCCCGCAACCGTCGTTGCCATCGGTACCATCGCCATCGCCGGCATGCGGCAGGCAGGCTACACGAAAGAGTTTGCCGCGGGTGTCATCGCCAACGCCGGCACGCTCGGCATCCTGATCCCGCCTTCCATCGTCATGGTGGTCTATGCGGCTGCAACCAACGTTTCCGTTGGCCGCATGTTCCTTGCCGGTGTGGTTCCAGGGCTGATCGCCGGTCTGATGCTGATGATCGCCATCTATGTCATGGCACGCGTCAAGAACCTGCCGGCCCAGCCGTGGCCAGGCTTCAAGGAAATCTGGCATGCCATGATGGAAGCAGCCGTCGGCCTGTTCCTGATGGTCATCATCCTGGGCGGCATCTACGGCGGTATCTTCACCCCGACCGAAGCTGCGGCAGTGGCAGCCGTTTATGCCTGTCTGGTGGCACTCTTCGTCTATCGCGACATGGGCCCGCTCAGTGGCATTCGCTGGGTGCAGGAACAGGACGGCCCTCTGGGACTGGCCGGTTTCAAGACCATCACCTACGGGTTTGCCGCAATGTTCGCCTGGTCGAGCATCGCCGGCATGGTCACGGACAGACAGGGTTTCTACGGCATCGACAGTGCCATTGTCCTGCTGGCTGCGCTGATTGGCTATCCGCTTCTGCGTGGCCGTGTCAGCCCTGCGGAGCTGCCGTCCATCTATGGTATCGGCGCAAAGATCTGGGGTCGGAATATCGGACTGATCGTCTGGAAGTTTCTTCCGGCCATGTTCCACAAGGACACCAAGAAGGTGATGGTGGACGCGGCGAAGACGACCATCATGCTGATGTTCATCATCGTCAACGCCCTCCTGTTTGCCCACGTGCTGACATCGGAGCGGATTCCGCAAGCAATCACCGACTGGATGGTCGGAGCCGGTTTCAACTGGTTCACCTTCCTGATCGCGGTCAACCTGCTGCTGCTGCTTGGTGGTCAGTTCATGGAACCGTCGGGCCTGCTTCTGATCGTGGCGCCGGTGGTCTTCCCGATCGGCATGGAACTTGGCGTCGATCCGGTTCACCTCGGCATCATCATGGTCGTGAACATGGAAATCGGCATGATCACGCCGCCAATCGGGCTCAATCTGTTCGTCACATCGGGGATAACAGGGATGAGTCTGGTGCAGGTGGTCAAGGCGGCAGCGCCGTTCGTGCTCATCCTGCTCCTGTTCCTCATCCTCGTCACCTACGTCCCGGCCCTGTCCACCTGGCTGCCCTACAGCCTGATGGGACCGGAAATCATCACAAACCGGTAACGACCCGGACCATCCAGAAACTCGAACGGCGGGCCTTGCCCGCCGTTTTTTTGTTTGCCGTGCCCGGGAGGGAACCTTCACGTCCTTCACCGGGCCTCATTCCCGCCACCTCATCCTGAGGAAGGCCAAAGGCCTGTCTCGAAGGATGGGCGGCACACTCCGAAACAAGCGGCCCATCCTTCGAGACGCCCGGCTGTACCGGGCTCCTCAGGATGAGGCTGATGGGAATGGGGGAGGTGGGAGTGGTGATCGTGGAACAAAAAAAGCCGGCCCTCAGGACCGGCTTGAAAGGCTCTGCTTTAAAAAAATCGCTTAGACGATACTGCCGAGTTTCATGGCAACGCTCATGTCACCTTCCACCTGCATCTTACCGCCCATGAAGGCAGCCGTCGGGTTCAGATCACCCGAGAGAAGGTCACCGAGGTCTTCGGCGGACATCTTGATGGTGCAGTCTGCCTCGTCATCTTCGTTGGAAACGCTGGAGCCTTGCAGGAAGATGATACCCGTTTCCCCAAGATCGAACTTGACGGATTCTTCAATGCCGCCATCGGCAACCTTTGCGCGGACACCTTCGGTAAGCTGTTCCAAGGACATGTCGTTTTCTCCCGTTTGAATTGGGCCGGAGCCCGTCTTTGCCCTCTTGAAGCATGACGTTTACGTAATCGTCAAGTAGAAATCTGTGTCGAAAGAGATGCGCCGCCGGGAGCGTTTCGCCACACGCTCCGTCATCCCATGGCTTGACCATGGGATCCATGTCGCTTCACCGGCAGCGCGGCCGCCGTGATCATCGCATGGATTGCCGGATCAACTCCGGTAGTGACGGAGAATTTCAACATTTCGCGGTGCCAGAGGCAATGCACCTGACAGGTTCGTCAGATCAATGATTGTCCCGTGGCAGCCCCTTGGTATGCGCGACGTCCTGGTATTTAACCGCCGGCTCCAGAACCATGCCCTTGTCGAACTGCCCGATCATGGCGCGCTGGATCTCCTGCCAGGGAGTCTGGCTCTCCGCAATCTTGAAGCCGCCCGCCGCTTCCAGGTCCGTGCGACGTTGTGCAAGCTCCTCATCGGAAATCAGGATGTCGGCAGTGCCTTTCCTCAGATCGATGCGCACACGGTCCCCGCTTTTCAAAAGCGCGAGTCCACCCATGGCGGCAGCTTCCGGAGATGCGTTCAGGATCGACGGCGAACCGGATGTGCCCGACTGACGGCCGTCGCCGATGCAGGGCAGGGATGTAATCCCGCGTTTGATCAGGGCTGCGGGTGGCTGCATGTTGACCACCTCGGCACCGCCTGGATAACCGATCGGGCCGGTGCCCCGGATGAACAGCATGCAGTGCTCATCGATCTCAAGGTCCGGATTGTCGATGTTGTCGTGATAATCCTCCGGCCCTTCGAACACAACGGCACGGCCCTCGAACGCTTCCGGATCGTCCGGATTGGAGAGATAGCGGTCGCGGAACTCTTCCGAGATCACGCTGGTCTTCATGATGGCGCTGTCGAACAGGTTGCCCTTCAGGTTGATGAAACCAGCCTTGTCTTTCATCGGATTGTTGAAAGGCTTGATGACATCCGGCAGGTCTGTGACGACACCGTCGCAATTGTCGCCGATGCCCTTGCCGTTGACGGTCAGCGCGCCCGGATGCGGCAGCTTGCCGTTTCGCATCAGCTCCGCGACGACAGCAGGCACGCCGCCTGCGTGGAAGTAATCCTCGCCGAGATATTCTCCGGCCGGCTGCAGATTGACCAGCAGCGGCACGTCATGGCCGATCTCCTGCCAGTCGTCGTTGTCCAGTTCAACACCCAGATGGCGGGCAATGCCGTTCAGGTGGATCGGTGCATTGGTCGAACCGCCGATGGCCGAGTTGACGACAATGGCGTTCTCAAACGCTTCGCGGGTCATGATGTCGGAGGGTTTCAGATCCTCGCGTACCATGTCGACAATGCGTTTGCCGGTCTCGTAGGAAATTGCACCGCGCTCACGGTAAGGCGCCGGAATGGCGGCCGCACCCGGAAGCTGCATGCCCAGGGCTTCGGCCAGCGAGTTCATGGTCGTCGCCGTGCCCATGGTGTTGCAGAAGCCGACGGACGGCGCGGAGGAGGCGACGAGGTCCATGAAGCCCTTGTAGTCGATCTCGCCAGCGGCAAGCATCTGGCGGGCTTTCCAGACGATGGTGCCGGAGCCCGTGCGTTCGCCCTTGTACCAGCCGTTCAGCATCGGACCGACGGACAGCGCGATGGCCGGAATATTCACCGTTGCGGCGGCCATCAGGCAGGCAGGTGTGGTCTTGTCGCAGCCGATTGTCAGCACCACGCCGTCGATGGGGTAGCCATACAGCAGTTCGACGAGACCAAGATAGGCCAAGTTCCGGTCCAGTGTTGCGGTCGGGCGCTTGCCGGTCTCCTGGATCGGGTGAACCGGAAATTCGAAGGCAATACCACCGGCGTCGCGAATACCTTCGCGCACACGCTTGGCCAGCTCAAGATGGTGGCGGTTGCAGGGTGAAAGGTCAGAGCCGGTCTGGGCGATGCCGATAATCGGTTTGCCCGACTGCAGCTCTTCACGCGTGATGCCGAAATTCAAGTAACGCTCGATATAGAGCGCGGTCATGCCCGGATTGTCGGGATTGTCGAACCAGGCGGCGGACCGCAGTTTCGGTGTTTTGGTGTCGCTCATGTCGCCTCATCCCTCAATGCACTCACAAAGTGTCAAAAGCCGATAAACACCAGCTCCATGAGGCTGTAAAGGCGCTGAAACCCGATTTCGGTTCCACAATCTGAGAATGGGCGCGTCATGTATTCCGGTGCAGCGTATCTGCAATGGAAAATCGGGCAAATGTCCAAAGGACGGCAAGACAGATAGCAAAAAGAATGGGTGCGGCCGACAGCGGAAGGAGGGTCAAGGCACCGCACAGGCCGGCGAAAAGCCAGAGACCTGACAGCAGCCGGCGGGCGTGCACGGCCAGCAGATTGCGGCGCATGGCCAGCGCCTTCAGGGCAGGGAAGGCTCCAATGTCGCCGGTGTCGCTGACAGCAAGGGGGGAATGCCTTGCATCGGTCCCGTCCTTTCCGGGCGTGGCGCCTTCGCGCAGTTCCAGCGCCATACGGTCCTGCGACAGGGTCAGGACAAGGGGAGGCATGTCCGGAAAGCAGCGTGAGGCGGCCTCAGGCGCGGTTTCTCCCGGCTTCGGATCATCGGTCAGCTCTAGGCCAAGCATGCCCGCCAGCGCGCTGCGTGTGTTGGGGCTGTCACCACTGAACAACCACGGCACGAGGCCCTCTTTGCGCAGGGCCATCCCCGCAACGCCGGCGTCCTGACGCAATGTGCCTTCCAGACCTAAAACACCCACGACGCGTCCCCCGACAGCGACACGCAGCACCGTCTTGCCGTCTGCTTCCAGCGACCGGGCAATGGCGTCGGCGGTAAAACTGTCGATCTTGAGGCGCTTCAGGAGGTCCGTCGTGCCGATCACCACGGTTTGTCCGCCGAGCAGCGCAACAACACCCAGACCAGGTGTCGGTTCGAACCGGTCCGGCATCTTGAGGGCGACTTGCCACTGGCTGGCCAGTTCGCGCAGGGCCTGGGCGACCGGATGGGATGATCCGGCCTCAGCGGAGGCGGCAACGGCCAGGAGCGTTTTCGGCTCGTTGTTGAAGGCCATGACATTGGTGACCATCAGGTTGGGTCCAGACATCACGGCAGCCTTGTCGATGAGGATATCGCGGGCATGAGCGACCTTGGTAAAGGCGCCGGGGGCAATGTCACGGGCGCCTGCCGCCAGCGCTGCCTTGTGAAAGACCTTGTCCGCGAATGCGTTGATTCCGTCGATCAGTTGCGGCCAGGAAAGAAGCAGCGCGGCGGCAAGAGCTGCCGGGGCCTCGGTCCTGTCGAAGACCCACCACCAGGTACCGGCAGCCAGCAGCGCCAACAGGACAGACCAAGCCGCTTGTGGCACTCCGCTGAGGTCACCCCTTGGTGGCAACAGAACCACACCGAACGCCCGCAGCACCATCAGGAAAGCTGCGGCAAGGGCAGGTGCATTTGTCTGGGGCGATGTCGGACCGGACAGGTGGAGGCCGGTCGAAACGGTAAGCAATCCGGTGCTGACCAGCGCCGTGAAAAGCGTCAAGGGCCGGCCGACAGAGGTGTTGAGCGAAAAAGAGAGGCCGAGAAGCGAAAAAATCGCGGAAAACATGCTGAAAATTAAGGCGCTGTAGGAACCGAAAACCAAAAGTGACGTCGCGGCGTCAGATGGTTCTCCGCCTGCTGCTGCCAGAGCCAGAACAAGGCACACTACGGCAATGACAAGAAAAAATGCCCAAAGAACTGAAATCAATGATGTTTTCGGCATAGCCGGTCGGCTCTCGTATCTGGAATTCTTCTGCTGGAACCGGGTCGTGGGCCAACTGGAGATACAAACGGCACGCCCTGGGGACCGTCTGAAAATGCGGGAGCGGCCGGAGACAGGCAATGCCGCAGAGTCAGTTCGGTAAGCATGTTGCCTGTCCCAGTCGCAGTGCATCGGAATGGGTGCTGACCATTTGTGCAGCGTGGAACTTGAGCGAAACTGAATTGCGGGTAGTATAAACGGGTAATTTTTTAAACGGCCTGCAAGTATTGAGGGCCTGTATTTAATAGTCCTCTGGACGAAGATTATTTCGGGGTGTGGTATATTAATGGGAGAGCCGAAAGGCTCTCCCTTTTACGTTTGGGTGCGCCGGAAAAACATGGTTAACATCTGTTAACAATCGCGTCCGGACTGAAAGTCAGAATGAATCTATTTGAGTGCAGATCGTAGTGGCGCCCTGGGCGGCAAAAACTGCCCGGTTCGGACTGGATTGTGACTAACGTTTTGCGGTCACCGGAGAATCGGGGTGGGGCTTGGAGTCAAGTCAGCGACTCGGCCGAATCCGAAAAAAGACTCATCTTCAAAGACTTGGGAAGGCCGGCGACAACGCCGCCGGTTCCTTCAGGCCGTTGCGAGGTTTGCCCGCGACAGCAACTCCAGTGACGGCATCAGGTTCAGGAGTTCGCGTGTATAGGGGTGTTGCGGCGCTTCGAAGAGCTGGTCGCAGTCTGCCACCTCGCACAACTCGCCATGGCGCATGACGCCGATGCGGTTGCACATCTGCCGGATCACGGCCAGGTCGTGGCTGATGAACAGCATGGTCAGCCCAAGTTCTTCCTGAAGATCCTTCAAAAGGTTCAGGATCTGTGCCTGGATCGACACGTCGAGTGCCGAGGTAGGCTCGTCGCAGATCAGGAACCTGGGCCGCGTCGCGAGCGCCCGTGCGATGGAGATGCGCTGGCGCTGACCGCCGGAAAACTCGTGCGGAAATTTCCTGCCGGCCGCCGCGCCCAGACCGACATGATCGAGCAGGTCATCGACGATCTGGCGCACTTCCGCGTTGCTTGACGCCAGTCGGTGGAACTTGATCGGTTCCGCGATGATGTCGCTGACGCGCATGCGGGCGTTCAGCGAGGAATAGGGATCCTGAAAGATCATCTGCATCTGGCGGCGCATCGCCAGAACGTCCTTGCGATTCTTGAGCGACGTCAGCTCGGTCTTGCCGAACAGGATCGACCCTCCGGTCGGCTGGTAGAGGCCGGTGATCAGGCGCGCGATGGTCGATTTGCCCGACCCGCTCTCGCCGACGAGGCCGAAGGTCTCGCCTTCGTTGATGTCGAAACTGACCTTCTTGACCGCCTGGAAGTATTTGCGCTTGGACGGGAAGATCGAGCCACGGGTCTCGAACCGCATGTCGAGGTCCGTTGCCTTGACCAGCGGACCGGACACTTTTTCATAGTCGCGTGCCTTGCCGAGCCAGTGTGTGGCGATGTCGATCTGCTTCTGTGGTGTGCCGGCCTTTTCGATGTAGTTGACCACCGGAAACCGCTCGACCTTGATATCAGGGCGTGGCACGGCTGAAATCAGGCTCTGGGTGTAGGGGTGTTCCGGAGCGCCCAGCACCTGGGTCGTCTCGCCGTATTCCACCAGTTCACCGTGGTACATCACCGCCACATGGTCCGTGATGTCGGCAATCACGCCCATGTCATGGGTGATCACCAGCATGGCGACGTTACGCTCCCGGCACAGCTTCCTCATCAGTTCAAGGATCTGCGCCTGGATGGAAACGTCGAGCGCGGTTGTCGGCTCGTCCGCGATCACCAGTTCAGGTTCCGCACACAGCGCAAGCGCTATGACCACCCTTTGGCGCATGCCGCCGGAAAACTGATGCGGATACTGCTTGATGCGTTCGGGCGCATCTGGAATGCCCACGGCTTCGATCAGTTCGATCGCGCGCTGGCGGGCCTGCGATCCGGAGAGCGGCAAATGGGTGCGGATCGTCTCCACAAGCTGGCTTTCCACCGTCTGCAGCGGATCGAGAGACGTCAGTGGATCCTGGAAGATCATGCCGATCTTTCGGCCGCGCAAACGACGCTTTTCCTTGTAGGGCAATTGGTCGATGCGCTTGCCGTGAAGATAGACCTCACCGCCGGCTATGTGTCCGGGTTCCTGCAGCAGCCCGATCACCGCGTTGCCGACTGTCGACTTGCCTGCACCCGATTCTCCGACGACGCCGAGAACCTTGCCGGCATCGACGCTCAAGGTAACGTCATCGACGGCGACGAAGACAGATTTTCGGCCCGGAAACTCGACCCTCAGGTCCTTGATATCGAGAACGCTCATACCGGCCTCACCTGAGTTTCGGGTTGAGGGCGTCGCGCAGCCAGTCGCCCAGAAGGTTGACGTTCAACACCAGCAGGGCCAGTGCAAGGCCCGGGAAGATCGCGATCCACCACTCCCCCGAATAGAGGAAATCGTTGCCGATGGCGATCAATGTGCCGAGGGACGGCTGGGTAGGCGGCATGCCGACACCCAGGAACGAGAGCGTCGCTTCGGTCACGATGGCAAGTGCCAGGTTGATGGTCGCGATCACAAGCACCGGTCCGGTGACGTTCGGCAGGATATGGCGCACCATGATGATGACCGAGGGAATGCCGATCACGCGGGCGGCCTGAACATATTCCTTGTTCTTCTCCACCATAGTGGAACCGCGAACCGTGCGCGCATATTGCACCCAGAAGGACAGCGCCAGCGACACGATCAGAATGTAGAAGGCGAAGACCTCCCGGTCGATCGCGCCGAAGATGCCATGCGCGACACCGTCGATCAGAAGGGCGATCAGAATGGCCGGAAACGTCAGCTGAACGTCGGCAATCCGCATGATGATCGCATCTACCCGACCACCCATGTAGCCCGCGACGAGCCCCAGCGAGATGCCGATGAAGGCGGCGACGACAACAGAGCAGAAGCCGACGATCAGCGAGATCCGCATGCCGTAGAAGATACCGGAGAGCATATCTCGGCCCTGATCGTCCGTTCCCAGGAGGAAGCGGGGATCGGCATATTCCATCCAGACCGGAGGAACGCGGGCGTCCATGATGGAAATCGACGCCAGGTCGAACGGATCATGTGGAGCAATCCACGGCGCCAGGAACGCAAGGAGGAACAGGATTGCCGTGCCGGTGGCAGCGACAACGGTGACCTTCGATTTCAGGAACGAATGAAAGAGGTCGCTGTCGAGAGCGCGGGCCATCCGCCCCGGTTCCTTGACCGGTGTCGCCCTGTCCTGAACGCTGGATTTTGCTTCTTCGTTGGTGACGAAAGGCATGGCGTCGGTCTCCCTTATGGCCGACCGACCCGCAGACGCGGATCGATGAAGAAGTAAAGGATGTCGACGATGAAATTGATCGTCACGAACAGGAAGGCAGTCAGCAGCAAATAGGCGGACATGATCGGAATATCGACGTTCTGCACGGCCTGCAGGAACATCAGGCCCATGCCGGGCCACTGGAAAACGGTCTCGGTGATGGTCGCGAAAGCGATGATCGCGCCAAGCTGCAGCCCGGTGATGGTGATGACTGGAACGAGCGTGTTCTTGAGGGCATGCCGGAAGTTCACCAGCCGGTCCGGCAGACCGCGCGCCCGGGCGAACTTGATGTAATCGGTCCGGATGACTTCCAGCATCTCGGCTCGGATCAGCCGCATGATCAGGGTCATCTGGTAGAGGCCGAGCGTGATGGAGGGCAGGATCAGCGCCTTCAGGCCGGAGATGGTCAGAAAGCCGGTCGTCCACCAGGATCCGATCTGCACGGTCTCGCCGCGTCCGAAGCTCGGCAGCCACTGCAGGGTGACGGAAAACAGGAAGATCAGCAGGATACCGATGAAGAACGTCGGCAGCGAAATGCCGATCAGCGAAACTGATAGAAACAGCTTGGAAACGGGCGATTCCCGATTGAGCCCGGCGTAGATGCCCATGGGAATGCCGACAACGAGCGCAAACACCGCAGACGCGAAGCTGAGTTCGAGCGTGGCGGGTATGCGCTTGGCGAAAAGCTCGGAAACCGGCTGACGGAACTGGTAGGACGTGCCGAAATCGAATTGCGCGGCCTTGGTGACGAAACGGAAGAACTGGACCGGAACCGGGTCGTTCAGACCCAGGCGCTCGCGCAGGGCCTCCCGTTCTTCGATCGAGGTTTCGATGCCGACCATCTGGTTGATGGGATCGCCGACAAAGCGGAACATGGTGAACGCGAGAAGGGCGACCACCAGCATGACAATCATCGCCTGCACGATGCGGCGCGTTGCAAATCCAATCATTTCGGCTCTTTGAATGCTTTAGTCATGAAAATACGCCCCCGGCGGAGTTGCCGGGAGCGTCATTTGCTGTGCTTCAGGATCAGTTCTTGGTCACGAAGCGGAACTGGAACTGGTTGTCGGCACGCTGGACAAGGTCCAGCTTGTCGGAAACGCCCCATGCCAGGCTCTGCTGGTGCAGCGGGAGGTAGTAGGCGTTCTCGTGGCTGATGCGGAAAGCTTCAGCAATCATGGCGTCACGCTTTTCCGGATCGATCTCGACCAGGATTTCATCGGTCAGCTGGTCGATCTTCTCGTCGCAGAAGCCACCGTTGTTGAACGGCGAACCTTTGCCGGATTCGTCGCGGCAGTTCATCAGGTTGTCCAGAACGTTCCAGCTGTCGAAGGATCCGGGGGTCCAGCCAAGCAGGTAGAACGACGTATCGTAACCACCGGAAGCAAGGATCTTGGCGAAGTATTTCGCCTTTGGCTGGGCGTTGAGGTTCACCTTCACGCCGATACGAGCCAGCATGGCGGCAACCGCCTGGCAGATCGCCTCGTCGTTGACGTAGCGGTCATTCGGACAGTCCATGCCGATGGAAAAGCCGTCTGCATAGCCGGCTTCGGCCAGCAGTGCCTTGGCGGCTTCCGGGTCATAGGGATAACGCTCGAAATCGGCCGACTTGGAGAACAGCAGTGGCGAAACCATCAGGGCAGACGGGTTGGACAGGTCCCGCATGACCTTCTTCTTGATCCCCTCGATGTCGATCGCCTGGTAGAAGGCCTTGCGCACCCGGGCATCCTTGAGCGGGTTCTTGCCCTTGACGTCGGAATAGAGCAGCTCGTCGCGCATCTGGTCCATGCCCAGGAAGATCGTGCGCAGTTCCGGGCCGGTCAGCGCCTTGGTTCCCGCATTGTCGTTGATGCGTTTGATGTCCTGCACCGGGATCGGGTAGACCATGTCCATCTCGCCGGACAGCAGCGCGGCAACGCGCGTTGCATCGGAACCGATCGGCGTGAATTCCACCGTGTCGATGTTGTGCTTGGCTTCGTCCCACCAGCCGTCGTATTTTTCATAGACGGTCTTCACGCCGGCTTCATGGCTGACGATCTTGAAGGGTCCGGTACCATTTGCATTGAGCGCGGCATGGTTCGCAGAAGTGTCGGACGCCGAGGTGACTTTCACCGCGTCGTTCTCCGTCGTCCACTCCTTGTCCATGATGTAGAACGTGTCCCACTCGTAATGCAGGATCGGGTTCGGACCGGTGAGAACGAAATCGACCGTGTAGTCGTCAACGATCTCGACCTTGGCATCAGCCGGGACGCGGGTGGTCAGGTCGGACCCTTCCGAGCGCACGCGGTCGACGGAAAAGGCAACGTCTTCGGCAGTGAAATCGCTGCCGTTGTGAAACTTTACGCCCTTGCGTAGGTGGAAACGCCAGCGGTTCGGATCGACGATTTCCCAGCTCTCGGCCAGGGCCGGTTCAATGGCCAGATCCGGACCACGGCGCGTCAGGCCTTCATAGGTATTGCCGAGCGACGACAGGGTGAAGGTCTCGTTGAGACTGTAGGGATCAAGCGCGTTCAGTGCACCCTGAAAGGCAAATTTCAGCGTTTCAGCATGAACAGCAGTCCCCGTTCCCGCCGCAAACAGCGCTGCGGCGATGACAATTTTTCTTTTGTTCATAGTCCCCTCGTTTTCCGGTTTCGGCTTTGCTCCACGGCCGCACCCCCCTGCCAGGACCATGCGGCCATGTTGTCAAAAACGACTATGACATCGTAAATCTCTGTGTTCAAACCCGTTTAGCTGTCAAATTGCGACATTCTGTCAATCAGCTTGTCGAGGAAGGCAGCGCAGCGGTCGAGTTCGGAAAGCTCGATAAATTCGTCGGGCTGATGGGCCTGATCGATGGATCCGGGACCGCAAACCACGGTCGAAAGTCCGTGATCCTGGAAGATCCCGCCTTCGGTGGCATAGACCACGACGTTGCGGCTGTTGTCGCCGGTCAGGCGCCTGGCAGTGGTTTCCGCCAGCCCGTCCGGTTCCTCTCCCAGCCCGGGCACATAGGCAAGTTCTCTCACCTCGATGGCGCAGTCCGGCGAGATCGCTTTCATTCCCGGCAGAACCTCATTTTCGATGAAGGCCCGGTAGGCTGCGACCCAGTCCTTCGCGTGTTCACCCGGCAGCAGCCGGATATCGGTCACGAATTCGCAGTGCTGGGCCGTGATGTTGTGCGCCTGGCCGCCGGAAATGGTGCCGCAATGCAAGGTGGTGTAGGGCGGTTCGAACGGGCAGTCAGGATCGGCCTTGGCCCGGTTCTCCGCGGTTCTGGCATCCAGCCAGCCGATCAGCCTGGCCGCCACCGAAATCGCCGAAACACCCCGGTGCAACTGGCTGGAATGGACCGGATGTCCCTGGATGCGCGTCTTCAGTACTGTAATGCCCTTGTGGCCCGTAACGACCTTCATGCTGGTCGGTTCGCCCACAATCACCACGGAAGGGCGCGGGCCGTTTGCCAGCATTTCAGGGATCAGCACCCTGGCCCCGTCGCAGCCGGTTTCCTCGTCATAGGACAGCGCGATGTGGATGGGCCGTCTGAGCGGTGCATTCAGAAAATCCGGAACCTTGGCAAGTACAGTTGCCGCGAAGCCTTTCATGTCCGCCGCGCCACGGCCGTAGAGGCGGCCGTTTTCCTCCCAGGCGGAAAAAGGATCGTGAGACCAGTTCTGGCCCGCCACCGGAACGACATCGGTGTGGGCGGACAGGACGGTTCCGCCGTCGATATCCGGACCGATGCGGGCATAAAGAGCGGCCTTTTGGCCCGTTTCATCCAGCGCCCGCCCTGAAGTGACACCCCATTGGCTGAGATAGTCTTCGACGAAGGTGATCAGATCGAGGTTGCTTCGATCCGAAACGGTGTTGAAGGAGATCAGTTTCTCCAGCATTTCCCGAGGCGTGTAGGTCCGGCTCACGTGGTCTCCAGAGGTTTTGTGACAGGGAGGATGGGTCTCAGGCGGGAACGGCGTCAGCGAGATGGAGACCATCTAAGCTTTTCACCGCAAGGATTTGCAAGGGGATTTCCTTGCCGCGCACCTTGATCTCGGCCTCTTCGGCACCGTCGATCCGCGCGCCTGCCGCATCGACAACAGCCTTGGAAACAACCATGAAGCTGCCGTGGTTCTTGTTCTCCGTTTCCAGCCGGCTTGCGGTGTTGACCACGTCGCCAAGCGCAGTCAGCCCACCCCGTTTGCCTGCCGTTCCGGCGGCGCCGATGCGACCGAGAATGGCCGGCCCCAGATGCAGGCCGATGCCGAGCCGGATCGGATCGCGAAACTGCGGACCCTTCTCCTTGTCGAGCGATTTCATGACCTTCTCGATACGGCGGCAGGCGGCAAGAGCCTGCCGAGCGCCGGTTTCAGCGTTGCTGTCCATGCCGAAGATGGCCATGATGCCGTCACCAATAAACTTGTCGACATAGCCACCCTCCTCCCGGATCGCGGCTGAGGCCTGGTCCAGGTAGCTGTTGAGCAGATAAACCACGTCATAGGCGAGCTGGCTTTCGGTGATGCCGGTGAAATTGCGCAGGTCCACGAACATGACCACCACATCCTGCTCGACGCCCCAGTAATAGGCGTCCTTCAGGTGTTCGCCGATAATTGCACTGGCCTTGACCGGTACAAGGGGCTGCACTTCCACGTTGCTTTCCGGGCGCGCCTGGCAGGCCAGCCGAATGTCGCTTCCCGCGCCGATCCGCGTCAGCACCGCAGCTTCGGCAACACTCGGTTTCGGCAAGGTTTCGCCGCCTTCCAGAATTTTCACCCGGCAGGTGGAGCATCTGGCCCGCCCGCCGCATACCGATGCGATGGGTATGTCGTTCATGCGGCTGATTTCCAGCAGCGTTGCGCCCGGTTGCGCCTTCACCGTCAGTCCGCCCGGATACACCACGGTCAGGCTGCGCGCTTTCAGGCTGAGAAGGTAACGGATCAGGATGGCCAGCAGGCTGACGGCAATCAGGCCGAACACGACCGCGCGGAACTGAACGACGACCTCGCTGGCCCACAATTGCTGGTCCGGAGTGATTCGGAGGGTTACGTCACGGCTGAGGGCCAGTCGGCGGGCGCCTTCAATCCAGCCCCAGATGGCAAGCACCGGCATTGCAAAGGCAAACCCGGCCGCCAGCGGCTTCAGCTTCTGGTAAGCCGGATAAAGGCGCAGGAAGAAGTGCAGGCCGATCATGGCGTGGGTCCACACCATGAGCAGCAGAATAGACTGATTGACCGCCGCATTCGGCCACAGCAGCGTCAGCATCTGCTCGTAGAGCGGCAGGAAGCCGAACTCCTTGGCAACGCCCATGGTCGTGGTGACATGCGGTATCAGGAGCCAGGGAATGTAAAGACCGAGGGCGAGCTGTAAAAGCTCCCAACGGGACATCTTCAACGTTCGCCGTTTGCTTGTCCGCCACAAGGCGAGCAGCACATGGGTCAGCGCTGCGAGGATGAGGACAGTTTCCCCAAGCGGGCTTCTCCAGACCCAGTAGTGCCAGATCGAGGCCTGGTCCATCGCCTGGAAGGAAATGATGCCGAGGGCGTGATTTGAAAAATGGCTGAGGCAGAAAGTGAACAGGATCAGGCCGCTCCACAGCCGGAGCCGCTGACGCCAGTTCCCTCCGGCAACCATGACACTGTCGGACTTCTTGCCCGGTTTTGCAGCCGAAGCGGACTTTTCAGAAGATTTGGCGGCCGTCGCGGGCCTGTTTGGCCGGCTTGTGCCGGGGGCCTCTTCCTGCATGTATTTTCAGTCTCCGGTCTGGCCGTTCCGGCCTTCTGCCGGTCCACCCTGTCAATTGCCACTTGAAGCGCGGGGGGCAGCCGAGGTCAAGGAGCCAAAAAGGAAATGCGGTGAACTGCCCGTGAAGGCACGCGAAACGTGGAAAACTCCTCGGCATGAAGGCACTGTCAGCTCAATTTTCGCAAAATTTCGGGTTTTCTTCGGCTATGACCTTGCATCCCGGGCGTCAGTCGGCACATTCCGGGCCGGACATCCAACAACCGGGAAGAGGCAATGAAGGTCTACGGCATCAAGAACTGCGACACCGTCAAGAAGGCGCGGAAGTTTCTGGAAGAGGCCGGCGTGCCTTATGAATTCCACGACTACAAGAAGGATGGCGTCGATGCCGATCGACTGGCCGGCTTTGTCGGTGAATTCGGATGGGAGTCTATCCTGAACAAGCGCGGCACCACGTGGCGGCGCCTGGACGAAGCGACACAGGACAGCGTTGTCGATGCCAAGAGTGCACTTGACGTGATGATCGAGAACCCGTCCGTTATCAAAAGGCCGATCGTGGCAGGCGAAACCAAGAATTTCGTCGGCTTTGACCCTGTCGCATGGGAAATGGCACTGGAACTGGGCGAGCTGAAGTAGCGGTTGCCGTCACTGGCCAATCAGGCCCGGTACATACCGGGCCGGGCTTTTGCCTGCCAGGCGGTTACCAGGTCCGGCGCGGGCCGGTGTCGATGTGGTAGTGGCCGGAAGAATAGTGCTTGTATCCGCCAACTTCCGGCTGTGATTTCAAGAAGGCAATGACGGACGACGGGTTGCCACGGACCGAAAAATCGACCGCCCGGCAGTTGAGGTGATAGGAATCCCTGGCGCCACCCTTCCACCAGTTCTCAAGCCACCAGCGCTTGGTCGAGCTGACAGTCACTTTGCCATAGCGGGATGCAACCCGGTTTAGAACCTTCTTCAGCTTGCGCGGCACGCACCAGGAACTGTCGTTATAGTCGATGGAATTGTGGGATGCGGTCATCCAGCCCATGCCGGTAACACCGGCGACGGTTCCGCAGCCGGCAAGTGTGACAGTCAATCCTAGGAATACGATCCAGGCGGTGAGGCGCTGACGCATGACGGGCGGCCTTCGGTTACTGATTACAATCTCGTCCCCCGCGCGCAGGCTGATTGAATTTTATTAAAATTCTAATGAAAAACGTGGTTAACGCACCTACGAAACAAATGTTTCAGGCGCTGCCGTTTTCTGATACAAATGCGTCAACCCAATGTGGGCTGTCCCGTCAGTTGTCGGATGCGTTTGCCATGTCTCATGTTTTTCCCCGCCACACCAAAGCCGATCTCCCCGTCGCAGTAACAGGGGAAGGTTGCTACATTCTCGATCGGTCCGGAAAGAAATATTTCGATGGATCCGGCGGCGCCGCGGTTTCCTGTCTCGGGCACAGCGATCCGGATGTGATCGCTGCCATCAAGGCCCAGGTGGACCGGATCGCCTTCGCCCATACAGGCTTTTTCACCAGCGAACCTGCAGAGGAACTGGCGGACCTCCTGATCGGAAAAGCACCGGGCAATCTGGACCGCGTCTATTTCGTCTCCGGTGGATCGGAAGCCATGGAGGCGGCGCTGAAGCTGGCGCGTCAGTATTTCCTGGAGAAGGGGGAAGCGTCGCGGCACCGGGTAATTGCCCGCAGGCAGAGCTACCATGGCAACACGCTTGGTGCGCTGGCAACCGGCGGCAACCAGTGGCGGCGGGAGCCTTTTGCACCGTTGATGATCGATACCACCCATATTGCCCCCTGTTACGAGTATCGGGACCGCCGCGAGGGGGAAACCGCCTTCGACTACGGTCAGCGGATCGCCAACGAACTGGATGCGGAAATCCTTCGGCTCGGGCCGGAAAACGTCATGGCTTTCGTTGCCGAACCGGTTGTCGGTGCGACGGCGGGTGCCCTGCCGCCGGTCGAAGGTTATTTCAAGCGGATCCGGGAGATCTGCGATAATTACGGCGTGCTTCTGATCCTGGACGAGGTCATGTGCGGCATGGGCCGCACGGGCACCCTGTTTGCCTGTGAGCAGGATGGTGTCGCGCCGGATATTCTATGCATCGCGAAAGGGCTCGGAGCCGGCTATCAGCCGGTCGGTGCCATGCTGTGCACCGCTGCCATTTACGAAGCCATCGAGACCGGATCGGGCTTTTTCCAGCATGGCCACACATACATCGGCCATCCGACCGCCTGCGCCGCCGCGCTCGCCGTGTTCAGGAAACTGACGGGCGGCGTTGCCGACCGGGTGATGCCGATGGGCGAGAAACTGACGACGGCACTTAACAATGCTTTCGGTCAGCACCCGCATGTTGGTGATATTCGCGGCCGCGGACTTTTCCGGGGCATCGAAATCGTCGAGGACCGGGCCAGCAAGGCGCCGTTTGATCCGAAGAGGGGCATCAACAAGGCGCTCAAGAAGGCAGCATTCGAGGCCGGTCTAATCTGCTACCCGATGGGCGGGACGATCGATGGGGTGCGGGGCGACCATATACTTCTGGCGCCGCCTTTCATTCTCGAGGACAGCCATGTCGGAGAGATTACCGACAAGCTCAACCAGGCGTTCAAGGCGGTCTTCTGAACATGAGTGCGCTTTTTGTCCCGCCGCCTTTATCATTGATCATGGTGGCTCCCAACGGTGCCCGCCGGACAAAGGCGGATCATTCCGCCCTGCCGATGACCATCGCCGAAACGGTGGTGGCGGCAAAGGCGTGTCTTGAGGCTGGAGCCGGTGCGCTTCATGCCCACGTACGCGACCTTACCGGTGCCCATGTGCTTGACGCCGGGCTTTATCGTGAGCTCTTGTCGGAAATGCGTGTTGCGGTGCCGCAAATGCAGGTTCAAATCACCACGGAAGCTGTTGGAAAATACACTCCGGAAGAGCAACGCGAACTGGTCTACAAGGTCAAGCCGGATGCGGTCTCCATCGCGATCCGGGAGATGGTTCCGGAAGGCGGGGAAGACCGGGCAAAAGCCTTTTACCACTGGGCGTTCGACCATGAATGTGCGGTCCAGCATATCGTCTACAGCGCGGATGATCTGGACCGGTTTTTCAACCTGGCGGCAGCCGGCACCCTGGCAGGGGAAAGCCATCAGCTGCTGTTCGTTCTGGGGCGCTATGCGGCAGGCCAGGAAAGCAAACCGGAAGATCTGGTGCCGTTTCTGGAAAAGCTCACGGAACGCGGCAAGGGGCAGTCGCTGGACTGGGCGGTCTGCGCTTTCGGACACCGCGAGACCGAGTGTCTGGTGGAGGCGGTCCGGCGGGGCGGCAAGACCAGGATCGGTTTTGAAAACGGCCTGTGGAACAGGACCGGAGAACGCGCGATAGACAATGCCGACCGGGTCAGCGATCTGGTATCGGCCCTGAAGGAACACAGTCTGATGCCTGCCTGATCATTCGGGCCGGCATCCGGCACGAAGCAAAATCAGCGGGCTGCGGCCCTCAAGGTTGGAGACTGGAAAATCATGGCGGATAGCCTTTACGTTCTGACGCTGTCCTGCGCGGACAAGCCTGGCATTGTGGCGGCAGTCACGACGGAACTGGCAGATTTTGGCGCCAATATTGCCGAAAGTGACCAGTTCTGGGACCGGGTAACCAACCAGTTCTTCCTGCGTATTGCCATTCTGGCTCCGGAAGGCGTGACCCTGGAAAGCGTTCAGAGGGCGCTTGACCCGGTCATCAGCCGTTTCGACATGAAGGCCAAACTGGTCGACACGGCCAAACGGCCGAAGGTCATCGTCATGGTGTCCAAATTCGACCATGCCATGTTGCACCTTCTCTACCAGATCCGCGTCGGCTGGATGGATGCCGAAGTGGTTGCGATCGTTTCCAACCACACCGACAGCCAGCGCACGGCCGAGCACGAAGGCATTCCGTACCACCATTGGCCGGTGAACAAGGAAAACAAGGCCGAGCAGGAAGAGAAACTGCTGAAGCTGGTCAAGGAAACCGGAGCCGATCTGGTGGTTCTCGCCCGCTACATGCAGGTGCTTTCCGACAGCCTTTCCAAGCGTCTGTTCGGCAAGATCATCAACATCCACCACTCCTTCCTGCCGAGCTTCAAGGGTGCAAAACCCTATCACCAGGCGCATGCTCGCGGCGTCAAGATGATCGGGGCCACCGCTCACTATGTGACGCCGGATCTCGATGAAGGCCCGATCATCGAGCAGGACGCCGAACGGGTAAGCCATGCGCTCTCCGCTGACGATTTCGTCGCCCGTGGCCGCGACATCGAATCCCGCGTGCTGGCCCGTGCCGTCAAATACCACCTGGAAAACCGGGTGATGATCGTCGGCAACAAGACCATCGTGTTCACGCCGTAAGGCAGGCCTTGGTGCCCGAAAAGCAATTGGCCCCGGTCGTCCGATGGATGGCCGGGGCTTTTTCATGATCCGGAAGCTTGGGTTGGGAGGACGAGTGTCCTCAGGCTACCACTGCCATCGGCGCGGTGACGGGCATGCCGTCGCGCTTCAGTTCCGCATGAACCCAGTCGCGGAACAGGCGGACCTTGCGGCTGGTGCGCAGGGCGGGCGGGTAACTCATGTACCAGCTTTCGTCATCGGCATGGCAGGTCAGCTTGAACGGCTGGATCAGCTGGCCGTTTTCAAGGGCGGTCTTGCAGAAATAAGGGGTCAGGATCGCGACGCCCTGTCCTGCGATCGCCCGGTTGGCCTCGAGCGCCTGTGACCCCATGCGCGAGCTAGGGTGACCGCTCAGGTCGACATTCGGCAGTCCCGCTGCCTCGAACCACATCTGCCACCACGGGTCCTGAGGATCGACCAGCGGCAATTTCAGAATGTCCTCGGGCTTTTTGACGCCGCCGATCGTGTCCGCAAGCTTCGGGCTCAGCATCGGTGTAAAGTCCGCGCGCACGATTTCATGGGCGAGCCAGTTTTTCGGAGGGGCCTTGCAGGCGGAGATCACGACGTCGGATTCGTTGAACTCCGGTTCAGCATGCGGGCCATAGGGCACGATGCGCACGCCCACGTCCGGGTTCTGCATCTGGAACTCGAACAGGCGGTTTGACAGCCAGTTGACCGCAAACGTGGTGTTGCTGGAGACGACAAGCTGGCCGGCGTTCTTTTCGGAAATATCCTCGAAGGCACTGCGAAGCGAGGAGAACGCATCCACCACCCGCGCCGCCAGTTGTCCGCCATTGTCGGTCAGCTCGATCTTGCGGGCCTTGCGGGTGAACAGTTGAAAGCCGAGACGATCTTCCAGAATCTTGATCTGGTAGCTGACAGCCGCCTGGGTCATGCCCAACTCGTCGCCGGCCTTGGTAAAACTCAGGTGCCGACTTGCAGCTTCAAAGGCCCGGATTGCGGAAAGTGGTGGCAAATTCACTGACATGCATAAGTCTCCCTTATGCATGTCTATCGAATTTTCGTTGGTAAGACAACCGGAACCCGCCGATATGTAACTCACAAGAAACAGGAGTTATAGACGTGTTCAGGCTCTCCCAGACAAAATCGGGCTGCGCGACCCATCAGCAAGACTTGGGCTTTTCATTGCGGTCGCTTATCGGTTCTCTGTTCGCAAGGATGGCAACCCGTGGCCGCAAGCGTGTGAATGTGGCTCATCTGACGGACGAGCTGCGCCGGGATATCGGGCTTGGCCCCAACCCGCATGAAACGTCGTTCGAGGCGCGTTGGCAAAAGGAACTGAAGGACCTGCAGCGGTAGAGTTTACCCGTTGCCTGACCTTCACCCGGCCGCGGTCTCCCCTGTGGCCGGTCGGGCAGATCCGGCAGGCGCATGCTGCCGGATCTGTCTCGCTTCACGCTGTGCCTCCGGTCAGGTCAGTTTCTTGAGCGCCGGCAAGGCATTGTACCTGTTTGCGAAGTTGGTCATTGGCGAGCTTCATTGCCGGATATCTGGCGATTTCTTCCGCCGTCTTGCCGTGCAGATAATCGAAAAGCAGCGAGACTTCGCTAGATCAGTAGTGCCCAAACAGTCGCCGCCAACATGGCGATTGCCATGGTCACCGTGATGGCTCGCATGAGCGGGCCTTCGCCGATCAGGGCGAGGATCGACACGCCAACCAGGGCCCATAGGGAATGAAACACCATTCCGCCGAGGGTAAATCCCGCCACCAAAATCATTGCGTTTTCGTGGATCCCGAGCCCGTTGCCGGCCAGGAAGGTTGAAAAGGCAACCAGGTTCATGGCCCAGGTTTTCGGGCTGAGCGGGTGTATCAGCAATCCTTCCCAGAAACTGGGCAGCGCGACCTCGCCCTTCGGCTTGACGCTGAGGCAGACGATCCGCCAGGCAAGATAGGTCATATAGGCCATGCTCAGCACCTTGAAGACAGTCACCACCGTGCCGCCTCCGGCCATGACATGGCCCAGGCCATAGGCAACGCTGAGCTTGAGCGGCAAAGATCCGATCTGCGAGGCGACAATCACGGGAAAGGCGGTGCGGTACCCTGCGGATGCGCCGATGGCCAGAAAGGTCAGGTTGCCCGGACCGGGTGTCCCGGTCATGACGATGACGAACACCGCGAAGGCGAGAAACGTGGCGTAATCCATGGGTATCTCCAGACACAGCATCGAGTGTTTCGATACAATCGATACAAAATAGCGGAGATACTAATTGTCTTGAGGTATTGTATCAGTCAATGATAACATTGTTCTCATGACAATGTGGATCCCGAACATCGAAGCGGCCGGTGGCCCGATCTATCTGGCGATCGCGGACGCGTTGGAAGCCGACATCAAGACCGGGGCGCTTGCCCAGGGCGACAGGCTGCCGCCACAGCGCGAACTTGCCTATCAGCTTGGCGTGACGCTCGGCACCATTACCCGTGCCTACGGCGAAGCCGAGCGGCGCAGGCTGGTGAAGGGAGAAACCGGACGGGGCACCTATATTGCCTCTGAAACCCAGAAGGTTTCGCCCCTTGTCCCGAAGGAAGACGAGCCGGAAACCTGCGATCTGGCGCGAAACTTTGCCTATCCGCATCTCAACCCGAGTCTTTCCGACGGGCTGACGCGGATGGCGCGCACGGTGGGGATCGACCGGTTGAACGGGTTCGTACCGTCTGAAGGGCTGAAGGCGCATCGCGAAACCGGGGCTCTCGTCTTCAAGGACTACGGTCTGGAAGCCGACCCGGACCGGGTCGCGGTTACCTGTGGCGCGCAGCACGGAATTCAGGTCACCTGCCAGGCCCTGTTCCGCCCGGGCGATGCGGTTGCCGTCGACCGGTTCACCTACCCGTCGATCTTCAGTTCCTTTGCCAGCATCGGCCTGAAGCCGGTGCCTTTGCCCGCATTGATACGGGCCGATGGCGGCTTCGGCGCCATGGATCCGGCAGCGCTTGCCCAGGCCGCGAAGACGCATGGTGTCAAAGGCGTGTTCCTGATGCCGAACATGCAGAACCCGACCACTCACACCATGTCTGTTGAAGAACGGCAGGATCTGGTTGCGGTTGCCCGGCAATTCGACCTGAAGATCGTCGAGGACGATCCCTATACGCCTTTTCTGCCGGATGCTCTGCCCGCCTTCGGTGCGCTGGCGCCGGAGCGCACGGCCTCAATCGCCAGTATCTCCAAGGTCTGTTCACCCGGAAGCCGGATCGGCTTCGTCCATGTGCCCGGGCCTTTCGGTGACAGCATTCGCAACAAGATCGGTGAAAGCACCTGGATGGCCTCCCCCATCACGGCAGAACTGATTGCCGGCTGGGTACGCGAGGGACATCTGTTCAAGACGCTGCGCCTGAAGCGCAAGGCAAACCGCACGAGGTTCCTGGCGGCGCGTGACCTGCTCGCGCCGCATTTCCTGCAGAGCGACGTCAACAAGGTGTTCGGCTGGCTGCGCCTGCCGGAAACCGTCGATCCCGACGCGCTTCAGAACGCGCTCGGACACCAGGGCATTTCGGTCTTGTCATCCCGGTATTTTCAGGCGAAGGACCACCAGCCGGCGCCCTATCTGCGCCTGACCTTCGGATCCGAGCAGTCCGACGACCGATTCCGCTGGGCCCTCCAGCGCATCAGATCCACCATCGGCCAATTGGCCGAATTGCCCGATCTCACCCGCCCGGTAGGGTAAGGCCTTGCGGTAATGTGTGATTTTGCCAGGCACCTGTCAGTCTTTGACAAGCCGGCAGATCCGACCGATAAGCTGCGCGCAAAACAGGACCGGCCCTTGCAAGGAGTGCCGTCCGCGACGAGGTGACATGGCATTCTGGCCCAAAAGCAGGAAACTCAAGGACAGGCCCAGTGTCTGTAATCCCGACGCCAGTCCCTACGCGGTCTTCGATCGGGTTGGCCTGAGTGTCGGCAAAGAGCATATCCTGCAGGATCTCACCTTGCAGCTTGCCGAAGACCGGATCGGCATCATCGGCCTGAACGGGTCCGGCAAGAGCTCTCTTGTACGCCTGTTGAACGGGTTGCGTACGCCGACGAACGGCAACCTCACGCTTTTTGGAGCCCCCTCCGCCGAGGCGGAACTGGAGTTGCCGCGTCATGTCGGCTTCGTGTTCCAGAACCCGGATCATCAGGCCATTTTTCCCACGGTGGAAGAAGAGATCGCCTTTGGCCTCACCCAACTCGGGGCCGGCAAGGAAGAAAGCCGCAGCCGCGCGCGGGCGTTCCTCGCCCTGCATGGCTGTGAGGGGCTGGCCGGCAAACCGATCACGGAACTTTCCGGCGGTCAGAAACAGCTCGTCTGCATCCTGGCGGTTCTGGTCATGGAGCCGCGCCTTTTGGTGCTGGACGAGCCGATGGCCAGCCTCGATGCACTGACGACAGTGCGGATCCGCCAGAAAATCCTGTCACTGCCGCAGAAGATCGTTCTCGTCAGTCACGATCTCAGCCAGTTCGACGGTTTCGACAGACTGCTCTGGCTGGAGGACGGACGTTTGCGCATGGATGGCGCGCCGGATGCGGTTCGGGCGGCGTTTCAGGAAGACGTCGTCTCGCGGCAGGGCATGGATGTGGAGGTTGCCGAGTTATGATGTCGGTCTATCTCCAGGGCAACAGCTGGGCCCACCGGATGCCCGCGGGCCTGAAACTTCTGGCTGTTGCCGTCGCCAGTCTGCTGCTGCTGCGATACACATCATTTTGGGTTCTGCTGCCGGCTCTTGCAGGTGTTCTCCTCTGTTATGCCTCCCTCGGGCGCGAGGGACTGGCGCAACTGAAGCTCCTGCGGGCAATGTCGTTTCTGCTTGCCGTGCTGCTGGCGCTTCACTGGGTGTCCGGAAGTCTGCTGGAAGGGATTACGATCATCCTGCGGCTTGCGATCATGATCCTGGCTGCAAACTTCGTTTCGGTGACCACCCGCATGGACGATATGCTGAATGCCGTCCAGCCGCTGTTCAGGCCGCTCGAGTTCCTCGGTTTCTCTACTCGCAAACCGGCGCTGGGCGTTGCACTGGTGCTTCGCTTCGCGCCCTACATGCTCGTCGTTTTCGGTCAACTACGCGAAGCCTGGCAGGCGCGAACAGGCACGCGAAATTCGTGGCGTCTGCTGGCGCCTTTCGCCATTCAGTCCCTGAGCATGTCGGATCACGTTGCCGAGGCACTGAAGGCGCGAGGCGGCTCGGAAGGCTTGTCAAGATGACCGAAAAGAAGCTCCATATGGCTGGCATTCGGCCAAAAACTGGGATATCCCGCCCACAGATGACGTTGCCTGACCCTCATGTGGTAAGATCCGCGCGAGGTTGAACGGCAGCGCCCTTGTTAACGAGAAGAAGGTCGAATTCATCATGGCTGACAGGTCTCTTGTGCACGTTGCTTTCTATGCCGCGCTGATTGCCGCCCTGGGGCTGGTTCCGCCGGTGGCGATCGCCTTTCTCGGCGGTGTACCGATCACGGCGCAGACCCTCGGTGTCATGCTGGCCGGTGTCATGCTCGGCCCGATCCGTGGTGCGCTTGCCGTGCTGCTTTTCCTGTTTCTCGTCGCGCTGGGCTTGCCGTTCCTGTCCGGCGGCCGCGGTGGTCTTGGCGTCTTCATGGGTCCGTCTGTCGGTTTCCTGATCGGCTGGCCGGTCGGAGCTCTCGTGGCCGGCTTGATCATGCAGTCGACCCGCGAGCTGAACATTCTGGTGTCTTCGGCAATAGCGGCTGCGGTCGGCGGCATTCTGGTGGTCTACGCTTTCGGCATCCCGGGCGTTGCCATCATGGCCGGACTTTCCCTTCCGAAAGCCGCGCTTGGCAGCGCAATCTATATTCCCGGTGACCTGGTCAAGGTCGCACTTACGGCGCTCATCGTTCAGACCGTCGCACGCGGCCTGCCGGGTGCCGTGTTGTCCCGGTCTTAATTCCGTAGATCCAGCAAGGCCACATCATGGCCTTCGTCGGCGACAATCTCGACCGGTTTGCCAGTGAGAAAGCCACTGGGGCCGCACTCACATGCGGTCCGAATTCTCTCTCCTGGCAGGAGCTTGCAGTCCGGATCAACCGGATCGAGGCAGTGCTTTGTGATCGGACCGACCATGCAAGCTATGTGGTTCTGCGTCTTCGGGACCCTGCGGACCTGGTCGTCTGCTTCTTTGCCTGCGCCCGCACCGGGCGTGTCGCCACGGTCATGGACCCGGACTGGCCTTCAGCCCAGGCATCAGCAGTTCTGGAAGCGGTCGGGCCAGACCTCGTCATCGATGACCAGTCCCTGCCGGTGTTGTTGACGGCTGGTACCGGTTCCACTGAAGCGCGAAGGTCACCGGAAACTCCACCTGAGATCCTGCCGGACGAAGACGACCTCTTTTATGCAGGCTTCACCTCCGGTTCCAGCGGTGTTCCCAAGGGCTATGTGCGCTCTCACAGATCGTGGCTCGAAAGCTTCAAGCTGTCAGCACAGGCTTTCGGTATTTCGAAAGGCAGCCGCGTCGTCCTGCCCGGGCAGCTCACGCATTCACTTCACCTTTATGGCGCTGTCTGCGGCCTCGCCTGCGGCCAGCAGGTGGTGCTCACGCCGCGGTTCGACCCGCGCGTCGTCCTGAGGGAACTTGGCAGTGCCCCCGAAGGCTCTGTCCTTTATGCAACGCCGACCCAGCTGCACTTTCTGGCCGAGGCTGCCCGGCGCAGCGGTCCCATCGCTGCGGTGAAACAGGTTCTCGCGAGCGGGGCCAAATGGCGTGAAGCCGACAGGCAGGCCTTGAAGTCGGTTTTCCCCGAGGCACGCCTTTTCGAATTCTACGGGGCTTCGGAAACCAGCTTCATCACGCTGTCCTCACCTGAGGACAATGTCCCTGCAGGCTCGGTCGGGTGTGCCGCGCAAGGGGTCGATATCGTGATCGGTGACCCTTCGTCCCCCGCTGCCCCTGGCCGGGCCGGGCCGGTCTGGGTGCGGAGCGGACTGCTGTTTTCGCACTATATAAGCGGCACATCGCCGGACACGCTCTGGCGGGACGGTTGGCTCACCGTCGGCGATCACGGTTTTCTCGATGAGCGAGGCTTCCTGTTTCTGACAGGACGGGAAAACCGCATGGTCATCACTTCCGGGCTGAATGTCTATCCGGAAGAGGTTGAGGCCGTATTGGCCGACCATCCCGCCGTCGCCCTTGCAGTCGTCGCAGGGTTACCGGATCAGGTGCGCGGTCACCGGCTGGAGGCGGTGGTTGAGCTGGGTGCGTCTTTGGCGGGGGCAGAGCAGATCTTGCTGCGCCATTGCCGCGAACGTCTCGCACCCGGCAAGGTGCCGAGGCATATTCACATCAGGGCAAAGATGCCGCTGACGCCAGGGGGCAAGCCGGATATTCGGAAGGTCGTGGCCGATTTGGCGAAAACCGGAGGCAGCGGGTGACGCAGACACGCAAGGCAGTGATCGCAGCAGCACGGCGGACGGCGGTTTGCCCGCGCGGTGGCGCACTTGCCTTGTTTCAGACCGACGAGCTTGCCGCACCCGTTCTTGCACAGCTTGTCGTTGACGCCGGAATAGAGCCAGAAGAGGTCGACTGCGTCTTTCTGGGCAACGCTCTTTATGGCGGCGGCAATCCGGCCCGCCTTGCCGCGCTTCGCGCCGGGTTGCCTCAAACGGTTCCCGCTCTCACCATCGATACGCAGTGCTGCTCGGGACTTGATGCGATCGTCATGGGCGCAAGATTGATCGAGGCAGGTGCGGCGGACATTGTTCTGGCAGGAGGAGCGGAAAGCTTCAGCCGGTCGCCGATCCGGATGATCAGACCTGTCGATCCGGAGGTACCGCCCGTTGCTTACGACCGTCCTGCTTTTGCGCCCGCGCCATTCGGCGACCCGGATCTTGCAGATGCAGCTGCAAGGCTCGCCGCTGAAACGGGAACATCGCGAGAAGACCAGGCGGTCTTTGCTGTG